>SLGK01000216.1 GCA_007123775.1 Anaerolineae bacterium | reverse complement strand
CGGGCCGGGGTCATCGAAACCACCTTCGCCGAAGAGACGGAAACCGACCTCTTTGGCGAGCAGGCGGTCCTGTGCGGCGGCGTGGCGGCCCTGGTGGAAAGCGGCTTTAACACGCTGGTCGAGGCGGGCTACCAGCCGGAAATCGCCTACTTTGAGTGCCTGCACGAACTAAAGCTGATTGTGGACCTGATGTACCAGGGCGGCCTGAGCTATATGCGTTACAGCGTCAGCGATACGGCCGAACATGGCGACTACACCGGCGGCCCGCGCATCATCACCGACGAGACCCGCGCCGCCATGAAACAGATGTTAGAAGAAATCCGCTCCGGCGCGTATGCTGAGGGTTGGATTGATGAGAATGTAAACGGCCGTAACTGGTTCAACCAACGCCGCGCCGCCGCCCGTGACAGCCACATCGAAGAAGTCGGCCGTGAGCTGCGGCAGATGATGCCCTGGCTGAAACCGGTAGACGTAGCGGAGTAGCGGAGTAGCGAAGTGGCGAGGTGGCGAGGTGGCGAGGTGGCGAAGTTACCCCGCCACTTCGCCACTCTGCAAGGAGAGTACCATGACCACAACTTCCCCCAACACCATTCTCATCTTCGACACCACCCTACGCGATGGGGAGCAGTCCCCTGGGGCCACGCTCAACGTCGAAGAAAAGGTGGAGATTGCCCGCCAGTTGTCCCGGCTGGGCGTGGATATTTGCGAGGCCGGTTTCCCCATTGCCTCCCCCGGCGATTTTGAAGCGGTGAATCGTATTGCCCGCGAGATTGGACCGCTGACCGAGGGGCGCAGAACGGGTCAACCCATGGTCATTGCCGGATTAGCCCGCGCCAGCCAGACCGACATCCAACGCGCTTACGATGCCGTCAAAGACGCGCCCCGCCACCGCATCCACACCTTCCTGGCCACCAGCGACATCCATCTGCGCCACAAGCTCAAAATTGACCGCGAAGAGTGCATCGAACAGGTCATCGAGGCCGTCAGCTTCGCCCGCAGTCTGTGCGACGACGTGGAATTTTCGCCCGAAGACGCCGGCCGTTCCGACCCCGACTTCCTGGTGCAGGTTTTAGGTGAAGCGATTAAAGCTGGAGCCACCACCCTCAACATTCCCGACACCGTGGGCTATACTACGCCCGAAGAATTTGGCTGGCTCATCAAATACTTGATTGAAAACACGCCCGGCGCCGATCAAGTCATCTGGTCCACCCACTGCCACAACGACCTGGGATTGGCCACCGCCAACACCCTGGCCGGCGTGCAGGCCGGCGCACGCCAGATGGAAGTGACCATCAACGGCATCGGTGAGCGGGCGGGCAACACATCGCTGGAAGAAGTGGTGATGGCCATTCATACCCGCCCCACCATGTACCATCTGGAGACCAACATCGACACCACCCAACTGACCCGCACCAGCCGCATGGTCAGCGCCTATACCGGATTGGTCGTCCAGCCCAACAAGGCTATCGTCGGGGCCAACGCCTTTGCCCACGAAGCCGGCATCCACCAGGACGGGATGCTCAAGAATCAGCAGACCTACGAAATTATGCGGCCGGAAACGGTGGGGCTGAATGCGTCGCGGCTGGTGTTGGGTAAACATAGCGGCCGTCACGCCTTCCGCGTCCGCCTGGAAGAATTGGGCTACGATAACCTGAGCCAGGAAGACTTGAACGCAGCCTTTAAGCGGTTCAAAGGGCTGGCCGACAAGAAAAAAGTGGTGACGGATGCCGATATTCAGGCTATCATAACCGACGAAATCTACCAGCCGCCGGAAATCTGGAAGCTGAACTATATCCAGGTCTCCTGTGGCGACCGCAGCACGCCCACGGCCACCGTCAGCCTGACCGGGCCGGATGGGGTGACTTACGAGGATGCGGCGTTAGGCACGGGGCCGGTTGATTCTGTCTACCAGGCGATCAGCCGCATCATCGGCATTGAGAGTACGCTCATCGAGTTTGCCATCAACGCCGTGACCGAGGGATTAGACGCTGTGGCGGAGACGACCATCCGCATCCAGCCCCACAACGGGGAGAAGGATTACCGGGTCAATCCCCAGACCGACCAGCCTTATGTGCGTACCTTTAGCGGCCATGGGGCCAGTACGGACATCATTGTAGCCAGCGCGCGGGCTTATATCAGCGCGTTGAACAAGCTGCTGGCGGCGCGTGAGGAGAACAGTAGATTAGGGGAAGGAACGGATTATTTAACCACGGATTTAACGGATCAAGCGGATTAAGACGGATAAAAAAATCCGTGGGAATCCGTGACACTACTGAAAAAAGGTCCAAAAACCGAGTTTTTCAAGGCCAACCACTCTGGTGATTGTGATGCGTTTTAGCAAAAAACTCGGTTTTTTCAGTGGACTCATCCGTTCCATCCGTGTCATCCGTGGTGAAAATTTGCACAAGGACTTTTTATGAACAACCCTCAAACCATCATCGACAAAATTTGGCGCCAGCACCTGGTGGCCGATGAGCCGGGCAGCCCGGCCGTTTTGTACATTGACCTGCATCTGATCCATGAAGTAACCTCGCCACAGGCATTTTCGGGGCTGCGCGAGCGGGGACTCAAGGTACGCCGGCCGGATAAGACGCTGGCGACGATGGACCACAGCATCCCCACCACGCCCATTGGCGTACCTATTCAGGATGCCATTGCCGCCAAACAGATTGCCACGCTGGAAGAAAACTGCCGCGACTTTGGCATTCCGCTGCACGGCATGGAAAGTCCCAACCGGGGCATTGTCCACGTCATCGGGCCGGAACTGGGGCTGACGCAGCCGGGCATGACGATTGTCTGCGGCGATAGCCACACGGCCACGCACGGGGCCTTTGGCGCGTTGGCCTTTGGCATTGGCACCAGCGAGGTAGAGCATGTGCTGGCTACGCAATGCCTGCTGCAAAACAAGCCGAAGACGTATAAGGTAGAAGTCAACGGCCGTTTATCCCCCGGTGTTGCTGCCAAAGACATCATCCTGGCTTTGCTGGCTAAAATTGGTGTGGGTGGCGGTACGGGCCACGTCTTTGAGTATACCGGCCCGGCCATCCGCAGCCTCTCTATGGAGCAGCGCATGACCATCTGCAACATGAGCATTGAGGGCGGGGCGCGCGCCGGCCTGGTGGCCCCCGACGACACCACCTTTGAGTACGTGGCCGGACGGCCGTTTGCCCCTCAAGATGATGCGTGGGAAACGGCCGTTGCCCAATGGCGCACCCTCCCCAGCGACGACGGGGCCGTTTATGACAAAACGGTCCAGCTAGATGCCAGCCAATTGGAACCGATGATCACCTACGGCACCAATCCCGGCATGGGGCTGCCCATCAGCCAGCCCATCCCCAGCCCGGAGCAGATAGCCGATCTCAGCGAGCGACAGACGTTGGAGAAAGCGCTGCGCTACATGGATTTGCAACCGGGACGGCCGTTGCTGGGCCATCCGGTTGACGTGGTTTTTATCGGTAGCTGCACCAATTCCCGCATTAGTGATTTGCGTGAGGCGGCGGCGCTGGTAAACGGCCGTCGCTTCAAGGAAGGGGTGCGCGTCATGGTCGTGCCTGGTTCGCAGATGGTCAAAAAGCAGGCCGAAGCCGAAGGGCTGGACCGTATTTTCAAAGAGGCCGGGGCCGACTGGCGCGAGGCCGGCTGTTCCATGTGCATCGCCATGAATGGCGACCAGCTTCAGCCAGGCCAATACGCCATTTCCACCAGCAACCGTAACTTTGAAGGACGACAGGGCAAAGGCGGCCGCACCTTCCTGGCCAGCCCCCTGACCGCCGCCGCCTCGGCCGTGACCGGGGTGGTGACGGATGTGAGGAGTTTTCAATCGTAAAACGTAAGGCGTAATGCGTAAAACGTAATGCGTAAGAAGCCGCTCCTTACGTTTTACGCTTTACGTTTTACGCCCACAGTTTGCAGCATCAAAAAGGTATACCGACATGCACCCATTCACCACCCTGACCAGCCACCTGGTGGCGATTCCGACCGAAAATATCGATACCGACCAGATTATCCCGGCCCGTTTTTTGAAGACGATTAGCAAGAAGGGGTTGGGGCAGAATTGTTTTGCGGATTGGCGCTATCTGGAAGATGGCTCGCCCAATACCGATTTTGTGCTGAATAAGCCGGAGGCGCAGGGGGCCAAAATCTTGCTGGCGGGCGACAACTTTGGCTGTGGTTCCAGCCGGGAACATGCCCCCTGGTCGCTAATGGATTGGGGCCTCCGGGCCATTATCAGCACATCCTTCGCCGACATTTTTCGCAATAATTCGCTGAAGAACGGGCTGCTGCCCATTGAAGTAGATGAGGCCACCCACCGCCAACTGCTCAGCCTGGTGGAGGAAGACCCGGCCACCCAGGTCACGGTCGATCTGGCCGCGCAACAACTGGTTCTGCCAGACGGCCGTTCCATTCCCTTCCCCATCGACCATTTCAGTAAAACCTGCCTGCTCGAAGGGCTGGACCAGCTCGGCTACCTGTTCAAACAAGAAGAGCGGGTGCGGGCCTATGAGCAGCTTCATCCGGCCAGAATCAACACATTAGCCTAGAACGTATTGCGTATTGCGTATTCCGTGAGTGGGCTACGCAATACGCAATACGCAATACGAACTATGACCCAAATCCTCCTCTACGACACCACCCTGCGCGACGGCACGCAGCGAGAAGGCATTTCCCTTTCGTTGGAAGACAAGCTCAAAATTGCCCGCCGGCTGGATGAATTCGGCATCCATTACATTGAGGGTGGCTGGCCTGGCTCCAATCCCAAAGATGTGGAGTTTTTCAAGCGGGTGCCGTCGCTCCATTTGCAGCAGGCGAAAGTGGCCGCTTTTGGCTCGACCCGGCGCAAAAACAGCCGGCCGCAAGATGACGCCAATTTGCGCCTGCTGATCGAGGCCAACACGCCCGTCATTACGCTGGTGGGTAAAAGTTGGGACCTGCATGTGCTTGATGTACTGGAAACGAACCACGAAGAAAACCTGGCCATGATCGGCGAGAGCGTGGCTTACTGCCAGGCGCAAGGCCGAGAAGTGATTTACGATGCCGAACATTTTTTTGACGGTTATAAAGCCAATGCCGAGTATGCGCTGGCCACAGTGCAGGCCGCGGCCGTTAACGGAGCCGACTGTGTGGTTTTGTGTGATACCAACGGCGGCACGCTGCCCTGGGAGATTGAGCAGATTGTCGCGGCCGTTAAACAGCAGTTGGGAGAAACGGCCGTGGGCATCCACACCCACGACGATGGCGGCTGCGGTGTGGCCAACTCGCTGGCGGCCATCAAAGCGGGGGCCGTCCACGTGCAGGGCACCATCAACGGCTACGGCGAGCGGGTGGCCAACGCCAACCTCTGTACCATCATCCCCGACCTCCAGTTGAAGATGGGTTATGATTGTTTGCCGTTGGAGAAGTTGCGGGAGTTAACGGCCGTTTCCCGTTACGTGGCCGAAGTAGCCAACCTGGTCCACGACGACCATTACCCCTTCGTCGGGGCCAGTGCCTTTGCCCACAAGGGGGGCATCCACGTGGCCGCCATGCTCAAAAACGTTGACAGCTACCAGCACATCGACCCCCGATTGGTGGGCAACGAACAGCGCAGCGTCGTCTCCGAACTGTCGGGGCGAGGCAACATCGTGGACAAAATCAAACAGTTTGGTCTCGACGCCGAAAGCCTGGACGTGCGCGGCGTCCTGGAGCAGATCAAGCAGTTAGAGGCCCACGGCTTCACCTTTGAGAGCGCCGAAGCCTCTGTGGAACTGATGCTGCGCCGCACCCATCCCGCCTACGTGCCCCCCTTTGAGTTGATTGACTACATGGTCCTGGTGCAGCAGCGGCGCGGTCGCGGGCTGATGGCCGAGGCTACTGTCAAGGTGCGCGTTGGCCCCAAGCTGATGCACACGGCTGCTGAGGGCAACGGCCCGGTCAACGCCCTGGATGCTGCCCTGCGCCAGGCGTTGGTGGACGTCTACCCCCAACTGCACGGACTCAAGCTAATTGACTACAAGGTGCGTATTCTGGACGACAACGCTACCGGAGCCCAGGTGCGAGTGCTGATTGACAGCCAGTACGGTACGCGCAGTTGGAGTACGATTGGGGCGCATACCAACATCATCGAGGCCAGTTGGCACGCGCTGGCCGATAGTATGGAGTATGCGCTGTTGGCGTGATAAGTGAAACGTGAAACGTAGTGTGTAGTACGTAGTGCGCAACTTGGCGTAGCCACAACCAAAAGAGTCAACGCAAAACGCCAAGAGCGCAAAGAAGAGTAGCAATGCTTTGCGTCCTCCGCGTCTTGCGGTGAATTTTAGGAAGTGATCCCATGACAAATCCCTCGATTCGCATTGTAACCGACAGCGCCTGCGACACGCCGCCCACGCTGGCCGAGCAGTTAGGCATTACCGTTGTTCCTGTTTATGTCAACATCGGCCAGGACAGCTGCCTGGACGGCGTGGAGCTAACGCGGGACGAATTCTACCAGAATTTGTCTGGCTATGATCCTTATCCGACTACGGCCGCACCCTCATCGGGGAGTTTTACGGCCGTTTACCAGCAATTGGCCGACGAAGGGGCCACCGACATCATTTCGGTCCATATTGCCAGCAGCCTCAGCGCCACCTGCCAGGCCGCCCATTTGGGGGCCAAATCAGTGGAAGGGGCCAACGTCCATATTTTTGACAGCCAGCAAATCACCCTGGGCGGTGGGCTGTTAGCCTTGACCGCGGCCGAAATGGCGGCAGCCGGTCACAGTGTTAGCGACATTCTGGCCCGGCTAGAGCAGTCACGCCCCCACACCCGCGTTTTTGGCATGTTAGACACGCTGGAATCACTGCGGCGCAGCGGTCGTGTTAGCTGGGCACAGTTTGGCTTTGGCACGCTGTTGCAAATCAAGCCGATCATGGTCGTCCACGAAGGGGAAGTGACCGTGGCCGCCCGCGTTCGCACCCGCAGCCGCTCGCAGCAGACAATGCTGGCCATGGTCGAGGAGTTGGCCCCGTTTGTGCGGCTGGCCGTCATTCACGCCGCCGCGCCCGAAGCAGCCGCCGATCTGCAAGCCAAAGCGCAGCACCTCATCCCCACCGGGCAGGAGATACCAATCACGGCCATCACCCCGGCCATCGGCGCTCACCTGGGCCTGGGCGCGGTCGGTTTTGCCTGCATCAGGCAAGCAGATTAATTGGGATTAGATCAATTTTTGACCACGGATGAGACGGATGAGACTGATCTTTACGGATTTTTATCCGTGTTGATTCGTTTAATCCGTAAAATCCGTGGTTAATTCCCCCTTTTGTGTCCATTGTGGTTAGCCAGTGTAAGTATGGTAAACTTAGGTCGCTATGAAACGATCATTCAAACGTTTGGAACGTGTATTAGCCCTGGAGAAACAGCAGGGCTTTCAGAACAAAGCCGTGGTCGGCGGCATCCGCCAGTTTGCCACCTACTGGGTCGATAAGGCCCGTGAGGAGGCTATCGACGAAACCGACCGGGCGCTGGTGGAGCAGGTAGCCGAGGTACTGAACGACTATGCCCGTATGCCCGGCCACGACGCGCGTGAAAAGGCGGTCCAATCTATTCTGGACGGCCTGGCCCGGCGCGAAGAGCGGCTGGGTGACCAGTTGCCACCGCCCCCGTCGCCCAAAAGTCCGCCCCCGCCACCCAAACCGACCGCTAAAAGGGAACCGCCCTCCCAAAAGGCAAAACCGGCGCAAGCGCAACCCAAACCCCAGCCGGATGATTTACCTACCACGCCGGAGCCGGTTTATGAGCTGCCGGCCGACCAAAATGTCGCGGGGTTGCAGCAACCGGTAACGGCCGTTAAAGGCGTCGGCCCCAAACTGGCGCAGCGGCTGACCGTGTTCGACATTGAAACAATCGCCGATTTGCTCCAGCTTTACCCCCGACGCTATGACGACTACAGCCTGATGAAACCGATCAACCGGCTGCAATACGGCGAACAGGTGACGATCATTGGCACCATTTGGGAGACGCGGGCGCGGCGTACGCGCACCAACCAGGTCATCGTGCAATCGATCATCAGCGACGGCACGGGCAAAGTCCAGGCCACCTGGTTCAACCAGCCCTGGCTGGTGCAAAACCTGCCGGCCGGCATGCAGATCGTCCTCAGCGGCAAGGTAGACCAATATCTGGGCCGCCCCGTCTTTAACTCGCCCGAATGGGAGCCGCTGGAGCTAGAGCCGCTGCGGACGCGCCGTATTGTGCCCGTCTACCCGCTGACCAAGGGGTTGAAAAGCCACAAAATGCGGGATGTGATGCAAACGGCCGTTTCCCAATGGGCCGAACATATCCCCGATCCCCTGCCCGAAACGATCCGGCGACGGCAAGAACTGTACAACCTGCCCCAGGCCGTCCAGCAAATTCACTTCCCTGACACCCAAGAGGCGCTGCACCGCGCCCGTCGCCGCCTGGCCTTCGACGAGCTGTTTTTGCTCCAACTGGGAATGCAGGCCCGCCGCCAGGAATGGCACAGCCAGCCCGGTATTCCCCTCAACGTTGGTCCCGACCAACTGGCCCCCTTCTACAACAGCCTGCCTTTTAGCCTGACCGGGGCACAGCAGCGGGTGATTGACGAAATCCGTCACGACATGAGCCAGGCGCAGCCCATGAACCGGCTGCTGCAAGGGGACGTGGGCGCGGGCAAAACGATTGTGGCCGCCGCCGCCATGTTTGTGGCTGCCAGAGCCAGCAGCCAGGCGGCCCTGATGGCCCCCACCGAAATCCTGGCCGAGCAGCATTACCAGGGCCTACAACAACTGCTGGAGCCGCTGGGTGTCTCCACCTGCCTGCTCACCGGCAGTACCGCCGCCGCCGACAAGCGGCAGATTTACGAGCAACTGGCCAACGGCGAAATTGATGTCGCCATCGGCACCCATGCCCTGATCCAGGAAGGCGTCACCTTTGCTAACCTGACGCTGGCCGTTATTGATGAGCAGCACCGCTTTGGCGTGGACCAGCGGGGCGCGCTGCGGCTGAAAGGGGCCGCCAGCGCCAACGGCGACCCCAATCCCCACCTGCTGGTGATGTCGGCCACGCCCATTCCGCGCACGCTGGCCCTTTCCCTCTACGGCGATCTCGACCTCTCTATTTTGGATGAGATGCCGCCCGGCCGGCAGGAAATCAAGACCTATTGGCTGAAATCGAGCGAGCGGGAGCGGGCTTATCAGTTTGTGCGCCGCCAGGTAAAAGAAGGGCGGCAGGCCTACATGATTTACCCGCTGGTCGAGGAGTCGGACAAGATTGATGCCAAAGCGGCCGTTGAAGAGTACGAACGGCTGCAAGGGGTATTTCCCGATTTGCGTCTGGGGTTGATACACGGCCGTCTCAAAGCGGACGAAAAAGAGGCGGCCATGCGGTCCTTCAAGGAACGCGAAACCGACATTCTGGTAGCCACCTCGGTTATTGAAGTGGGAGTGGACGTGCCCAACAGCACTCTCATCATTATCGAAGGGGCCGACCGTTTTGGCCTGGCCCAACTGCACCAGTTCCGCGGCCGCGTGGGGCGCGGCCAGCACCAATCCTACTGCCTGCTCATTGCCGATGGCGGTTCGGCCGATGCCGAGGAGCGGATGCGGGCTTTAGAGCAAACCAACGACGGTTTTGCTCTGGCCGAGAAGGATTTGTCGCTGCGCGGACCGGGTCAATTTTTCGGCCGGCAGCAGAGTGGTTTGCCCGAATTACGCATGGCTTCACTCCTGGACATGGCTATGGTAGAATTGGCGCGAGAAGAGGCGGTTGCCCTGTTTACCCAAGACCCGTATTTACAACAGCCGGAACACGCCCCGCTGCGCCAGCGCGTGGAGCAGTTTTGGGCCGATGCCGGTGACGTGAGCTGACAAGACCGAGGACGAAGGACCGAAGACGGAAGATAGGTAATGTCCGTCGTCCGTCATCCGTCATCCGTCGAACCCGAAGGGAAAAAGATGACAAAACGAGCAATTTACCCCGGCACGTTTGACCCGGTACATTATGGTCATCTCGATTTGATGACGCGGGCGCTGTCCCTGTTTGATGAGCTAATTGTGGGGGTTTACGATCATGCCCGGCCGACCAAGTCATCGCTGCTCTTTTCGGCTGAGGAACGGATGCAAATGATTCAGGAGGCTTTAGACGGCCGTAACGGGGTCAGCGTCGTCCGTTACAGCACGCTCACCGTCGATTTTGCCAAAGCGATGAATGCCAATATCATTGTGCGTGGCCTGCGTGTCTTTTCCGACTTTGAATTTGAGTTCCGCATGGCCCTGGCCAACCAACGCCTCATGCCCGGCATCGAGACGGTCAGCCTGATGACGCGGGAGGAACATACCTTCCTCAGCGGCACCACCGTCCGCGAAATCGCCTCCTTACACGGCGACATCAGCAGCATGGTGCCGCCCAACGTGGCCAGAGCCTTATATAATCGCTTTAACGGCGAAAGTGTGGCAAAATATAACCGGCCGTTGCCATTGAGAGACTAACGAGTAAAACGTAATGCGTAAAACGTAATAATTCCTCTACGCACGACGCATTACGTTTTACGCCTTACGCAAAGGTGCGCTATGGACATACAAAATCTGGTTGACCGTTTGGAACAGGTGCTAAACAGCAGTTACCGCTTTCCCCTGAGTGCTTATTTAATGGTGAATGAAGACGAGGTGTTTAACATCATAGACCAGATGCGCGTCACCATTCCCGAAGAGATAAAGCGAGCCAGCCGCATTGAGGCCGAAAAGGAGCGGATTCTGGCTCAGGCCAAGGAAGAGGCCGAGCGAATCCGGGGTCTGGCCAAAGATGAGGCGCAGGAGTTGGTCGGCCGGGACGCAGTTACCCTGACGGCCCAGCAGCGGGCCGAGAATATCCTGGAACGTGCCCGCCGCGACGCAGAGGCGCTGCGCCAGGATGCCGACGTGTACGTACTGGATGTACTGACCAGGCTGGAGGATGATTTGTCCCGCTCGTTGACCGTCGTCCGCAACGGCATGAGAAAGGTCCATATGGAACATGGCCTGGTGGAAGAAATGGACATGGTACGCGAGGAAACGGCCGTTTAAGCCAACCAGCAACTCATGAAACCACTCAATTCCGATCACGACGCCATCTGGAAACAGCGCTTTCGCAGCGCCAAAATCGGTTACGCCCGCACCGCCCTCGCCAATCCCCAGCGAGGCTTAGCCTGCACCAATCAAACCGGTGTCTTCCAACTCTATGCCTGGGATGTAGACAGCGGCCGGCTTACCCAACTAACCCATCACGAGCGGGGCAAAGTTTGGGGCAGTCTATCCGCTGACGGCCGTTATCTCTACTACCTGAACGATGAATCGGGCAATGAGGTGGGCCATTTTGTGCGCGTTCCTTTCAGCGGGGGTCCCAGCGAAGACATCACGCCCAGTCTACCCCTTTACAGCTCGTTTGACCTCAACCACAGCTACAGTAACAATCGGCTGGGGTTTATGATGGCCGACAGCGAAGGCTTCCAGGCAATGGTGCTGGATATTGACAAAGAGGGCGGTTTGAGCCAGCCTCGCCAGTTATGGCGATCCGGCGATCTTTCCGGTGGTCCTACTTTCTCCCACGGTGGCGAAATCGCTCTCATCGTGACCACCGAACGAAGCGGCCGTAACGAATACAACCTCATCGCTCTGGACGCCCTCACCGGTGAAACCATCGGTGAATTGTGGGATGAGGCTGCCAGTATCGAGCCATCCCGTTTTTCTCCCGTACCGGGCGATATGCGGCTGGCAGCTACAACAAACAAATCAGGTTTTGGGCGACCGCTCATCTGGAATCCCCGCACTGGCGAAAGGACCGACATCTCCTTGCCTGAGGTAGAGGGAGAAATTTCTGTTTGGGATTGGTCGCCCGACGGCCAGCAACTACTGCTGTGCCAGCTTAACCAGGCCGTTTACCAGATTTACCGGTACGACTTACGGGACAATCGCCTGCATCAGCTCAATCACCCCGGCGGCACCATAGGCGGTTTCATGGGAGGGCAGTGGCTACCCAGCGATGAGATTTTCCTTACCTGGCAAGACGCCACCCATCCTTCCCAACTGGTGGCTCTGGACGCCAATACGGGCGAGATGAAACGAATGGTCCTGGCGGCCGATGACGCCCCCGGCGGACGCCCCTGGCGCTCGGTGACATTTCCTTCTACCAACGGAGCCACCATCCAGGCCTGGCTGGCCCTGCCCGAAGGGGATGGCCCCTTCCCTACCATCTTACACACACATGGCGGCCCCGCTGCCGTTATGACCGAAGTATACAGCTCGGAAGCACAGTCCTATCTGGACCATGGGCTTGCCTTCCTCTCCATTAATTACCGGGGGTCGGTTACCTTTGGCAAGGCGTTTGAGGAAGCCATTTGGGGCAATCCGGGCCGGTGGGAAGTAGATGATCTGGCGGCCGCGCGAAACTGGCTGGTTGAGAACAATATCGCTCACCCAGAGGCTATCTTGCTGACCGGTGGTTCCTATGGCGGCTATCTGACTTTGCTGGGCCTGGGCCAACGACCGGAGCTATGGGCCGGGGGGATGGCCTCCGTGGCCATTGCCGATTGGACTTTGATGTACGAAGATCAAGCTGAAATGTTACGCGGCTACCAGCGGGCGCTATTTGAAGGTACGCCGGCCGAAAAGCCGGAAGCGCACCGGGCCGCCTCCCCCATCACCTATGCCGAAGCCGTGGCTGCGCCCATCCTCGTCATCCAGGGAAGCAATGATACCCGCTGCCCGGCGCGCCAGATGCAGGTGTACGAAGAGAAGTTGAAGCAGCTTGGCAAGCAGATTGAAGTTCACTGGTTTGATGCCGGTCATGGTTCTTACCAAAACGAACAGAATATTGAACATCAGGCGTTAAGTTTACGTTTTGCCTATCGAGTTTTAGGCGGCAGCTAAATTGCGCTTGACAGTCATGGTACGGCCGTTATAATTATGAATCGCGGCTGCCCAAGCCGCTTATTTTTTGTTGGCAATTAAACATTGAACAGCTAGAAACCGGGTTTTTTAGAAAAACCCGGTTTCTTGAGAAGGAAGATCGATCATGGGTGCTTTACCAAAACGTAAAATTTCCAAATCCCGCCGCGACCGGCGGCGCTCACATCACGCGCTGAAAACCTTTCACCTGGTGGCCTGCTCCGAGTGTGGCAGCATGAAACGTGCCCACCACGTCTGTTTGGACTGTGGCATGTATCGCGGCCGGCAGGTTGTAAAACCATTGGTGGAATAGGCTTGTAGCGGTGCCTGGCACTGGCCATGCGCGGCGCAGATAGTAGAAGGTGTCGGGACAGTGCTTGGCGCCTGGCCAGCGTATTGTTAAAAATGGGAACGGCCGTAGCTGTACCCCACATTATGTTCATTTTAGGAGCAGCGCGTGATCAGCGGAACAGACAATCTATTTCTTTTCCGCCCCGACCACGTGCTGTTTTTGTTTGTAGACGTAGGGCGTAGTCCGTAGGGCGTAACGAACTCTAAAGGCCTACTACGCAATACGCAATACGTTAAGGAGAAATCCATTGCTTAAAGGGAAAGTTGCCATCGTCACCGGCGCGTCGCGGGGAATTGGCCAGGTGGTGGCCGAAGATTTGGCGGTGCATGGGGCCAGCGTGGTCGTCAATTACAATTCCAGCCCGGAAGCAGCCGAGGCGGTGGTGGCGGCAATTAAAGAGCGTGGCGGTGAGGCAACGGCCGTTCGCGCCAACGTCAGCCAGATGGAAGAAGCCCAGGCGTTGGTCAAAGCCGCCCTGGACACCTACGGCCAGGTTGACATCCTGGTCAACAACGCCGGCACCACCCGCGACACCCTCCTGATGATGATGAAGGAAGATGACTGGGACACCGTGATCGACACCAATCTCAAAAGCGTCTTCAACTGCTGCAAAGCCGTAGCCCGCCCCATGCTGCGTCGTAAACAAGGCGGCCGTATTATCAACATTTCCTCAGTAGTGGGGTTGATTGGCCAGGCCGGGCAGACCAACTACGCCGCCTCCAAAGCGGGTATCGTCGGCTTTACCAAATCGCTGGCCAAAGAGCTGGGGCCACGCCAGATCACCGTCAACGCTATTGCCCCGGGCTTCTTTCCCACCGCGTTAACGGCCGAATTGCCCCAAGACCTGGTAGACAAGCTGATGGATTTTATCCCCCTGGGCCGCTGGGGCGAACTGCCCGAAGTGGCCCATTTAGTCACTTTTCTGGCCTCCGACAAAGCCGCCTACATTACTGGCGAGGTGATTCGGGTGGATGGTGGCATTGGCATGTAGATAACGTAGTGCGTAGTGCGTAACAAATTACGAATTACGCACTACGCACTACGCACCACGAGTGTAATATGAGTGAAGAACGAGAAAGCCTGGGCCGCATTGAAGTGGCCCCCGAAGTATTAGTAACCATTGCCCATTCGGCCGCCACGCGGCTGGAAGGGATTCGCAAATTGGGTCCGGTACCGCCTGATGCCGCCCGTCTCTTTCGCCGCGGAGCGCACCAAAACGGCATTTTGTTGGATTTGTCAGACAATAAGGTAAAATTCGACATATACGTTATAATGGACCCGCACGTAAACATTATGGAGGCCAGCCGTGCTTTACAAACGGCCGTGGCCGAAGCCATCGACAACATGGTTGGGATTACCATTGATGCCGTGAACGTACACGTAGAGGATGTGGTGTACGCGCAAAATGAAGCGGCCTAAGACCAACCCCAACAACGGGTATGAAGCATGAAAACGAGACGTCGCGCCCGCCGCGCCACACTCGAAGCGCTTTACGAATTTGATATTACCGAACACCCGCCCGGTGAGGTTTTACAGCGCCGCATCAGCGAGAATCCGATGGAGCAAGCGGGCGTCGCCTTTGCCAGCCGCCTGATGCAGGGTGTTGTAGCGCATCAGGATGGCATGGACCGTCTCATTGAGCGCTACGCGCCAGAATGGCCCCTCGACCAGATGGCCGTCATTGACCGCAACATCTTACGAATGGCTATCTACGAATTCATCATTTCTGATGAGACGCCGGTCAAAGTAGCGATCAACGAAGCGGTTGAACTGGCCAAAACCTACGGCTCTGATAGTGCCCCCCGCTTTATCAACGGCGTACTGGGTACGCTGGCCGAACGCATTCCCAGTCTGCGCGAAGAGCTAATGCTTGTCCCGGCTGCCGAGCCATTCCCCGAATGATCACGCTGCCTTAACCTGTCAACCACCATGATTCACTGCTATGATCAGGACGGGGAATTGGTCGCTGTGCCTGCTGACGATGTTGTTTTTCGCCCGGCAGCCTACGGGATTCTGATAGAAAACGAACAAATTCTGTTGGCATCAAATCCCCAAACTGGCCTCTGGCAGCCGCCGGGGCGAATTCTTGAACCCCACGAAACACCCACACACGCGCTAAAGCATCATCTACGCCGCCTGGCCGGCCTGACGCCGCTGGTTGGCCCGCTGCTTTACGTTGAGTATCAACACCGGCTGGATGAAAAGGGACGGGCCTGGCATCTGTCGGTACTTTACTACGCCCTGGACCGGCCGCCATACCCTACGATGGACCTGACTGAGATGGAGACCTTTGCCGCAGCCTGGGTACCTCTGGTTGACGTCAGGCGGCTCAATCTACAGTTCGGCTATAACGCCATTCAGGCCGGCCGTTTGCGCCTCACGCTACTGTAAGCCTTACACCCACCTTCTTGTAACCAATCCGTGCCGTGGGGCTACGCTATCACAGCGCACTACCACGTTCATAAACATAAAGGAGATCATATGGAATTTTTGAGCGATTTTGATGCCCTGCAAGCCCTGGTCGTTACCTACAGCGTCCGTGTATTGATTTCACTGGCTATTTTCTTCATAGGTCGTTGGGCGGCTCGCCTTTTGACCAACGGTTTGAAAAAGATGTTAGACAGGGCCAGTGTTGACCGGACGCTGGTTTCTTTCATGGCCAACTTGCTCTACTATACGGCGTTAGTCATCATTGTTGTCACCGCTCTGAGCAACCTGGGCCTGGAAACGACCACCGTCATTGCCGTCATGGGCG
>SLGK01000164.1 GCA_007123775.1 Anaerolineae bacterium | reverse complement strand
ATCCTGGACGGTACGGGTCATTTCGACTACAGCGACATTGTGCTGATTTCGCCGCTGACCGGCCAACTGGGTATTTCGGGCGAGATTGATAGCCTGTACAGTTTGCAGATTCAGCATGAGGTGGTGCTGGCCTTTTTTGACCGCTATCTAAAGCTGATGGACGAGGATTTTCTGGAACGGCCGTCGCCCTACCCGGAGTTACTTATTATCGGGCCGGCAGCACGCTAACTGGTGCAAATTGACGTAATGGGCTATGGGCAGCACATCATGTTTCTCAGCAGAAATCTTGTGTAAGATACCATAATCCACCACTAACGAGACTTTTGGTCTGGCTTATACGTTTTGTATAGTGAGAAGGCTTTATATAGAGAGAATTGGAGAATGGATCCCTCAAGTGATTCACTCATTGCTCAGGCGCAAGCTGGCAACTCCGACGCACTCACAACGCTTTACGAGCAATACAAACAACCGATATATGGCTACTTCTATTACAAAATCGGCGATGCACAAAGTGCCGAAGACCTGACAAGCGAACTATTTTTACGGGTAATAGAAAATTTGCCCTCATACCGCCAGCGCGACGTTCCCTTTCGGGCCTGGTTATTTCGCATTGCCAACAATATGGCGGTTGATTATTTTCGCAAAATGAACGTTAGAAATCATCTATCTTTGGATGAACGGGTAACAGCCGATCAACAGAGCGCGCCTGACATCATTGCCGAGCAGCGGCTGACCGGCGACCGGCTCAAAGCGGCCTTGCAGCAGTTAACCAGCAACCAGAGCGACGTCATCATTCTCCGCTTTGTGGCCGACATGCCAATCAAACAGGTGGCCCAGGTACTCAACAAGAGTGAAAGTGCAGTAAAAGGATTGCAGGCCCGCGCTTTAGAAGCCTTGCAGCATATCCTGGCCCCACACAGAGTTTCCCATGAGTAATCAAGACGACCTGCTACAAAACTACATCGCCATGCTCGAAACCGGCGTACCCCTAGAGGAGATTTTGGTGCAATTGCCGCCGGATCAGGCGCATCTGTACGACTTGCTCCAGCTCACAGCCGCTATTCGCGCCGTGCCCGCTCCAGAACTTAGCCCTGCTGACACGCTGGATACCCAGGTGTATGCGGCCATTGAGCGCTTTACTCGTCGTCAAGAGCGGGTTGCATCTGCCAAACGGCCGTTATTCCCCAACCGGTTGCGTGACTGGCCCTTTCCCCGGCTGGCTTTGTCTGGCCTGGCTATAACTGCCCTCATTATATTCGCTCTGGCCTGGCTTATGTCTCTGAGCAGCTTGGTCAGGCCAGTGGTGCAGCCGGCCAGCATGCTGACTCTGGCCAGCGTCAGCGGACAGGTTGAACTATCTGAGGCAGACAGCGGCGTCTGGCGGTTGATAGAAGCCAACGAACCGCTATTGGCCGGCCAGCATCTCCGCACCGGCCCCAGTTCACAGGCCGTTCTCCACTTTAAGGACGGCAGTCAGATTATTTTGGTGGCCAACAGCGAACTTTCCTTTCGTCACTTGTCACAGCAGCAGCCAGACGACACCATCACTGTCGAACTCATGCAGCATGTGGGCCAATCCCAGCATCAAGTAACGCCTTTACGCAGCCCCGATGCTTTCTATATAGTCCATACGCCGTCTGTCAGGGCTGAGGTACGCGGTACGACCTTTTCTGTGGCGGTTGCCGCTACCGGCTATACCTATGTGGCCGTCGATGAAGGCCAGGTACTGGTTACAGCGGCCAGTACCACCATTCCCTTAACCGCTGGTCATGCCACAACGATTAGCAGCGGCCAGACCCCGGCGGCACCGATACGCTACTTCCGTAGCCAGGGGGAACTGCTGCATCAGGCACAGATGCATTGGCAGATTGACGAGCTGCTGGTTTACGTGACCGAAGAAACCATTCTCAGCGATGCGTTTGCTGTTGGTGATTTTGTAGAGGTCTCCGGCCGAATATTGCCTAACGGCCGCTGGCAGGCCGACAGTATCAACCTGACGCAGGTTGGCCATCAGGCCACTTTTGCCGGGGTAATCGAGGCCATCTCTCCTCGTCTCTGGCTGGTTGATGACATTGCCGTGGCTGTGACGGTGGCAACAGAACGGCCGTCTGATCTGGCTGTGGGCGATCTGGTACGGGTTGTCTACCGGCATGACAGCGATGGCCGGCGTCTGGCGCTGCAAATCGATCTGCTCCGTCCTGCCCTGGCCGAACAACCGCCGCTCGACGCTCAATCTGCCTGGCCCAGCCTCTCTTTTGAACCGGACGAGCTGGAGGCGACCGGCTGCCAGACAAACTTTACCTTGACCGGCTTTCTGGTTAACGCTGGCGAACCGCCCCAAGACATGGCTGTCGACGTGGTGTTGGGATACACCCTCTTAACCGGTGCCCAGTTTGTCGAAACGGTGACCGTTGAGCCGTCCGGTTGGCCGCTTATTGATGCGGGTGAAACGGCCGTTTTTACCGTACAAATTGAGACCAACGCCGCCTGGTTGACGGCACGCCCCGAAACGGAGTTGAAGCTTCGCCTTTTTGTTACCGCCGAAAGCAACCGACCCACCCCACACCCCACGCGGTTAACGATTACCCTGGTGCAAAGCTGCGCCCCGACCGCCGCTACACCCATCCCGACCGCTACAACGATTGGCCCGACGGTCACCGCCAGCCCCCTACCTACGCACACACCGGCACGGCCCGGCGGCGATTGCCTCGGCATTTCGCCCCATCCTGAAGGCACTCGTCTGGCTCAGGTTTATAATGTGCCTTATGCTGAAATTATCGGCTGGTTCTGCGAAGGCTTTGGCTTTGGTGAAATTGATCTGGCCTATGGGTTGAGCCAGGATACGGGAACGGCCGTTGCCGAAATTTTCGACATGCGCCGCCAGGGACTGGGTTGGGGCGAGATTATGCAGGCATTGGGCGCAATACCGAGTCCACCAGATAACCCGCCGCCTGTGCCACCGACTAATCCGCCAGCGGCCACACCAACGATAGCCCAGCCAGGTGCCACGGCGACCATTCCAACAACTACACCACCAGCTTCAGCTACCGGCGAGCCAACGCCACCCATCACGCCACCCGGACCGAGCATGACACCACCAACGCCACCCGTTCCGTTTGTCACGCCACCAACGCCACCCGGAGGTGATCCTTAATGAATGGCGGCGAGATTTTCCAACTGGGCATCAACGCCATGCTGCGCGGCGACGAGGATCCGGGTAACGGTGATCCCGGTCCGGGCGAGCCGCCACCCTGGGTGCCCGGTCCGCCGCCCTGGATCGGTGATGATATTGCTGATCCTGAACCTGGCCCCCCATAACGCCGCCTGGTCCGCGTGAATGGATTCCGGGTTCTCCGGCCGGTAGAGGTAGATAAAGGTTGTTTAAAAGTACGTAGCGTTTAGATTCTTTTTACCGATTATTCACCAATTGACTGTCGTAAGAAACGGAGGTGGTGCTTTAGATAATATTTCTGATCATGTACTAAGCCAGCAGTTGAGCGTTTTTTGAGACGTTTGCCATCCTGGCAAACCTTTACACATTTTACACAAGTTAAGGAGAAAACCATGAAACGAATAATCGCGCTTGCCTTGATGATGGTATTAGTGATGGCCTTTGCACCAGTTACCCAGGCAGCGGCGCCCCAGGCCGCACCGCCGCCCGGCACCGATTCCATCGCCCAAATCGCTATCGACGCCGGCTTTACCGAGCTTGTCGGTGCCCTTGTATATGTTGATGCCGAGCTGGACGCTGGCCTGGTGGACCTGTTCCTGAACGGCACCGACCAATACACCGTGTTTGCCCCAACCAATGAGGCGTTTGAGGCCCTGTACCTATTCCTCGGTATTGACGGAATCACCGACCTGCCCCCGGAACTCGTGCTTGACGTCCTGCTTTACCACGTGATCGAGGGCCGTCGCGCCGCCAACAGCGTCGTGCCGCCGGTTCGCCCGCGCGTGATCACCACCCTGTTGGGCGCCACGTTCACCGTTGACCGTAACGCGGTCATCACCGACCTGTTTGGTCAGGAGGCCAACATCGTCGCGGCCAACATCTCGGCCAGCAACGGGATCATCCACGTCATTGATACAGTGATTCTGCCGCTTGATTAGGCCGTTGGCGCAGGGCACTCACCGGTAACTTGGGGCGGGATGAGGCCCCTATAACATTGTGACTGGCGTGGAAGCGGCCGCTGGCTGCTTCCACGCCTTTGAAACCGTTCTTCTTAATCTACACGCCGTAGCGGCAATGGAAGAGGAGAAAAGCCTGTCGCCAACACGGCCGCGACAGGCTCATCCCTACCTGTATTTTTTAGGCTCGCTCCGACTTATATCTATAGACAAACCTGTGCGAATTGCCGCCGACACGGCGCTGGGCAAGGTCGTTTCCACCCTTTTGCAGCGGCTGCTATTCGCCACAAGACCAGCACGACCTGCTGCCGGCTAAACTCTTTTTGACTTTAACGGCATGAGAATCGAACGATGAGGCTTTTGCTCAGGAAGTGGCACTCAATAGGGCGTTTAAAGGGGGTTGGACTGCTGGCTGCCTTGCTCACCCTGCTCGCCCTGCTACTGGTGGCGCTGACGGCCGTTTCCCCCTCATCCTCTTTGCCCACGGCCTGACCGGGCTGCGCGTGCAAAACAGCAGCATGATGCGCGAACTGGCCAGCCACGGCTACGTGGTGGCCGCCCTGGACCACACCT
>SLGK01000302.1 GCA_007123775.1 Anaerolineae bacterium | reverse complement strand
TGGAACGCTGGGTCTGGACCACCTTTAACGAATATCAGTGGGACCTCAACTACCAGAATCCCCACGTCTTCGCCGAAATGCTGGACATTATCCTCTACCTGGCCAACCAGGGGGTGGAGATTTTGCGGCTGGATGCGGTGGCTTTTATGTGGAAGCGATTGGGTACTGATAGCCAGAACCAGCCCGAAGCCCACACTATCTTGCAGGCGTGGCGGGCGTTGACACGCATTGCCGCCCCCGGCCTCATCCTCAAAGCGGAAGCAATTGTGCCGCCCGACAAGCTGATCAAATATTTGGGCGCGGGCGAAGCGGCCAACAAGGAGTGCGAACTGGCTTACCACAACGTCCTCATGGTGCTGCTGTGGAGCGCATTGGCCGAGCAGCAGGTACGCCTGCTGACCCACGCCCTGGACCAGATGCCGGAAATCCCGTCGGGCTGTGCCTGGAATACCTACGTGCGCTGCCACGATGACATCGGCTGGGCCATCACCGAAGAGGATGCGGCCGGGGTGGGGCTGAACGGCTTTGCCCATCGTGCTTTTCTGAGCGACTTTTACAGCGGCACGTTCCCCGGCAGCTTTGCCAAAGGGGCTGTCTTTCAGTTTAATCCCAAAACGGGCGACCGGCGTATTAGTGGCTCGTTGGCTTCGTTGGCGGGGTTGGAAACGGCCGTTGTCAGCGGCGACCCCTATCAAATAAACCTGGCCGTGCGCCGCATCCTGCTGCTGCACAACCTCATCTTCGCTTTTGGCGGCATCCCCCTCCTCTACATGGGCGACGAGATCGGGTTGCTCAACGACTACGCCTACCAGGAAAATCCCGACCTGGCCGACGACAACCGCTGGCTGCACCGCCCCTTCATGGATTGGCAGCGGGCCGAACGACGCCACGACCCACAGACGGTCACGGGCAAACTGTTTCAAGGGCTGCAAAAGCTGATTCAAAAGCGGAAACAGCTACCCGCCCTGCACGCCCAGGCCGGCCGTCACCCCGTCTGGAGCCACAACGACCACGTTTTTGGTCTGATTCGCATGAGCGCCCGCGGCCGTATTTTGGTGCTGGCTAACTTTACCCCCCAGCCGCAAGCGGTCAGCAGCCAGCGACTCCACGAGCTGAAATTTGGCGGTCCGCTGTTCGACTGGCTCAATGACCGCCAGCGCAGCGGCAACCAGGACCTCACGCTGGAACCCTACCAGGCCCTCTGGCTAGAGAAAATTGAACCATAGTTGCCTGTCTAATGTATAATTGGGATTGGAGGTAGAGACATGTATCAACAATATATTCAATCTAATCCGCAGATTATGATGGGCAAGCCAACGGTTAAAGGCACACGTATCACCGTTGAGTTGATTCTGGAAAAACTGGCTGCTGGTGAAACCGTTGATCAATTGCTGGAAGCGCATCCTCGTTTGACGCGGCCGGCTATCTATGCCGCCCTTTCTTTTGCTGCTGAAGCTTTGAAAGCAGATGTTATTTACCCAGTCCCTGAGCAAGTAGCATGAACCTTCTTGATGGATACGTTTAGCGTCGTTTCATCTGGGACGGTGCGCGTTAGGAGACAACGTGGAAGTAAATAACACAATGGAACACGAAGACAAACTATATGGTGGTATTGAAGCAGGCGGTACCAAGTTTGTCTGCGCAGTTGGCAGTGGACCTGATGATATTCGGGCGGAGATTCGTTTTCCGACAACCAATCCTGATGAGACGATTGGGCAGGCCATTGCCTTTTTCAGGGAGCAGCAGGCGGCGCATGGTCCACTGGTGGCGCTGGGCGTAGCTGCGTTTGGGCCGGTTGATCCCCATCCCCAATCGCCGACATTTGGCTATATCACCACGACGCCGAAACCGGGCTGGGCCAACACGGATTTTGTCGGCCGTTTACAAGCCGCTCTCGATTTGCCTGTTGGTTTTGACACAGACGTCAACGGGGCGGCGCTGGGCGAGCATCGCTGGGGCGCGGCCCAGGATGTGGATACGTTTGTCTACCTGACAATTGGCACGGGTGTGGGTGGGGGGGCGATGGTCAACGGCCGTATCCTCCACGGCCTCATTCACCCCGAAATGGGCCACATGCTGCTGCCCCACGATTGGCAGGCCGATCCTTACCCCGGCCGCTGCCCCTTCCATGGCGACTGTTTAGAGGGCATGGCTGCCGGCCCGGCCATTGGCGAGCGTTGGGGTACACCCGGCCACGAACTCCCCCCCGATCATCCCGCCTGGGAACTGCAAGCCAACTACCTGGCCCTGGCCCTGCATAACCTGATTTGCATCCTGTCGCCGCAGCGCATCATTCTGGGCGGCGGCGTAATGGACCAGCCCCATCTGCTGCCATTGGTGTGCCAGCGTGTGCAGGCATCGCTTAACGACTACGTGCAATCCCCGGCCATCATGGAGCAGATTGACAGCTATATTGTGCCGCCCGGTTTGGGGGCGCGGGCCGGCGTATTGGGGGCCATGGCCCTGGCTCAGCAGGAGGTCGATAGTAATTAATTCGTGAATTTGTGAATTTGTGAATTGTTAATGGCTTTGCTGGCGACGGGCATTAACAATTCAGCAATTCAACAGTTCAACAATTAATTATTCTTTTCCCGTAACTACACAACCTCAGAGTGGTGCGGGGCACTGGCCGAACCTTCTTGGTCATCATAACTCGTGTGGCCAGTGCCTTGCACCTGTATAATTACCCTGCCCCAGATCAAAAAAGCCCTGCAAACCGCAGGGCTTTTTACCATTAACTGCATACTACTTACCGAATGTAGGTGCCTAATTCCGCCGGCCGAGTAGCAGAAAGGCGTAATAAAGAAGGGTCAGAATCGCGCTGACAGCGGCCGCTACGTAAGTCAGAGCGGCTGCATTTAGGACCTTGTTAACGCCGCCCATTTCATCCTGATACAGCAAATTGTTACTGACCAACAACTCTTTGGCTCGCTTGCTGGCGTCAAACTCTACCGGCAGCGTAATCAGGGTGAAGAAGACGGCCGCCGTGAAGAGAATTAACCCCACCCAGGCCAGACTTTCAAAGTTCAGCAGCAAACCCGCAATGAAAATCCAGGGAGCCAGAGAGCTACCAAACTGCGCCGCCGGTACGATAGCACTGCGAATTTGCAGGGCAAAGTAGCCTTGTGCGTCTTGCAGGGCGTGGCCCATTTCATGGGCAGCCACGCCGGCCGCAGCCACACTGGTACCATCATACACGTCAGGACTCAGGCGCAGCACCTTGCTGCGTGGATCGTAGTGGTCACTCAAAAAGCCTTGTGACCGCTCGACGCCTACGCTGTGCAGCCCCCGCGCATTTAGCAATTGGCGGGCTACCTGTGCCCCGGTAATATTCCGGCTGGTGCGCACCTGACTATATTTGTTGAACGCACTTTTGACGCGGGCCTGAGCATATAAGCCTAGCAATAAGCCCGGTAGGGCAACCAAAAAGTAGAGTAGCATTTTTACCTCACCTGTTATTCACTAATTATTTGTGCGTAGTGCCTGCTAGCCGAATCAGCACCTTACTCACTACGTGCCCTAATGTGGGCGGCTTGCAATCCTTTCATCTGCCGCTGCTCAATCTCTTTACGCCAGAGCATTAGCAGGTAAAATCCTAGCAATGATACGGCCGTTGTTCCCACAACAGCCACTAATTGTACTTTTAATGGTAACGTCATCATTATAACCCTTTCGCCGTCTATTCGACCAGAATTAGACCGCGTTATTCATCAAGTGATGTAGATGATAGGCATTCAAAATACCCATCCTTAGCCTATATTTTGGCATATGGCCACTAACAGCGTCAAGATATGGATGGGTAATCCTATGTATTTCTTACGTTGCAAAGGGAGCAAAGTTGCGAAGTGGCGCGATAGCGGAGTTACCCAGCTACCCCGTCACTTTGCCTGGAAAAAACAGTATGAGCGATGAAAGCTTTGGTTTACCGCGTGATTTGGGCGATGGTCTCCTGTTACGCTGGGCTACGCCGGCCGATGCCGATGAATTGGCTGCTTTTAACGTCCGCCTCCATTCGGACGCGCCGGATGAGCCGGAGACAGAGTTGGGCGATTGGACACGGGATTTGATGAACGGCCGTCACCCCACGACCCAGGCCAGTGATTTTACTCTGGTTATTGACACCCACAATGAGAACAAGATTGTCTCTAGCATGAATCTAATTTCCCAAACCTGGACCTATGGCGGGATTGCCTTCGATGTCGGCCGGCCGGAACTGGTGGGCACCGATGAGCATTACCGCCGCCGCGGACTGGTGCGGCAGCAGTTTGACGTGATCCATGCCAAGAGTAAGGCGCGGGGCGAACTGGCACAGGTAATTACCGGCATCCCCTGGTATTATCGCCAGTTCGGCTATGAGATGGGATTGGCTCTCGGCGGCAGCCGGCAACTGGTGTGGGCGCGGCAGCCCAAACCGAAAGAGGATCAGGCAGAAGTGTACCGGCTGCGGCCGGCCGCGGCGGCCGATATACCCAGCCTGGCTGAACTGTACGGCCGTTACTGCGCCCACAGCCCTATCAATCGGGTGCGTGACCAGGCCATTTGGGCATATGAACTGGATGGTCCCACTCCTACCTCACCCTATGCCCGCCAGTTTTGTTTGGTCGAGACCAACGAGGGAGAAACGGCCGCCTATATCGAATACACCGTGTGGAAAACGGCCGTGGTTATCCGCGAAATGGCCGCCATGCCCGGTCACTCACTGCGGGCCGTTGGCTTGTTCATCAGCCGCCATTTTCGTCAACAGGCCAAAGCCGACCAGCTAAAAAGCCAGGAGACGGTCAACCACATCAGCTTTAGCTTTGGGCCTGAGCATCCACTTTATGAAGCCCTGGACCCAGAGTTAGAAAAGGCGCGACCGCCCTACGCCTGGTTTGTGCGCGTACCCGATCTGCCCGCCTTTTTGCGCCGCATTGCCCCAGTACTGGAGCAGCGGCTGGCCGACAGCGTGATGGCCGGGCACAGCGGCACGCTCCGGCTCAACTTTTACCACAGCCAGTTGACGCTGGTCTTTGAAAAAGGCAAGCTAACGGAGGTGGGCACCTACCAGCCGAAACATTTTGAGGATGGCGACGCATTCTTCCCGGACTTGACCTTTTTACAACTGCTTTTTGGCTACCGCTCGCTGAACCAACTGCGCCAGGGCTGGGCCGACTGCTTTACAAACAACAACGATACGGCCGTTTTGCTCCCCATCCTCTTCCCCCAGCAACACTCCCACCCGATTGGGCTGGGCTAAGGCAACAACCGAAGACAGAAGCAAACCGCCTTCATCCTTGTTATGAATCCCATTCTTCCCTTTCTAAACGTCAACGACGCGCTGGTACTCGATGGCGGCCTGGCCACTGAACTGGAAAAACGAGGTCACAACCTGGACGATCCCCTCTGGTCGGCCCGGCTGCTGCTGGAAGACCCGACGTCGATTCAGCAGCTTCATCTGGACTATTATTGGGCCGGGTCGGACTGCGGTATCAGTGCCAGCTATCAAGCAACGCTGGCCGGTTTGCAGGCTCGCGGATTGACGGTGATGGCAGCCATTAATCTGCTGCGCCGTTCGGTAGAACTGGTGCAGGCGGCCCGCGCCCAGTTCTGGCGGGAATATGACCGAAGACCGAAGACGGAAATCGGTCCTCCGCCTTCGGTCCTCCGTCCTCTGTCAGCCCCACGGCTTTTTCCGCTTGTGGCCGCCAGCATCGGTCCTTACGGGGCTGCCCTGGCCGACGGCTCGGAATACGCCGGCAATTATAGGCTAGATGAAGACGCGCTGTTTGCATGGCACCGGCAGCGCTGGCACATTCTGGCCCACAGCGGGGCCGATCTGTTGGCCTGTGAGACAATTCCCTCATATAATGAGGCACGAGCGCTGCTGCGGCTGCTGCGGGAAACGCCCGGCGCGTGGGCCTGGTTTAGCTTTAGCTGCCGGGACGAGGCCCACATCAGCGACGGTACGCCAATTGCGCGGTGTGCCCAACTGCTGGCCGACCAGCCACAGGTGGTGGCGGTGGGTGTCAACTGCACGCCACCCCGCTACATTAGTGGACTGATTCGAGAGATAACGGCCGTTTCTGCCAAGCCGGTCATCATCTACCCCAACTCTGGTGAACGCTATGATCCACACAAGCATCAGTGGGCGGGGCTGTCAGATGCACCGGAATTTGGTACATTGAGCCGCGAGTGGCGCAAAGCGGGCGCAGCCCTCATCGGTGGCTGCTGTCGCACCGGACCAGAACATATTCGCCAAATTAGAGACCGCTTTCCAACTTCGTAATTCGTAATTTGTCCTTCATAATTTCAAGGAGGGAATCATGACGACCATCTTAGGCATTGCCGAAGCAGCGTTATACGTTGAGGATATGGAGCAGGCCCGCTCTTTTTACACGCGAGTGTTGGGGTTGCCGGTTACGGCCGATTTTGGCGAGTCTTGCTTCTTGCAGACGGGGCCTCAATCCAGCCTGATCCTGTTCGATATTAAGCAGTTGGAAATCCGCGATAGTCCGATTCCCGATCATGGCACGTATGGCGAAGGGCACGTCGCCCTGGCCATTGCGGCTGAGGAGATGGATGCCTGGCGTCAGCGGTTAAAATCGCACAATGTAGTTATTGAGCATGAGCAAACCTGGCCCCAGGGTACCCACTCTATCTACTTCCGCGACCCCGACGACAACAGTATTGAGTTGATAGACGGCAGCCATTATCAGCGTTTGGCGACTCGATAAGTTGCCTAATGTCAGTCATATGTGCGATAATGTTAACATATTTGTTAATTTTTGCTTATGAGTTGGAAAATTGTTTACTATAACGACAATGTCCAGAAAGCTGTCAGCGAATGGCCCATTGGTATACGAGCTTACTATGCCAGAATCACTGAACGCATGACAGCTTTTGGTCCTAATCTTGGAATGCCATTCACGCGCTCAATGGGTGATGGTTTGTTTGAAATAAGAGCCAGAGGCAAGGAGGGAATCGGCAGAGCTTTTTTCTGCACGGTTGTTGACCAGAAAATCGTCATTCTCCATGCTTTTATCAAAAAGTCACAAAAAACGCCCCAGAAAGAGTTGCGGATTGCTCGCAAGAGAATGGAAGATGTGAAAAAGAGGTGGTGAAACGCGGTATGAAAACACACGATGAAATGGTGCAAGACTGGCTGAAGGATCCAGAATTCAAGGCGGTGTATGATGCCCTTGAGCCAGAATTTAGTTGGCTTGATGAGCTACTAAAGGCACGTCAGGCAGTTGGGTTGACACAGGCTGAGGTAGCTGAACGGATGGGCACAAAACCATCGGCCGTAGCGCGATTAGAAGCGGGCGGAGGCAGCAATAAACATTCACCATCTGTAGCCACGCTTCGCAAATATGCTGAGGCTGTTGGTTGTCAGCTTGAAATTCGCCTGGTTCGTGAGCCTAAAGAGAATGCTTATTGAGGTTTGGTAGGGAGGCCGTTATCAACTGCACCACCCCCAAACCATGCGTACTTACCTGCTCGATGACAAAACCGGCCTGGTCTACGTAAACGGCCGTTTCCCGATTCAGATGACATTCCCCTTGCAGCGCGTACCAGGCCGGGTGCAGCCAGTCGGTCAGGCGGCGCGTTACCGGGTTTTGACCCCGTACATGCTCCAACAGTAGAAAACGGCCGTTGGGCCGCAACACCCGCTTCACCTCCGCCAACGCCCGCGCCGGTTGGGGAATCGAGCAAAAGACCAGCGTCGCTACCACCGTATCAAACGAATCGGACGGAAAAGGCAGCCGTTGGGCATCTGACTGCAAAACGGCCGTTGGCCCGGTTGGCTGATGGCGCTGCGCCACACCCGCCAGCCGCGCTCGATTCAGGTCCAGCCCTACCAGCATATCCAGCGATCCCACGTGCCGATAGAGCGGTAGGTTCACGCCCGTGCCCATGCCCAATTCTAAAACTCGCCCCTCTGCCTGTTGCAGCAAGCTGCGCCGCAGCCGCAGCAGGCCCACCTGTTCAAACAGCCACATAAACCCGTTATAAGACCTGACTTCCCAATTAGCCATCAGACAACGCTTTCCTTGTTTTTGAGGTATAATAGAAATTGACCCTGCATTTTGGGGTCGTACTGTGATTAAAGACCAAACCAGGCATCCGCTGACTTGTCTGTCAGGGTTAGTAGCAAGATTCCTGCTAACATGCCGTTATCTGTCATCAAGAGTACAATAGATTATATCAAAAAGCAGATGCTCTCAAGAGATAGCCTATCTGCAACTGTAAACAATAAAGGAGCTGCACAGTATGGAAGGTACGGGATTTACCCTATTTTGTTTCATTGGTATCGTCTTAGTCGGCCTTCTGGTTGCCTCGGTTCGTATTACGCAGGAGTACGAGCGCGGCGTAATCTTTCGGCTAGGCCGTTATGTGTCTGTAAAAGGGCCGGGCCTCTTCTTCATCATTCCCTTTGTAGACCGGATGGAGCGGATCGACCTGCGTATTATAACTCTAGACGTGCCCACGCAAGAAGCCATTACCAAAGATAACGTAACCGTCAAGGTTAACGCCGTTGTTTACTTCCGTGTCATTCAGCCGGATGCGGCCGTTATTCAAATTGAGAACTATTTCCGCGCTACCCGCGAGATAGCCCAGACCAGTTTGCGTAACGTGATTGGTCAATCTGAGCTGGACAAGATTTTGCAGGACCGGGAAGCCATCAACGACCGGCTGCAATCTATCATCGACGAAGCCACAGAACCCTGGGGTATCAAGGTCAGCATTGTTGAAATCAAGGATGTGGAGCTGAACACGACCATGATTCGCGCCATTGCTCGCCAGGCCGAGGCCGAACGTGATCGTCGCGCTAAGGTGATCCATGCCCAGGGTGAATTGCAAGCCTCAGAGCAACTGGCACAGGCGGCTGAACGTCTGTCGTTGGCTCCTGGTGCCATGACACTCCGCTACCTGCAAACGCTGATCGATATTGGCGTCGAGAACAACACCACCACGATCTTCCCCATTCCGCTCGAATTGCTCAGAGAGTTTCTGAATAGCCCTGGCCAACCCGTTGTTTCGGCTGAGAAGACAGACTCTTAATTTAGATTTGTCGCTCTACTAGGGCGCGGGTATCAAACCCGCGCCCTAGTGGCGAAAGATACGTCCGTGCTCCCCTTCGACCTGCCTGCAAGAACAGCTTTGCCAAATCGAATCCTCCTACTTTTTTGCCTAACACTGCTGCTGGGCGTTTCCTGTTCCCTGCTCGAAGAACCACCGCGACCGGTTATACCTACGCCAGTAGCCACGGCTCTACCACTGGACGATCAATTGCCGATGCCTGATGAGACAGTCGTTGATCCGGTCAGTAACGTTGTGCCGTCCATTGATCCCCAAATCGCACAGTTGATCAACAACGTCTCCCAACAATCACTGTTCGCCTACGTGCAGCAGCTAGAAAACTTCGGCACGCGCCACACGCTCAGCCCCGTTGACCGCCAGGATTTCGGCATTGGGGCAGCCAGGGAGTGGCTCTTTAACGAATTTGTGCGGGTGGGTCGTGGTCGTTTACGCGTGGAGTATGATACTTTTCAGGCCAACGTTGGCGGTCGGGTGACCGAACAACAAAATATTGTTGCCACACTGCCTGGTGACGGCACATACCCTGGTGTCATCATTCTAATGGCCCATTACGATTCCCGCACCGTCGATCCCTTCGACGGCACCAGCTTTGCTCCGGGCGCCAACGACAATGCCAGCGGCGTGGCCCTCATGCTGGAAACAGCCCGCCTGCTCAGCGCCTACGAATGGCCCCAAACCATCATCTTTCTGGCAACGGCCGTGGAGGAGCAGCAGACACAAGGCAGTCGCCACTTTGCCACCAGCCGCATGTTGGCCGGTTGGCAAATCGACGCCGTGCTAAACTTTGACATCGTGGGCGGCCGGCCTGGTGTGCCCCAGTTTGTACGCGTCTTTGGCAACGGCAACCTGGAAGACCAACATATGCAAGTGGCTCGCTATGTCAACTACATTGGGGCACTTTACCTGCCCACTTTCGGCACGAACCTGATCAATAGTTTAGACCGGGACGGCCGTTACGGTGACCAGCGTGAGTTTGTCAACGTGGACGTAGCGGCCGTGCGCATAACCGAATCGGTCGAGGACGTGGACCTGCAGCACAATGCCCGCGACCGAGCCGACAGGCTCGACTACGGCTATCTGGCCCAGGTGACACGATTGGCTGTGGCCACCACGGCCAATCTGATCGGCGCTCCGGCCATGCCGCCGCAGCCCACCATAACACCTTTAGCGGAGCCGGGCAGTTATCAACTCACCTGGTTTCCAGACCCTGACGCGGCAGGTTATGCGATCTCCTTCCGGCCCATAGAAAGCAATAGCCTGCCCCCGCTGCGATTCGTCACGCTGCGTGAGGCAGGCAATGTGGCCCTGACCGGATTTGATCCGAATACTACCTATGCCGTTAGTATAGCCGCCCTGGACGAAAACGGCCGTTTAGGCCGGTTTACGCCCGAAGTTCGAGTCGCCAATCCCTAAACAGCGATCACGTACCAAAGCCCATTTCCGCCCGCAACTGCATTACGGACTAATCTAAAGACAAGCCAGGCTTAGCCCTGCGAGGTCGGGCAGACCGCGCAGGTCAATGAGAAGAAGCACTTTATCTACTGGCCTGAAGCCGCAACGTCGCCGCTATAGCTCGTAACTCCCCTCAACCTCCAGCACCATCGGCTTGGTATCAGATTCAGCCGCCACCGCTTGCGCCCATCGGTCAATATCAACTTCAATAGGCGGCCAGGTGTTATAGTGGCAGGGAATAACCACCTTTGGTTTAATCAGTTTCACCGCATAAAGGGCATCATCCGGCCCCATGGTGAAGTTATCACCAACCGGCAGAATGGCCAGATCAACGCCGCCCCGCGTAATGAGCGCCATGTCGGAGAACAGCGCCGTGTCACCAGCAATATAAATCCGTTTCTCGCCAATGGTCAACAGAAAACCGGCCGGCATGCCACCGTAGCTGCCATCGGGCAGGCCGGAGCCGTGGAAAGCCGTTGTCATTTTCACGTGACCAAAGGGGTGGTTGTAGCCCCCACCCAGATGCTGGGCATGGGTGTTATCTACGCCATTGCTGTTAAGCCAGTTGCTAATCTCAAAGTTGGCAATCACTTTCGCCCCGGTCCGCTGCGCCAGCGGTATGGTGTCGGCGATATGATCACCGTGTCCATGCGTCTGCAAAATGTAATCGGCCGCCACGTCGTCCACGGAGCGCGTAGCAACCGGGTTGTTACCGGCGAAAAACGGATCAACAACCACATTGGTGCCGTCGATATCCAGCGAAAAAGTGGCATGTCCGTGCCAGGTTACTTTGATTGTCATGGGAACCTCCTTGTTGAATTACAAATTACGAATTACGAACATCTCAATCTAAGTATAGGTAGAGGTGAAATGGCCGTCAACTAGCAAACAAAAAAGGACGAAGTAGTCTCTACCACTTCGTCCTTCGCAATTGATAAATCGTCCTTCTTAGTCGATTCCCAGCCGTTGCGCGGCCTGGCGGCACAGGCTCGCGCCACCTGCGTCCATCCAACGTGCCAGCGTCGGGCTTTCCGTCAGACCCTCTTTCGCCTCGCCATAAATGCCGGTACTCCAGACATAATAACGCTGAGTCTCGTGTGCCCAACGGTCCCAACTGGAACCCGCAGCTACGTGACCGCCATTGTAGCCGGCAAAGGCACGGCCGACGTCGCCGTTGGTCTGCTTTAGCCGTTCGACCAGATAGCTCATACCGCGAAAAGCGTTCGTGTCGGGATCCTGCATGTTCTCACCGGCGGCAAAGTGGAAAGGCATAACTTGAAATAGCCCCTGGGCGCCAGCGATAGAGACCGCACTGGGATCACCACATGACTCGATCTGCATGACGGTAGCCACTTTATCCGGGTCCAAATCGTGCTGGGCGGCCCAGGCAACGATTTGATCATTCCAGTGTTGAACCTCGCGGGAGAAGACGGGCGAAATACGCTGCGTTACCATTTCCACCTCCGGTTCGGCAGCCGTTTCTGTGTCATTGTCCGTCGCGGCAGGTAACAAATTGCTGGTCAAGCTGGCGCTGGCGTTGACGGTGCTGACCGGCACCTGCAAAATAGCGGGCAGTGCGTAGTAGAAAGCAGTGCCTACAAACAGGACTACAAACGTCAGAATAAACATCATGCGTTTCAGAACGACCCGCTCCGGCGCTTCAATAAAGTAACTATACTGATAGTTATAGTCACCATGGTCGAACAACTCATCGTAGTCGGTCAACGGAGAATCATAATCATCGTAACGGGTATCATTATATGCGGCCATAACATTCCTCATGATAGTCATTGGCGGGTCTCAAACTTGAACAACTGGTCTGAAACCCACAGAAAAAGACACGGGTGTCAGTGGCGTTCCCGTGGGCTGGCGTGAACTGGCATCCGGCGGACAGGACCATTGGGAACTGGCGGTCGCTGCCGGACTCGGCTGCGGTTTGGAGCATCGTTGTTGGATCGAACGGGCTGTGGGGCTGGCATCGGCCTTTCCGGCTGGATCATCTCATCATCCGACACCGCCTCATCAACCCGGCGGAAGCCTGGTCTGCCGTTGAGTCCGTGAGCGGGCTGTCCATCCCGCTTCGGCAATGCTGATCTGGCCTGACGAACTGGCTCACGCTGCGGCTGGCGAGAAACCGCCTGGCTCGCAGCGACGCGCGCGTTGCCAAGCTGCTTGCGCAGCCCGTCAAACTCGAAAAGGTCATTGCCCGCCACGGTAAAGGCTCCGATAAACAAAATGCGCGTTAGCCAAACGAGGACCGCGACGAAAATAGGCACATAAAACAGCAGTTGCTCGCGGGACAAGACCTCGTTACCCAGGCTGTGATTCATCAGCGTCAGGGAAATAGCCCACCAGGTCATCATGGCGTTCATCGTGGCTCCCAACAGCCAGGCACCCATCAGATACCAAACTTCCTTGCGCTCTTCGAGTAGATTTTCCGGCGTGAACAGGTGAACCAGTCCGGCAAAGTCAATGGAGCAGAACGCAATGGCCAGAATGGTTGCCCAGTGCAGGCCCAGCAGTCTTACGTCACCTAACAAGTCAAGCAAGGCGAAGCGCGTGGTGTCAAAGTTAAAAAGTTCAAAGGCCAGCAGCGCTACAACAAGAATGATGCCAACCGTTGCTTTGCGCGGCACTTTTCGTTCCCGGCCAAACTGTGGCATGTTACCAACTTGACGACTTAATTGTGAATCTCTCATCATTCCACCTCATTTTGGGCTGCAATCGCTACTGCCAGGGTCAGTAAACGATTACGCCGGTTCTCAGATTATAGAACTAGTGTTCTAACTAACTCATTGCCAGAGAATAGCACATGCGTTCTATTTGGTCAAGGACAGTTTTTTCCGAATTGTCACTACCTGTCACAAGCGGCACCAGGTAGCGGTTGGCGAGTAGCGGATTAGTTGTCGCTAGGCGCCTCCCACCCCGTAGGCCAACCCAACCCTTAAGAGACCGGCTTGACTCACAACCAACGACTAAAGACTAACGACTAACGACTAACAGCGTTATAATGAAGGCATGTTCTTGATACTGACCCATGAAAATGCCGACTTTGATGCGGTGGCTTCCCAGTTAGCGGCCCACAAGCTCTTCCCGGAGGGCATTCCCCTGCTGTCGCGCCATATCAATCGTAACGTGCGCCAGTTCCTTATTCTCTATTGGGACGCGCTGCCTTTCGTAAGGGCGGAGGATTGGCGACGGCAGCGCGTGGACCGGCTGCTGTTAGTTGATACCCACAGTTACAACAGCGTGCGCGGTCTGGTTCGGGAACCCAGTGTTACTGTCATTGACCATCACCTCAACGTGGAAAAACGGCCGAACTGGGAATACCAGGTCGAAGGCGTGGGGGCGACAACGACCCTACTGGTCGAGCAAATCCGTACTACCGGCCCGATGCTGTCACCAGAGGAGGCTACGCTGCTGTTGTTGGGTGTGTACGAAGACACCGGCAGCCTGACCTACGACACCACCACGCCCCGTGATGTCCATGCGGCCGCCTGGCTGCTGGAGCAGGGGGCACAGCTTCCGGTGGTTCGTCGTTTTTTGCAGGTAGCCCTGACGGAGGCGCAACAGGCCCTTTACGACCGCCTACAGCAGGCGATGGAATGGCACGAAATTCACGGTCAGCCCCTGGCTATTGCCGTGGCTGAGGCCCCCGACGATTTTGAGGACGAAATCTCCTCTGTGGCCCACCGCCTGCGCGAGATTTTGAATCCGGCCGGCTTGTTCGTTTTGGTCTTGCTGAAGAACGGCGTGCAGCTTGTGGCCCGCTCCACTTCCGATCAGGTGGATGTGTCGCTGGTAGCGGAGGCGTTAGGTGGTGGCGGTCACAGCCGGGCGGCAGCCGCCCTGGTGCTGAACGAACCAATCGGCCCGGTCAAGCAAAAGTTGGTCGCCCTGTTACCGAAAGCGGTGAGGCCCATGGTTCGTGTGGCTGAGATTATGTCATATGGGGTCCAAACGGTGCGGGCTGAGGCGCGGGTGGAAGATGCGGCTGCATTGATGCAGCGGCTGGGCCATGAAGGCTACCCGGTGTTTGACGTTAACGAGAATAAGTTGGTCGGTTTGCTAACGCGCCGGGCCGTGGATCGGGCCATGAGTCACAGTCTGGAGCGGCAGCCAGTACGGCGGATTATGAAGGCGGGTGAGGTTACGGTACGGCCGTCTGATTCCATTCACACGGTGCAGCAGCTTATGCTGCGCGAAGGCTGGGGCCAGATTCCGGTGGTAGATGAAGATCGCGGTCATCTAATCGGCATTGTTACCCGGACCGATTTGCTCAACCACCTTTTCCGCGACCCCGAACAGGCCGCTGAACCAGATATGCAGCAGCTTTTGCGCCAATCCCTGCCCGGTCCGCTGTGGCAGATGGTTCAGACGATTGGGCAGGCGGCCGACGTGCTTAACATGCCGCTTTACTTTGTTGGTGGTCTGGTGCGCGATTTGCTGTTAGGTGAGCCGCCCCACGATTTGGATATGGTAGTTGAAGGGGATGCCATCAAACTGGTGCGTCGGTTGCAGGAGGAATTTGGGGGCGAGGTTCACACCCATGCCCGTTTTGGCACGGCTAAATGGTTTCTGACCGACAACATCTGGCGTCACATGGCTAAAACGGCCGATCTGCCGGCCGCAGTGTTACCTGCTTCGATTGATTTTGTGACCGCTCGCAGTGAGTTTTACAAGGCTCCATCGGCCTTGCCAGAGGTGGAGCGCGGCTCGATTAAGCTCGACCTGCACCGGCGCGATTTTACGATCAATACGCTGGCAGTGCGGCTGGATGGGGCTTATTTGGGCCAGTTGCTCGATTTTTATGGCGGCCAGCGGGATTTGGATCAGGGGTTGATTCGGGTGCTGCACAGCCTCAGCTTTGTGGATGATCCCACGCGCATTCTGCGGGCGGTGCGGCTGGAGCAGCGGCTGGGCTTTGCCATTGAGAGTCGCACGGCCGAATTGATTGAAAGTTCGCTGCCCATGTTGGATCGGGTCACGGGCGACCGCATTCGGCACGAAATTGAGCTGGCGCTGCATGAGGCGGAGCCGGTGCCGGTGATGGCTCGGCTGGCTGATATTAGCGTGATGGCCCAACTGCATCCTGATTTGGTGTGGAGCGAAACGGCCGTTTTAACTTACCGTCGTCTGCCTGCTTTATTGGAGCAACCGGCGTGGTCTGAGCTATTGGGCGAAGAGTCGGCCATTTTTGTCTATTTTGCCCTTTGGCTGCTGCCGTTGGCTGCCCCGGTGCGCCGGGATGTGATGCGGCGGCTCAAGGTGCGCCAGGCCACCCGTCGTGATGTCAATGAGAGTGCGAAATTGATCAAACGGCTTTGTGACCTGCCAGCTACGGCCGTTCCCAGTCAAGTAGCGGCGGCGATACGGCCGTATCCGCTCCGCTCGCTGCTGGTGGCCCGTGCCTATCTGACTGACGAAACGGCCATCGACCACCTGACCCGCTTTGTGACAGAGTGGCGGCACGTCAAGACCATCCTGACCGGCGACGATCTGCGTGAAATGGGATTGAAGCCGGGGCCTGAATACGGCCGTTTGCTCGACGCCCTCTTGTCCGCCCGGCTGGATGGGCAGGTGCAAACAGAAGCGGACGAACGGGACTTTTTGGCCCGGCAAATCGACCAAATTGCTTCT
>SLGK01000338.1 GCA_007123775.1 Anaerolineae bacterium | reverse complement strand
CTCTTTGTCGCCTATGGCGCGCCCCGGCAAGACAAATGGATCGCCCGCAACCGGCACAATTTGTCAACGGTGCGCGTGGCTATGGGCGTTGGCGGTGCGCTTGATTTTGTCACCGGCAAATCAATTCGCGCCCCGCGCTGGCTGCAACGGCTGGGGCTGGAATGGCTGCATCGCCTCTACCACGAGCCGTGGCGCTGGCGGCGGATGCTGGCGCTGCCGCGCTTTGTGTGGCGGGTAGTGAGGTGGCGGGGTAGCGAGGTGGCGAGGTAGCGAGGTGGCGAGGTGGCGAGGTTACTGCGCCACTCCGCAACTTCGCCACTCCGCAACTTTTAACAAGGAGAGGTTACAACTATGCGTATACTAATTACCGGCTCTAGCGGCCAGATTGGCACGAATTTGGGGCTGAGGCTGCAAGATGCGGGTCATTTTGTGTTTGGCGTGGACAAACGGCCGAATACCTGGACCAACGAAATCGAAACATTGCTGCAAGATTTGAGCCAGCCCTACAAAGATTTCAGCCAGGGTATCGGCCACGTCAGCTACCCGCCCGACCTGGACTGCGTGGTCCATCTGGCCGCCCATGCCAAAGTCCACGAACTGGTGGAGCAGCCGGACCGCGCCCTGGAAAATATCACCATGACCTACAACGTGCTGGAATTTTGCCGCCAGCACAATCTGCCGGTTATTTTCAGCAGCTCGCGCGAGGTCTACGGCGACATCCACCGCTACATTACCGAGGAGAGCTACGCCGACTTTGCTTTTACCGAAAGCCCTTACTCGGCCAGCAAAATTTCAGGCGAAGCGCTGATCTACTCTTATGCCCAATGTTACGGACTGCGTTACCTGGTCTTTCGCTTTAGCAATGTATACGGCCGTTACGACAACGACCTGGAACGCATGGAGCGGGTCATCCCCCTCTTCATCCGCAAAATCAAGCAGGACGAACCCATTACCATCTATGGCGAAGACAAGGTGCTGGATTTCACCTACGTTGATGACTGCGTAACCGGCGTAACGCGCGGCATTGAGCTGCTGGTCGAAGGGCGCGAGGCCAACCAGACGATCAACCTGGCTTACGGGCAGGGCAACAGCCTGGTAACGATGGCCCAGTTCATCGCCGAAGCGCTGGGCAAAGAGCCGGACATCACCATCGAACCTTCCCGCGTGGGCGAAGTGACCCATTACGTGGCCAACATCGGCAAGGCCCGTGCCCTGCTGGACTACACGCCGCAAACGCCGCTGCGCGAGGGCATCCAAAAGGCGGTCGCCTGGAGCCTGGATTGGTGGGAAAAGAAAAGGTAGATGGACTACATCGACATTTCCGCGGCCGTTCATGCACGGGCGGGGTTGGGGCGGTATAGCGAGGAATTGGCGCGGTCGCTGCTAACGGCCGTTCCCCATCGTTTTGGCCTTTTTTATAACCAGGGCAAAGAGGGGCATTTCCCCGCCGGCCTACAATCGTTCACGCAGATTCCGCGCCGCTCGGTGCAGTTAGGCTACAAGCCGTGGCGCATGGCTATTCTGCTGGCCCACTACGGCCGTATCGGCTTTGACCGGCTGCTGCCCGACGCCCGCCTCTTGCACAGCACCGAGCATTTGCTGTTACCCCTGCGCGGCATACCCACCGTCCTGACCGTCCACGACCTGATTTTCAAGCTGTTTCCCCAATACCACAAAAAGCTCAACTACTGGTACCTGAATTGGGCCATGCCCCTCTACTGCCGCCGGGCTACGGCTATCATAGCCGTCTCGCAGGCGACTAAGCAGGACATCGTACAGTTTTACGGTATCGATCCGGCTAAAATACGTGTGGTGTACGAGGCTGCGGCTTCCCACTTCGAACCGCCGCCCCCGGCCAGAATCGACCTCGTTCGGCAAACATACGATCTGCCTGAGCAGTACCTCGTTCACTTGAGTACCATTGAGCCACGCAAGAATCTTAACCGCCTGCTCGATGCGCTCGTCCTCCTGCGAAAGCAATTCCCTTCCCTTCATCTGGTTCTGGCCGGGGGTAAGGGGTGGCTCTACGATGACTTTTTTGCCAAAATTGAGGCGCTGGGGCTAGAAACGGCCGTGCGCGTTCTCGGCTGGGTAGAAGACGAAGATCTGCCCGCCGTATTGGCCGGGGCCAGTTTAGCCGTGCAGCCCAGCCTGTATGAAGGCTTTGGCCTGCCCATTTTGGAGCATATGGCCTGCGGCCAGGTGGTGGCCGCCAGCCACAGCAGCAGCCATCCCGAAGTGGGGGGGGATGCTGCCGTTTATTTTGACCCGACTGATGTAGAAGAGATGGTGGCCCAGATCGGCCGTTTGCTGCGCGACCGGGAGGAATATGAAGAACGCCGTCAACTGGGGTTGGTCCAGGCTGCCCAATTCAGTTGGGAGCGCACTGCCCGTGAGACAATGGCTGTCTATGATCAAATTCTGGCCTAGTTTCTAATCACCTAATTTTAGGCTATAATTAGGCGATGGACAGAACGATGTTTCAGCCCCGCTATCAGATTTCCCCCTACCTGCTCGACCAGATCAAGCAAATTACGCTGTTGGTCCATGAGCTAAACAAGCGGGCCTGGCCGGATGTTATCCTGGCTCAATTTCAAACGAAGGCCGAAGAAATTTCCACTTATGCCTCAACCAGCATTGAGGGCAACCCCCTGCCGCTAACTGAGGTGAAGCGTCTGCTCAAAAATCGGCCTGAGCAGGTGCGGCAAAGTGAGCGGGAGGTGTTGAATTATAATGAGGCGCTGGTGGCTCTGCGTGGTGCGTGGGAACGGCCGTTAACTTCCTCTCTTTTGCTTCATATTCACCGGCAGGTGACGGTTGGGCTGCTGCCCGATCACCAGTCGGGGCAATTCCGCCGCGAACCAGTCATCATCCATGACCCGCGCACACGGGACGTTATCTACCTGCCGCCCGATTACGATGATGTACCGGCTCTGGTTGAGGGCTTGCTGGCGTTTGTAACGGCCAACCGGTCTATCCTGGACCCCGTTGTGCTGGCGGGCCTGTTTCATAAGCAGTTGGTGGTTATTCATCCGTTTGTAGATGGCAACGGCCGTACCACTCGTCTGGCTACCAAACTGCTCCTGGCCGGATTGGGCGTAGATACGTTCAACCTGTTCAGCTTTGAAAATTTTTACAACCAGAATGTCAGCCGTTATTTTCAACAAGTTGGGGTCTTGGGCAACTATTACGACATGGTAGACCAGCTTGACTTTACCCCCTGGCTGGAATATTTTGCCGGGGGTATTTTAGACGAATTGCAGCGTGTGGAAAAGGAACTGGAACGCCATCAGGCCAGCCCGGACAATACACTCCACGATCACCACCAGTTGATTCTGGACTACATTGACAGGCACGGCTTTATTACCGATAAAGATTATGCGGCATTGACCGATCGGGCCAAGGCGACGCGCACCCTGGATTTTAACAAGCTCATCGACCTGGGCCTCATTGTCCGTCAAGGGCGAGGCCGTAGCACCCACTACCGCCGAGTAGTTGAATAATGATCTATTAAAGAATACAATGGGTAAGAAACCAATTATGGAAAAGCTGGAGAACGCAGCCAAAGCTGCCCACGTCTCATTTACCGACGACGATTTAATTGTTGATCTGGAGGATGGTGGTACGATTTCTATCCCTTTGCCCTACTACCCTCGGCTGTTTCATGGCAGTCAAACAGAGCGAGAGAATTGGCTGTTAGAAGGTGAAGGCATCCACTGGCCAGACCTGGACGAAGACATCAGAAGGGCCGATCTGCTAATCGGCTTACCCTCGGCCGAAAGTCAAGCATCACTGAAACGTTGGCTTGAGCAGCAGCAAGTTGAGGCCTAAAACGGCCGAATCCCACCAACGTGAAACGAAATAATTTAGTTGGGCAAATCACTAACAATACCCACCTACAAAACGCCCCCCTTCTTCTCTTACTCCTGCTGCCAGTCCTCTATCTGAGCACAATGGCCCGGTCGCTGGTGCTGGGCGACCCGACGGAATACACTTTTATTGCCAACATCCTGGGCATTGCCCACCCGCCGGGTTATGCCTTTATTACGCTGGTAGGCCACCTTATCCAGAATCTTATCCCCATTGGCGATCCTGTCTGGCGGATGCACTTGCTGGCGGCGATGGCGGCCGTTCTGGCCTGTTTGTTTGTGCTAGGTATTGTTAGAACCGTTGCCTGCAACCTGCAACCTGCAACCTGCAACCTGCACCTATTTAGCGCTGTATTGGCAGCCTTGTTAGTGGGTACGGCCGTTAACATCTGGCAGCACGCTATCCACGCCAACCCCCACATCATCACCGGCACCTTTCTGATGGCCAACCTCTACTTTTTGACCAGGTGGTGGGCAGAGAATGACGGAGGACGAATGATGGAGGATGGAAAGCGACTGTTCCGTCCTCCGTCCTCCGTCCTCGGTCCTGACAACAAATGGCTCTACGTCTTTTGCCTCAGTGCCGGGCTGGGCGTGACCCATCACCCGCTGACTGTCTTTGGCTTTCCGGCCTATGCCTTGTTTATTCTGTGGGTATGGTGGAGGGGAATTGCGAATTACGAATCACGAATTACGAAAAAGGTCGGGCTGCTTGTTGCCGAGAAGTGGCGGACTATTTTGGTGATGGTGGCGTTTGCCCTGGTGGGGTTGAGCGTCTGGCTTTATTTTCCGTTACGCAGCCCGACAACGCCGTTTGGCCCGACGACGATGAATACGCTGGATGGTTTTCTGGCCCACGTGTTGGCGCGGGGG
>SLGK01000315.1 GCA_007123775.1 Anaerolineae bacterium | reverse complement strand
TCCATGATTATCTCGCTCCTCCATCGGTTGGCTCATTTACTTCTGGAGGAAACTGTACAATTTTTGCAAGTTGCCCGCAAGGGCCTTATTTCCTGAGCGTAGTCTCAGGAAATTGCTAGTGCCTAAAGGAGCAAATTATGTTCTTGCGTGTTGAAGAAGTTGTTCATCTGGCAGATTGCACACTGCGCCTAAAATTTAGTAATGGCATTACTAAAGATGTTAATCTGGAGCCAGAGTTATTTGGTGAAGTTTTTTTACCCCTGCGTGATCCTGTTCGGTTTCGTCAAGTCTACGTTAATCCTGAAACCAACACGATTGAATGGCCCAATGGCGCTGATTTCGCCCCAGAGTTTCTGTTTGAAATTGGCGAGTTGGTAGAAACGGCCGATTTACCCGCAGAATTAGAAACTGTTTAAGAGCAACGAGAGCAACGGAAACAATCCGTTCCGTCCCCAAATCCGTTGTTCTCACAAGGAAACCAATATGGACGAAACAACCGTCACCCTTACCATTGATGGCCAGGAAATCACCGTGCCCCACGGCACAACAATTCTGGACGCTGCCGCTCAACTGGGCGTTGAGATTCCTGTTATCTGCTACCATCCCCACCTGACCGCCAATGGCCTTTGTCGCGTTTGTTCAGTTGATAGTGGTGGACGAGTACAGGCGGCGGCCTGCGTTACCGCGTGCAGCGATGGTATGGTTGTACAGACCGACAATGAGAAAGTGCGGCGCGGGCGCAGGGTCATTTTAGAGATGCTTCATTCCACCATTAGCCTGGACGAATCCCCCGAGATTTTGGCGATGATGGAAGCGTATGGGGCTGATCCGCACCGTTTTGACGAGGGAGAGCGGCGCACGGCCCCCGTCTATGATGACAATCCCTTTTATATTCGGGATTACAACCAATGTATCAACTGCTGGCGCTGTGTGCAGGTCTGCGCCGAGGACGCCCAGTATACCTTTGCCCTTACCTTTGATGGCCGGGGTTTCCACACCCAAATCAGCACCTTCGCCAACAAGCCCATGCCGGACACCACCTGCGTCTTTTGCGGCCAATGCGTTGGCGTGTGTCCCACGGGCGCGTTGAAACCGAAACGACAGGCTCTCCTGGAAGAAGGCATGAATCCGGATGAGGTATTTTTTGCCACGCGCCGCCGACGCCGGTAATTGTGCCTATGTTTGCGGCAATGCCAGACACGAGCCAGGCTAGTTTTAGGAGAAGTGGGCGGTAGGGTTGAGGTCTTCCTTGTCGAGGATGGGGAGGGCAATGGGATGGGTGGTGGGGGCCACCCCCGGTTGGTAGAAAACTTTTGACTGCCCGGTAAGCGCGTCCCAGACGTCGCCCAGAGTGTCGGCCAGGGCCACGGGGCGCTGCAACTGGTTGGCCATATCCTGCGGCGAGATGTTGTCGAGGGTGATGGTGTCGGGATGGTCGAACATGACGCGAGGCAGAACCACCAGGTCGCCGTAGCCGCTGGCCTGTAGCTGGCTGAGGACGTCTGCGCCCATCAGCAGGCCGGCCGTGGTAATCGTACCGCCCAGTTTTTCGTTGTGGATGGGTTGGACGGTAACGTCTAAATGGGTTAGGCTGCGGAATACGGCCGTTTCCCGCTCCAGCATATCGGCAAACATCAACCCCGTTACCAGGGTCACCTTCGCATACGAAAGAATTGGCTTTGTTGTCATAGCCTCCGCAATTTCCGCCTGTTCCCCCTGCCACGCATCGAGGAAGTGGCGCACCATCCCCAGCCCGTTTTCATGCAGGGCCTGGCCGTCGTAGTGGGCCAGAGGCGGCACCACCCGTCTTGTCACCAGGTACCATTCGTCGGTGGGATAGACAAAGCGTACCCCAAAGCGGTCCAGATATTCGGCCTGCAAACTTTCAACGTAATCAAGAACGGCCGTTGCTTCAGCCCCCGTATGGGTTCGCATCTTGTATTTGTGGTGCTTGGTCAAACCAACCGGCACTACGCTAACTGACTGCACCCCTGGCCACAACGTCTCCAAATCCCGAATCGACTGCTCTAACCAGTGACCATCATTCACTTCCGGCGTAACCACCAGTTGGGTGTGAATCTCAATATCTCGCTCGACCAACCAGCGCAGTTGGTCCATGATGTCGGGGGCGTTGGCGTTCCGCAGGTAGCGGCGGCGCTGCTCCAGGTCGGTCACATGCACCGAAATGTAGAGCGGCGACAGGCGCATCGTCTCAATGCGCCACCAGTCGTGTTCGCTCAGGTTGGTCAGGGTGACGTAATGGCCAAAGAGAAAGGAGTAGCGATAGTCGTCGTCCTTGATGTAGAGGGTGCGGCGGAAGCGGGGAGCCATTTGCAGCACAAAACAAAATTCGCACAAATTGTTGCAGCGGCGAATGTCGGTGTCGAAGGTGGGGTGGGCAAATTCTATCCCTAGCGGCTGGTCGTAGTCGCGCACCGCTTCGTAGAGCAGGTACTCATCGTCGCGCCGGATGAGCAGTTCCATCTCTTCCTCGGCGCTGTAATATTGCACGTCGATCACATCTTCGACCGGGTTGTCGTTGATCGCCAGCAGTTCATCCCCCTCCTGAAGGCCAATGTCGGCGGCGACGCTGTGAGGCTGCACGGCCGTTATCCGACCGCCTGTATAAGTTTGCAGATCAATTTCCTGGAATAGAGCCATAATTAAAGGTGGCGGAGTGGCGAGGTAACTTTGCCACTTCGCCACTTCGCTACTCCGCTACTAGCATAATCTCCGCCACAATCTCTTCCGGGCCGCGGTCGGTGGTGTCGATGATGAGGGCGTCATCGGCCGGCCGCATGGGGGAATGTTGGCGATTACCGTCGATTTCGTCGCGGCGGCGCACGTCGGCCAGGATGGCGTCGTAGCCGCCGTTGTGGCCCTGCTCTTGCCGCTCTTGCCAGCGGCGGCGGGCGCGTTCTTCGGCGCTGGCCGTCACGTACAGCTTGAGCGGCGCGTCGGGCATGACCACCGTGCCGATGTCCCGACCGACCATGACCACGCGGCCGCGTTGGCCAAACTGCTGCTGCTGCCTGACCATTTCGCGGCGCACGGGTGCGTAGCTGGATACCTGGGAGACATGGGCGTCTACGTCCGGGTCGCGCAAGGCCCAGGTGACGTCTTCGCCGTCGAGCAGGGTGGTGGACAGACGACCGTCTTGCTCAGCAGCGGCCGGTTTGATGTCGATGGTGATGGATTGGGCCAGGTGGGTAACGGCCGTTTCATCCGCCACATCTACCCCCTGCCTTAGCGCGGCCAGGGTAACGGCCCGATACATGCTGCCCGTATCCAGTAGCAAATAGTTTAACCGCTCCGCCAACAGCCGCCCAATCGTCGTCTTCCCCGACGCCGCCGGGCCGTCAATGGCGATTACGGAGGTTAAGTCGTTCAAAAAATGCTCCTTGTGCGGAGTGGCGGGGTGGCGGAGTGGCGACGTAACTTTGCCACTTCGCCACTTCGCTACTTCGCCACTGTTTTTTGCAAAGCAGCTACTTCGGCCGCCGTCAAATGCCGCCACTGGCCGGGCTTTAGATTGCCCAGGCTGAGCGGGCCAATTTTGTGCCGGACGAGCTGCTGTACGGGGTGGCCGAATTGGGCGGCTACGCGCCGGATTTGCCGTTTGCGTCCCTCGCGCATGGTGATACGCAGGTGGGTTTGTTGGGCCGTGCGCTCAATCAGCTTGACCCCGGCCGGGGCGGTCATCTTGTCGTCCAGCCGCAGGCCGCGCCGCCACTGGGCGATCATGTCGTCGGCCAACGCCCCTTCCAATGTGACCTCGTACTCTTTCTCGTGGCCGTAGCGGGGGTGGGTTAGCCGGTGGGCCAGCTTGCCGTCGTTGGTCATCAGCATCAGCCCCTCGCTCTGCTTGTCCAGCCGGCCGACGGGGTAGATGTGGCCGGGCAGGGGAATCAGATCGCGCACGGTGGTACGGTCTTCGTCCAGTTCGTCATCCAGGGAGGAGATGACCCCTTTGGGCTTGTTGAGGGCGATGTAGGTATGGCCGCTGTCGTTGATGATACGGCCGTCTACCTTGATCTCATCTTTTTCGAGGTCGGCTTTATCACCTAACCGGGCTAAACGGCCGTTGACGATAACCCGCCCCTGTTTGATCAACTTCTCATTATGCCGCCGCGAGCCGATACCGGCCTGGGCCATGAGCTTTTGTATTCGTTCCATCGTTTTTATTGCGTAGTGCGTAGTACGTAGTCAGGCTCGTCACGCACTACGCAATACGCAATACGTTCTACTCCTCTTCATCCTCCGGCAGCGGCGGCAGCGCATCCAGCCCTGCCAGGCCGAAATGTTGTAAAAATTCAGTTGTAGTGCCGTAAAGAATCGGCCGGCCGGGGGTTTCCATACGGCCGATTTCCTCGATCAACCCTTTACTCAACAGCGTCCGCAGCGCCCCGTCTGAATTGACGCCGCGAATGTCGTCGATTTGAGGACGGGTGGCCGGCTGCATGTAGGCGATAATAGCCAGCACTTCCAGGGCGGCCTGGCTGAGGCGGCTGGTCACTTCCAGCCCTAATAAATGTTCGACCAGACCGCTGGCTTCGGGGGCGGTCGTCAACTGGACCGTATTGCCATTCCATTGCAGGCGCAGACCCCGCTGGGCGTAATCGGCCGTCATTTCGTCGAGGGTGTTGTGAACGGCCGTTTGCGTCATATCCAGCACAGTGGCCAGCCGGTACGTAGAAACTGGACCGCTGGCCACAAAAAGGAGGCTCTCGATTTGGGCCGCCGGGCTGAGGGGATTGGTCTCAGCGGCGGCTTCATTCTGTTCAAGTTGATTGGTCACACGTATTGTTGTTCCCGTAAAGTGTCTATACCGCCAAAGCTTTCTCGATTTGGCTGCCCATACGCTGCCGACTTTCCCTTTGGAAGCGCGAAATAGCAGATTCAGCCTGTTTTTTGGAAAGCATGGTTGATAAATCCAGCGCGATTTGCTGACCAGACTGTTTCTCGTAGACCATTGTCAAAGGGGCATCCTCAATATAGCCCAGCATCATGCCTAGCAATACTTTAGCGGCCAGATCAAGGTTGTCGCGGGTTAATGTGGCATCTGAGGCCGAGCCATAAAACAGATGGGTACTATCTGGTATCTGAGCAGCCAGGCCCGCTCCGGCAAGTTCCTTATGCAAGAGTTGATTGAGTTGGTCTAGATTATTGTCAGTTAGATTTGTTTGACTATTCATGTCCATGCTTTTTGCCCTCGTATGCTTGTCGGTAGGCACGCCAAAATTGCTTGATGTCGTTAATCGCATCGGTTAGAGCTAAATTTTTATCTGCTGTTGGTTTAGCGATTTTTGCTTGCTGTCCAGAAGGTGACATAATATCCTTGTGAAAGAAACCATGTGCTTCGTCAAACCGAACGATTGCTCGCCATTGTCCATCAATGTATGCTTCATACTGTACCACAACGATTTTGACAACCTGACCTTGTTCCACAACAAAGTGGATACGAAGCCGGTCTAACCCAGTTTCAAAGTCTTGAAGCCATTCTTTTTCGCCCATAGTGTTGGCCTGATAATTAAGCGCAGTGGCCTTTTGAATTTAATCGATTATACCCGACATCAATGAAATCGGTAAAACGTTTATGAACAAAAATAGCTTGCGAATCGGCATTGACTGCCGCTTGCCCTATTACCAGATGGGGGGGATCAGCCAGTTTGCCATCCATCTGCTGCCCGCGCTGGCTGAACTGGATCAGGTGAACCGGTATAGTGTGCTGCAAATGGCGAAAGACGGCCGTTCCTACACCCCCTCCACTCCCAATTTTCAACGCCACAACCTGTACACCCCCTGCCATCACCGTTGGGAACGCTGGGCGCTGTCGGCCGAACTACTGCCCCGCCGCCTCGATCTGCTGCACAGCATCGACTTCATCCCGCCGCAGCGGGGGGCGCGTAAGCATTTGATCACCGTCCACGACCTCAACTTTATCTACTTCCCCGAATTTCTGACGGCCGAGAGCAAACGCTACTACAACGACCAGATTCAGTGGGCCGTAGACCATGCCGACCACATTACGGCCGATAGTGAGGCCACCCGTCAGGATGTGATTGAGCATCTCGGCGTCGATCCGGCCAAAATCACGACGGTTTATCTGGCGGCTAACCCGCTGTACAGCCAGGCGTATGACCAGGCTGAGATCGCGGCGACGCTGGCCCAGCACAACCTGCCGCCAGGCTTTATTCTGTTTGTAGGCACATTGGAGCCGCGCAAGAATATCCCCATGCTGCTGCGGGCGTATAAGGTGATGCGGGAGGAAACGGCCGTTGACGTCCCGCTCATCCTGGTGGGCAGCAAAGGCTGGATTTACGACGAGATTTTCGCCACCATCGAGCAGCTAGGTTTATCAGATCAGGTGCGCCATCTCAGCGGCATCTTTGACCAACAACTGGCCCATCTCTACCATGCGGCCGGGGTGCTGGTCACGCCCAGCCATTACGAAGGCTTCGGCCTGCCCGCCCTGGAAGCGATGCACTGTGGCTGCCCCGTTATTGTTAGTGATCGTGGCTCGCTGCCGGAAGTAGTGGGTACGGCCGGCCTGCTTTTAGAGTCAGACGACGAGCGCGGCTGGGCCGAGGCCCTGGCTCGCGTCCTCACCGATTCTGACTTGCGGGCTAATATGGCAGCGCAAGGCAAAGCCCAGGCCGCCACCTTTAGCTGGCCCCGCACTGCCGGGCAGATGTTAGCTTTGTACGAAAAAGTGGCCGGTTAGAGCAATCGCATATGTACCTGATACCTGGTTTTAGTTCAGGCTCGCCTAGGGCTGAAGCCCCAGGCTATTAACAACGCCCCGTGAACGGGGCTTAGCCGGTTTCAACTGGCGTTGGTGGCTAGTTTCACTAGCCCAACTAGCCCGGCCGTTCACGGCTGGGCGGATAGTGCCAATAATCAATTGGACTACTGAAAAACCCTGATAGTGACCGTGGTGAATTGTAAATGCTCTGACGATCCTGTATGATACTGTTAGAGAAGAGCGGAATGGAAAATGAACGCCGATGAGAATCTTAATTCTTACCCCCCAACTGCCCTACCCCCCCCATCAGGGAACCAGCTTGCGTAATTACCACATTATTCGCGGGCTGGCGCAGAACCATGAGGTGACGCTGCTCAGCTTTGTGGAGCCGGAACAGGATACGGATGCAGAGACATTACGGCCGTTAACCAGCCTCTGCCACCATATCGAACGAGTGGCCGCGCCGCAGCGCACCAACTTCACCCGTTTGCGCCAACTGCTGTTCAGCCGTCTGCCCGATATGGCCCACCGGCTCTACACCCCCATGTTTGACATCCGGCTGCGCCAGTTGTTGCAGCAGAATCAATTTGACGTGGTCCAGGTAGAAGGGATTGAACTGGCCCGCTACCTGACCGTCATCAAGAAACACAGCCCTGACAGCCGCCTGATTTTCGACAACCACAACGCCGAAACGGAGTTGCAGCGGCGCAATCTGGAAACAGATCGGGCTAATCCCAAACGCTGGTTGGCCGCCTTCTATTCCCGCATACAGGTCGGCCGTTTAGCTCGTTTTGAACGGTGGGCGTTGGAAACGGCCGATGCCACTACCGCCGTCAGCGACACCGACCGCGACCATTTGCAAAAACTGGCCCCCAACGCCACCATTACCACCATCCCCAACTGCATCGACGCGACCGCTTATGCCGATGATGAAGATAAAGAAGCCATCCCGTTTGACCTGATGTTTAGTGGCAAGATGGATTATCGGCCCAACATCGACGCCGTTCTCTGGTTTGCCGAGGCGGTCTGGCCGCGCATTAAAGCCAAACGGCCGCAGACGACCTGGGCCATTGTGGGCCAAAAGCCCCACGACCGGCTGACCCACCTGGGCGAAATGGAGGGGGTGACGCTGACGGGGTGGGTGGAGAGTATACGGCCGTATCTCCGTGGCGCATCTCTCTTCATCATGCCCTTTCGCATAGGCAGTGGAACGCGCTTGAAGCTAATCGAAGCAATGGCGGCGGGTAAAGCCATCGTCAGTACGCCGGTTGGCGCAGAGGGTTTTCCCGTCACCCACGAGCAAGAGGTGTGGCTGGCAGAAACAGAAGAAGAAATGGCAACGGCCGTTCTCACCCTCCTCGACGATCCCCTAACCAAAACGCGCCTGGGTCAACAGGCACGTCAATTTGCTCAGCAGTATGATTGGCGGGTGGTTATTCCCGCGTTTGAGAAGCTGTACGACGAAGGACGGAGGACCAACGACCGATAGCCTTCCACCCCCGTCCTTTATCTTCCGTCTTCCGTCAGCGCCGGTTTTTGTCGCACCTGCCGTTGTTAACCACCATATTCCTCGTCATAATCAGCCATGGCCGCCTCAATCAACTTCAAGGCATGATCACGGCCGAAGATTGTTTCTATAAAGGTCTCGTTTTCCTGACCGGGTATCAGCTTATACGTGCCGAAATAGTGGCGCAGCCGCTCCACCAAAATATCGGGCAAATCGCTAATGTCTTGTACATTAGCCCAGACAAAATCATTGTCTAGCACCGCGATGATTTTGTCATCAGCTTCCCCCAGGTCGATCATTTGCAGGCCGCCCACCACCCGCGCATTCAAAATCACCTCTGCGCGATTGATCGCCCGTTCGCTAATAACACAAATATCCATCGGGTCCTGGTCGCCCCGCTCCGATTTGGGCGACATGGCGTTAACCCGTTCGCCGCAGTAGGTGCGCGGAATAAAGCCATACATCGACGGCGGATTGGCGGAAGTACGCTGCGGCCGGTCTACACGCAGGTAGCCGGTATATTTGTCCACTTCGTACTTCACCAGGTCAAAGGGGGTAATTTCAATATAGGCGTGGACCACTTCGGGAGGCTTAGGACCGACTTCTAAGCCATGCCAGGGGTGGGGCCGCCAGCGGTAAAAGGGTTTGGGAAAGGCCATGATCGCTCCTTAGGAATTACGAATTATGAATTACGAATTACGGGCATGGTTCATTGCTCTCTGGCAGCCAACTTTACAGATTTTGACGGAGGACCGAAGACGAAGGACGGAGTAACGCTGGCCATTGGTCCTTCGTCTTCCGTCCTCGGTCAGTGAATTGTCAAGCTGACTTGAACCATGCCGAATCATGAATTACAAATGGGAATGATGGGAATGATGGGTAGCTTGGGGCAGAGGCTCAGGCGTCGGAAGCCGGTGGGGGTAATAACCACCAAATCCTCAATACGCACGCCGCCCCAGCCGGGAATATAGACGCCGGGTTCGATGGTGACGACCATCCCGGCGGCTAAGGTGGCTTCTTCATCGGCTAAAGGAGAAAGGCGAGGCCCTTCGTGAACATCCAGGCCGACGCCATGCCCTAAGCCATGCCCAAAATGCTCCTCGTGACCGGCGTTGTGGATGATGTCGCGGGCTACTTTGTCAACGGCTTTGCAGTTGGCATCGGGGCGGAGGTGGAAGAAAACGGCCGTTTGCGCCCCCAACACCAGATTATACACCTGCCAGAACTGGTCGCTCGGCCCATCGCCCAGATAAAAAGTGCGCGTCATGTCGCTGTTATAGCCACCTAGCTGCGCCCCCATGTCGATAATGATCGGATCACCAAGCGTCAGCACCCGGTCGCCCGGCCGATGGTGGGGCAAGGCACTATTAGGACCAGAGGCGACGATAATGGTAAATGCTGTCGTATCTGCCCCAGCCTCGCGCATCGTTTTTTCCAATTCCCAGGCCAGTTCCTGCTCGGTTTGGCCGGGGCGGGCCAGTTGGTTGACCTGGCTCATGGTGTAGTCGGTCAATTCGGCCGCCGCCCGAATCTGGCGCAGTTCGGCTTCGGTTTTGAGTTGGCGCAGTGGTTCGACGGTCCGGGGTAGCGGTTTCCATTCAACGCCCTCAATTTTGCGTAGCTGGCTCATGGCGGCCAGTGTAGTATACTGTGCCTCCACGCCAATCTTGGCCACGCCGGCCGTCTCAAACAGCTTCTGGTTGTCTTCTTTGGTGCGCCGGTGCTTGAACAGGGTAAAGGCCGGGGCCTCGTTTTGGGCCTGCTCAAAGTAACGGGAGTCGGTGGCAATGATGGCGGCATCGGGCGTTATCAACAACTGCCCGCTGGAGCCGGTAAAGCCGCTCAGCCAGCGCCGGTTGCTGTCGCTGCCGATCAGCACACCGTCTACTTCCCATTCATCTAATTTTTGCCGTATTGTGCTTAGTCGTTCTTCAAAAATGTTCATAAGCGTTGTTTGTGTTCAAGCCTGCGAGGTCTCCGAGACCTCGCAGATTTTGTATGTCACTCAAGCGAATGCCAGATAATCAGGTGGCGCGTAGAATCGCCGTTTGCGTAATGGTTCAGGTGATTCCTGGCGACATAATGCTTGCAGCCGTTTCATTTGAGCAGCAGCCTTTAACAGGTAGATAGGCTCCGCTACCGGACCAATTTCGGCCGTCCAGACAGGTGGTTTCTGATCCGTGCGTAAGGCCAACAACTCGATCAAAGCGGCCGACATCGCCAAAACTGATTGATCGTTAGTTTGTGGTGTTGCTACATCAGCTAATACGGGTTCGCTGCGTAAGAACTCCTGTACCAAACTACGAAGTAACAGGCTTTCTCGCTGCAATGCAGCCTTTGCTATTTGCTCAATCTGTGCCATAAATCGTTTCCCATAAATCTAGAAAAGCATACTGAGCTTTTAACTGTTGTCCCGGTACGAGAAATGGTTCTACACGCTGCCATATCTCACTTTGACTACCTTGCAACTCTTGTAATAGACGGCGGGCATCATCAATATCTACATCATCGCGCCAGGCTGAGAGTTTCATCGCTAATAACTGGGCCACTTCGGGACGTTTTACCACGATACCTGGCGCAGAAAATATGACAGGTCCTTTACTAATTCCCACCAGGAAGCCTTTCGCGCCATCGTTAAGCCAATCATCCGGCCATTTTAATTCTTGGGCAACCTGTTGGGCCAGAGTGCGAGCTATGCGAGCTTCTTTTGGTGACAAGATGAACACATCTACGTCATGGGTGGCTAGACGAGCATTATAGGCCAGAACCATAACAGCGCCACCAACAGCCAGTAACTCAATTTGATGACCGTTAGTTTGTGCCAATTCACCCAATCGGGTTAATGCTCGTTTGATCGCCTGCTGTGAAAGTAGAGTCACTCCGCTGTTCCTTATTTTGGTTTATCAGAGATTGACGCAGAGGCTTTTTAGTAAAGCAGCGTTCCAGCTTTTTTTCATGCTGCTTACGCCGTGAGAACTCATCGCTGCTGCTCAAGTGCCCGCGATATTTTCCTCTGAGTGGTTTGATGGAATGATTATTCATCTCTACCCGTTTTTGACCACAGATGACACGGATAAAACAGATTTTCATGGATTTTTATCCGTGTTGATCCGTATCATCCGTTAAATCTGTGGTTAATTTTTTCAGGATCATAGTTCCCCAACCGCCGCCGCTAGGAGTTTCGATACGCAGTACATCGCCGGGCTGGAGGGAGACGCTGGTTTTGCCGGGCAGGTCGGTGGTTGTGCCGCCGCGAATCAGTTGATTACGGCCGTTTTCACCTCCACCACCACCTTGCAAGCCATACGGCCGTTTCACTCGCCGCTCACTGGTAATGGTAGCCGTGGCCGGGGCCAAAAATTGCAGGCTGCGGACCAGCCCTTCACCGCCGCGATGCTGCCCCGCGCCGCCTGAATTATGGCGCAAGCTGTATTCTACCACACGGAGCGGATAGGCAAACTCTAACGCCTCAATGGGCGTGTTGCGCGTGTTACTCATGTGGACGTGCAGCCCGCTGCCGCCGTCGCCCTGCGGCCCGGCCCCGGCCCCACCGCCGATTGTTTCATAATAGGCAAATGGTTGGGGGGGAGAATCGGCCGTTCCCGGCTGCGTACCGCCAAAAGTCAAATTGTTCATCGTCCCCTGACTGGCAGCGGGCACGAGGGTGGGCAAGGCCTGGGCCAATGCGCCAAAGACCACATCCACCACCCGCTGCGACGTTTCCACGTTGCCGGCCGCCACCGCGTGGGGTGGGTGGGGGTCTAGCAAACTGCCGGGCGGGATGCGGAGGTCGATGGGTAAAAAAGCCCCTTCGTTCATGGGCAAATCGGTATCCAGCAGGGCCAGCGCCAGGCAGCGCACGCAGTAGGCCACGGCCGATTTCACAATGGCCGGTACCGCGTTCAAATTGCCGGCTACGGCCGGGGCCGTGTCGGTAAAATCAACGACCATCTGCTCATTGTCGATGGTGATTGTAACCGTGATGGGCAGTGGTTCAGAACCCTGGCCGTCGTCATCGAGATAGTCGGTGAAATGGAAACGGCCGTTGGGCATCTGCCCGATTGCCGCCCGCGTCATTTTGTGGGCGCATTCAATCAGAGCATGGGCCTGGGTTTGCGTTTCCGCCAGCCCATACCGTTCGACAATCTCAGTCAGCCGCCGCTGACCGATGGCGTGGGCCGCCAGTTGCGCCGCCAGATCCCCTGCCCGCTCGGCCGGGGTACGGACGTTTCGCAGAATAAGCTGCCACAGCGCGTCGTTGCGCTGTCCGGCCGCCACCAGCTTAACCGGCGGGATGATCAACCCTTCCTGGTACAACTCCGTGGAAAGGGGCATCGACCCCGGCGACATCCCGCCCACATCGGCATGATGGGCACGGCTGGCAACATAAAATGACGGTTTGAGTTCTATGGAATTATCTAACCGCAAAGACGCGAAGGGCGCAAAGTTTTTCTGCTTTTTCTTGGCGTTCCTTCGACGCTGCTCAAGACAAGCCTTTGCGTCTTTGCGGTGAGCAAAAAATAGAGGCGAGACGAGGGTGATGTCGGGCAGGTGGTTGCCCCCCTGGTAGGGATCGTTGACGATGACCACGTCGCCCGGCTGCAAGGGGGCGCAGTGGGCCACGGCCGCCTGCACCGAGGCTGGCATGGCCCCCAAATGAACGGGGATATGGGCGGCCTGGGCCAGCATTTGCGGCCCATCCTCCCCTTCGATAAAGAGGGCGCAGCTAAAGTCAAGCCGCTCCTTGATGTTGGGGCTATAAGCAGCCCGGCCCAGGGTCACGCCCATCTCCTCGGCAACCGAGGCGAAAAGGTGACGGAAAATGGCGAGGGTGGTGGCGTTCATAAGTAAGATAAGGGACGCAGATGAACGCGGATAAACGCAGATTTTTCTCTGTTTTCCTCCGTGTATCTCTGTGCCACCTCTGTGAATCTCTGCGTTACGCGTTGTCGTCTGCGAAAACAGGCAAGTTGCCCAACGCTACAACTTCGGACCAATCCCCGTCGCCTTCGGTGAAAACGGCCGCTACCTGGCTGATACGGCCGTTTGTCTTCTCTATCACTTGCTTCATTCCTTGCAGGGTACTGCCGGTGCTGACCACATCATCGACGATAATGACGTCACGGCCGTTTACCAGCGCCTGATCCTTTTCATCCAGATAGAGCGTTTGCGGCTTGCCGGTGGTGATAGAGACCGTTTCGGCACTGATGGTCTGGCCCATGTAGCTCTTGTAGCTTTTACGCAGCACCACGTAGGGCAGCCCCATCAACGCACTCATTTCGTAAATCAGGGGGATCGATTTGGCTTCGGCCGTGACCAGGACATCGGCCGGGGTGCTTTTTAGCCGCTCGGCCAGGGCGGCCGCGGCCGCTTTGACCACGTAGGTATCACCCAGCATGTTGAAAATGGCGATACGGACGCCAGGGGCCACTTCAAACAGGGGAAAATGGCGGGTAAGCCCGGCCACTTCGACTTCGTATAGATCACGTTGACTCATTGATAAACTCTCCTTGTTTGGTTAAACAAGGATAAGTTTACCTCAAATGGTTCGTAGTTGTAATACACCACCACCAGGTATTCAACACTTTCGATTTGTAGCCTGTCCTTTGGCGCGTTAGCCCACGCTTTTACCGAAGCCTCTCACTGTATGCTCTGCTAAGCCCACGCAGCCAGAGTCCCTTATGCCCCACGTACTATGACGCATTGCTCCCCACCACCACTGCCAGGAACCAGACCAGATAATCGTATTTCATCAACTGGCTCATGCGCTCAAGCTGATAGCCGGTACGCTCTTTGCTGACGTGGAGCATGATATAAACCACAACCGGGTAAACGCCGAAAGCGACAATGAGGGCGTAGGCGCGGCCATAGTAACCGGTCACGTAGGGCAGCATCATGACGACCAGCGTGGCCGCGGCCAGAATGTAGAAGACGACGCGGGCCTTGCGTTTGCCCCAAACGGTAGCGATGGTGCGACAGCGCTGGCTCAGATCGCCTTCGTAGTCGGCCATCGTTTTTAACACTTCGCGCCCCATGATTCCCAGGAAGATTATAAGGACCAGCCACAGCGTGGGTATGACGTTCCCGGCCGCCACGCCGCCAAAGGCAACGCTCATGGCCGAGATGGTGGCCACGGTGGCGTTGCCCCACAGGACGGTACTCTTAAGATGCAGCGAGTAGAAGTAGAGAACCATGTTGGAGAGCAGGGCAATGAGAAAAGCAGGCCAGTTGATAAAGCTGGCGGTGAGGAGTGATAGACCGGCCAATGTAAAAGAGAACCAGCGGGCGGTTCGTAGACTAACTTGCCCGGAAGGCAACGGCCGTTTCGGTTTGTTGATCCGGTCAATTTCTACATCCAGATAATCATTCCAGGCGTTGGCCGCCGCCGAGATGAGCATGGTAGCCAATCCCGCCAGAAAGATATTGCCCCAGGCCCCGGTACCGGCCACATAGCCCCCCAAAAACACCGCCAACACACCGCTTAATGTGGTTAACGGCCGTCCTAACTTGTAGAGTGCTTTAATTTGCTCCATAATCTCTCCTGGTTAACACGTAGCGCTGCGTGAGTCTTCTGATCACCAAGTTATGTACTATCTATAACAACATTGTAACGGAAAAGATACGGACTAAGCAATGATCAACAGCTTGCAGAATAATAAGGTCAAATATGTGCGTCGGTTGCAGACGGACCGTCGCTTTCGGACTCGTGAAGGTGCTTTTGTCATCGAGGGTACGCGCTGGCTGGCCGAGTTGCAGATAGCTCCACAGCCGATTCGGTTACTGTTTGCTACGGCCGATTGGCTCAAGAATCCGGCGCAGGCGGCGATGTTGGCCGATTTGGGCATACCGGCACAAACGGTGACGACAGAGGTGATGGCGGCCATGAGCGACACCGAAACGCCGCAGGGGGTATTGGCGGTGCTGGAAGTGGTAACACGGCCGTTTCCCCCCAATCCCGCCTTTATCCTCATCCTCGACAGCATTCGTGATCCGGGCAACCTGGGCACAATTTTGCGTACAGTCGGGGCGGCTGGCGTTGCTGGCGTCTGGTTGGGGCCAGGCTGTGTTGATGCTTATAATCCGAAGGTAGTTCGCGGCAGCATGGGGGCCTTGCTGCGATTGCCGCTGGCCAGTGGTGATTGGTCAGACATTGGGCAGGCGGTGTGCGGCATGGCTATTTATTTGGCGGCGGCGGATGGCGAGGTAGTGTATACGGCCGTTGACTGGACCCGCCCCTCCGCCCTGATCATCGGTAGTGAAGCCAGCGGTGCAGGGCAGCAGGCCCGGCAACTGGCCCACCAACGCATCGCTATTCCCATCCGCAGCCATACGGAATCGCTCAATGCGGCCGTAGCGGCTGGTGTGATAATGTTTGAGGCGGTGCGGCAGCAGGCGAAGGCCAAATCCTGACAGGTCTTCGGAGACCTGTCAGGTTTGTCTAAACCCGTATCTGGAACAGCGGTTCGGGCAAATCCTCATCGTTAGCCGCGTGGTACTGGAACGAGCGACGACATTCCGGACAGGTGCCCTCGCAAAAGTAGTAGTCTATGTCTAGCCGATTGCCATAGGAACGGCCGATCAGTTCACGTAGCTCTGGTTGCCAGGCGAGATGCACCCAGCGGCCATCCGTTTCTTGCACGGCCGTTTCCCAGCCCTCGTCGCCGGCCAGCAGTTTGTAACCGGCCACAAAAAAACTACAGCGGCCACAAAGGGCAAAACGTTTTACAATATCATCGACCGTTATTTGCGTCGGCAGGCGTGACTTTGGGGATTTGTGGCCCCGCTGACCATGTCTGCTCGATTTGCTTTGTTTCGATTTACTCATGCTGCTGATTCTAGCGACTAGAGTGAACTTCTGTCAAATACCAATGGCTTTTTTGGCGTTTAAGGGCCTGACAACTTGTATTGCGTATTTCGTGTTGTGTAACCGGTGAGCGCTACGAGATATGCACTACGCACTCCGATACTATGGACATCCGCT
>SLGK01000344.1 GCA_007123775.1 Anaerolineae bacterium | reverse complement strand
TTCTGCATCAATTTCTCGTATTCTGTATCCCATGAAGCGACCTCCGAGTATTTTGTTAGTCTGAAAACCAACTATTATGCTCGAGATGTCGCTTCTTTGCTTATTTGAAAGGTATTGGTTTTACTCCTTACTTTTTACGTTTTGCGTTGACCATAATGGAGGTTACCGATGCGCGTTATGCCTGTACAAAGACCTGACAATTGGCAGCTTATCTGGCTGGTGATGGGGGCGGCGGTGTTAACGGCCGTTGTCTACCTGTTGCTGGGTTGGGACATCCTGGGGGCGGGCGATCTGACCGCTGAGGAGGGGCCGCCCGGCATTATCTACGTGGCCGCGGGCAGCTACCTGGTGGGCGGGCTGCTCATCCTGTTGCGCCGCCGCTGGCTGTGGATCATGGGCGCGGTCATCAATGCCCTGGTGCTGCTCTTCTTCTTCACGCTCTATGCCGAACGGCCGTCTGTGCTGCTTTCCCCCGGTGGGCTGTTTTCCAAAGCGGCCCAAATTCTGCTGGAAGTCGGCCTGATATATCTGATCGTCAGCGACTGGCTGCGTCGGAGGAAACATGGGTGATCACAGCTATTTCTGGCAAGGCGACAAGATTCGGCTACGGCCGTTGCAAGCAGAAGACGTAGCCCAATGGCTGGTAGAGGAACAGGACAGCCAAACGGTGCGCTTTCTCAACTACGGCATCACCCTGCCCAAGACAGAAGCGGATGCCGCCGCCTTTGCCGAACGGTACGCCAACTTCAACAATCTCGATGAACGCATTATGTTCTCCATTGAAACGCTGGCCGGTGAACTGGCGGGCGGTATCAACATCCACTCCATGGACCGCAAGAACGGCACGTTTGAAACAGGGACTCGTCTCTACCGCCACTTTCGCGGTCGGGGGTATGCCTATGAGGCCAAGTGTATTGTGCTACGCTACGCCTTTCAGGAGCTACGCTTTCAAAAATACAACATCCGCTGTATCGAGATCAACGAAAGCATGATCAACCACGCTCGCCGGCTGGGCTGCCAGGAAGAGGGACGTATCCGGCGGCACATTTATACCAACGGCCGTTTCTACGATGAACTCATTTTTGGCCTGACGGCCGAGGAGTTCAATAGTACGAACAATGAAACCGGTTGAGTGAAAACCTGGACGGAACATCCCGGTTTGGCCATTTAACTTTGGAGGCTCGAATATGATTATCTTTGCCTGGATTTATATCGTGTTAACCGTTGTTGTGGCGGTATTTCAACTGGCCTTGATTTTTGGCGCGCCTTTGGGAGAATACACGCTAGGCGGCCGTTACCCTGGTAAGCTGCCTACAAATCTAAGGCTGGCGGCCGTTGTCCAGATAGCCATTCTGATATTTTTTGCTGTCATTGTCATGGCCAGGTCGGGCCTGGCCTTTAGTGAGTACGATAATCTGGGGCGGATTGGTATCTGGTTTGTCGTTGCCTTCTTTGTATTGGGCACCGTCATGAACCTGTCATCGCCCAGCAAGAAGGAAAAAGTGGTCATGGGTCCCTTAAATGTGATGGCCCTGGCATCCACAGCGATAATCGCATTAGCTTAAATCTTAGCAGGGAGGTTCCATGTTCACACGAATTAGCAACAGTTGGCAATTGGTCAAAGCCAGTGCGGCCGTTTTGCGGGCCGACAAAGAGCTGATCATTTTCCCCATCGTATCCGGCATTGGCGTTATCATCGTTACCCTGACGTTCGCCCTGCCCATGTTCCTGGCCGGCCTGTTTGATGCCGCCTTTTTCGGCCAGAACCAGGTAGTTGGTCTGCTGGTTGCTTTTCTCTTCTACCTGGCCCATTACTTTGTCATCTTCTTTGCCAACTCGGCCCTGGTTGGCGCGGCCATGATCCGGCTGCGCGGCGGCGATCCCACCGTGGGCGACGGCTTTCGCATTGCCCTGAAGCATGTGGGGCCAATCCTGGGCTATGCCTTTGTGGCCGCCACGGTGGGCATGATTCTGCGCTGGCTCTCAGAACGGAGCGGCACGCTCGGCCGTATTGTTGTCTCCCTGGTCGGCATCGCCTGGAACGTGACCACCTACCTGACGGTGCCGGTGCTGGTGATGGAAGAGGTTGGCCCTATCGAGGCCATCAAGCGCAGCGCGTCGCTGCTGAAGAAAAGCTGGGGCGAGCAGATTGTGGGCAACTTCGGCATCAGCACCATTTTCGGGCTGATAGCCGTTGGCCTGATTATCCTGGCTATTCCGGCCATTGTCTTAGCGGCCATGACCGAATCGATAGCCCTCATCGTCACGACGGTGCTGGTTTTTGTCCTGCTGTTGATTTTCTCAGCGCTGGTTGGGTCTACCCTGAGCGGCATCTATTCAGCAGCGCTGTACAACTACGCCGTCAGCGGCGAAACCGGCGGCTATTTTGAGAAAGAGCTGATTGAGAACGCTTTCGTTCCCCAGAAGCGGTAAGTCAATCACGCTCTGGGAAGCGGAAAAGTGTGCGGTCGCCCGCCGGGCGGTCGGGATCAAACTGGGCGTAGCCATAACCTTGTTTGTAAAAGATGGAGAAACATGATTCCTGAAAACCGTATACCTACCCATCCAGGGGTTGTGCTGGAAGAAGAATTTTTAACGCCGCTTTGTCTGACACAGGTCGCTTTGGCTAAACATTTGGGGGTTCCGACACAACGGATTAATGAATTGGTTCGGGGCAAACGTGGGGTGACACCGGAAACAGCCTGGTTGCTGGCCGGTGCTTTTGAGACAACGCCCCAATTCTGGCTGAATTTACAAGCAAACTATGATCTGGCAACTAATCGGCCCAAACAAGAAATACGGCCGTTGGCTTTGGCGACATGATGGCCCTTTAGCTTGGCAGACGGCCGTTTCGTCTCTATACTGTAACAAGTTGACTGCCTGCTAGCCCAAGCAAGCTTACCAGGCAACCTGCGGCATAAAACCGGCGTTGACCCACCAATCTAATCAGCGGCGGCTGGAGCAGCGCGGGCAACGGCCGTTACCGCCTCATGATCCGCCAGCCGCTCCTCCACCTGTCGAATGGCGGGGATAAAATAACTGACCAGCCCGGCCAGCGCCCCCAAACCACCAAACAGGATAAACATCAGGCTCATCCCGGCCCCCGGTCCGCTGCCCACCAGCCAGCCAAACAGGTCAACCCAGGCCCCGCCCGGCTGCAGCGCCGGTTCAAACACACGGTCAGCCATAGGTCCGGCCAGCAGCGTAGCCAGCGGTGCCGTCACCTGGGCAATCAGCCGCCGCACGGCAAAGACGCGCCCCTGTAGATGGGGCGGCACTTTGGCCTGCCAGATCGCCTGGTTCGAGCCGTTGAGAATGGGCAAAAAGAATTGGGTCATAAAAGCGGCCGTAGCCCAGATAAACAACGTCTGGCCAATCCCCATCAACATCTGCCCCAAAATGCTCGACAAGATCATCCCCAGCAAGACCCCATGAATTTTGCGCCGGGGACCGCCCCAGGTACTCAGCAGCAGCCCGCCAATTACGCCCCCGACCGCGCCAATGGATTGGACACTGGCCAGCGCAATCTCATTGTTGCCCGTGCGCGCCAGGATCATGGGCACGAGGACGGCAAAACCAAACATGGCCAGAAAGTTAATGGCAAAAAAGACCAGTTGCAGCCCCAGCAGGCTGCCCCGCTGCCAGATGTAGCGGAAGCCATAGATTGATTCCTGCCACAGGCTGCCTTTGCCCTCCTGGTTGGCCGCATCGGTCGCGTCCGGTTCGGGAATGATGACCAGCGCCAGGGTGGTCATGGCGATGCCGAAGGAGAGCAGATCGAGGCTCATGATGCCCGCCAGCCCCACGGGAGCCAGCAGCGCGGCGGCAAAGGCGGGGGCCATAATCATAGAAGCAGAGGCGGCCATAGAGAGCATCCCGCTGGCCCGCGCATAATGCTTTTTGGGCAGCATCAGGGTAACGGCCGCTGAGTAAGCCGGGAATTGAAAAGCGTTACCCAGTCCAGCCAGGAAGTTGGCAATGTAGATGTGCCAGATTTCCAGATTGCCGAGGTAGATCATCAGCAGCATCGAGGCTGTGCCAATACCGGAGATGACGTCGCTGGCAATCAGGACATGCTTGCGATTGAAGCGGTCTACCAGCGCCCCGGCCACCGGGCTGAACAGGACGCTGGGCAGCATGAAGGCGAACATGGCCAATGTCAGGGCCGTTGCTTCGCCGGTCTGCTGGAATATCCAGTAGGCGACGGCGAAGTTGGTCATGCCGCTGCCCAACATCGAAGCCATTTGGCCAACCCAAATCAGTACAAAACCACGCATACCAAAAAGCGATTGTCGGATACTTGTCATCGTTATCTCCCGGATGATTGGTAATAGAGCTGTTGCCTATCCAAAAGTTTTCCACCAGTTCATTGGATTTGGGTGTAGCTGGATTCTAACCGCTGCACAATTTCTGTGGCCATGCTTTCTGCCAGAAGCCGCTGGTAGGCCGGTCTTGAGAGCAAGCCGCCAGACCGGTCGCGAAGTTGGAACTCACCATCGGCCCGGAGAGTGAAGGCGTCGTCATCGCTTTCCATGACGACAGGACTGGTCCCGTGCCAGGAAAGATCGCCGTCAGAGGCATGGGCCAGTCTTGCGCTCAGCGTTGCCTGAGCATAAACAGGTGTCCAGAAAGTCTCATTGTTGTCTATTTGCACCAACAAATGCACGTTGTTGCTGTCGGTATCGGCTGTTACCTGCCATGTGCCAGAGCCGGACAGGTTGCTGCTGGTCAGTTCGGCTAAAAGCGCCTGGCGCAGCTTTGCGGCAAACGCATGTTCACCGGCCACGGCGACGGTAAGCCTTTGTCCGTCAGGTACAGGAGTCAGTGGGCCATCGCCCAGATGGTACGTTATCAGGCGATGTTCGCTGGTTGTCTGGCTGCGACTAAGATTAAAGTCAGCAGCAAAAAAGATACCGGCTAACGCCAGCAGTCCGAGCAGAATTGTGATGCGCGTGGATTTATGCTTCATTATCTTTTCCTTGTCTATTCACGTTGTCAATGGCTTTAGCTTAGCATCCATATGGGCGTAGTCGCATGGGGCAAAGGGCGTATTGGCTTTTTTGGGGTGGATGATTTTGCGGAGAGGTAATTGGGGAGTCCACTGAAAAAAGCTGACGCAGAGGAGCAGAGAAGCAGAGAAACCAGAGAGAAAAATGACCAGATAAACTACAAAAGTCTTCAAGACTTTTGTAGTTTTGGACACGCTATTTAGTTCCCAATCCTAAGCATGAAGGCGTAGACTAGTATAACCCCAACTCGCGGGCGCGGGCAACGGCCTCGGTGCGGTTGCTGACGTACAGTTTGCTGTGGATATTCTCCATGTGCTTTTTGACAGTGTAAATGGAGATCACCAGCCGCTCGGCCACTTCCCGATTGGACAACCCTTCGGCAACCAAAGCCAACACTTCGGTTTCCCGTTCGCTGAGCGGTTCGACTAACCAATGGGCAATGTCAACGTCCGGGGCAACGGCCGTTTCCATCACTTCCTGCACTGGCTGGCCTTCATCGCTCACCGGCTCCACCTCAAAGGCGGCTAACAACCGGGCTGCGTAGTCAGAAACGGCCGTTTTGCCCACCACAATTCGCGCCAGCAGTTCGCCCAGCGGCCGGCCTTCATCTACAAAGAGGCGCGCGTACCCTTCCGGTTCGGCCAGCGTCAGGGCGCGGCTGAGCGTATCAATTGCCTCATCCGTTTCCCCTTGCGCCCGCTGCACCAGTGCTTGCAGGGCCAGCGCCTCAATGACGTAGGCAGTGCGTCCCCCTGTTTCGGCACCGTGTAAGAGTTGGGCCAGCAGATCGGCCGTTTGCGGCAGCCGCGCCTGCGCCAGCCAGATGCGGGCCAACAGCGCGTATTCAAACTCGAACCAGTCGCCGGGGTCGGCGGCCGGTTCCAGGCCATACTGCGCCGTGAACTGATCTGCCCAGGCAGCGGCCTGCGTCAGTTCCCCCTGTCGCAGCCAGAGACGGGCGGCAGCGGCGGCCAAACGCACATCTAGCAGCGCCATCCGTGACTGGCCTAATAGCTGGTTCGCCTGCGCCAAAACCTGATGCGCCCCGACCTGGTCGCCCCGCGCCTGCCGGATTTGGGCAAGGGCCAGGCTGCTGTAGAGCAAGACCGGGCCTAACCCGAACTGGTGGCCTAATTGAACGGCCGTTTCTGCCAGCGAAAACGCCTCATCCATACGGTTCCATTCATAATAAACGCGAGCCAGCCCGGCTTGAACCAGGCCGGCGATAGGCAGGGGACGTTCATGCCGGTCCATCACCAGGGGCAACGCGGCCCGCCACATCTTTTCCGCTTCATGCAGACGGCCACGCACTTCCAGCAAACGAGCCTGACCCGCCCGCGCCGACAGCAGCGAGAAGCGGTTGTTGGTTTGCGTGGCAACCTCGGCGGCGGTGGCAAACGATTGCTGGGCCAGGTCTAGCTGGCCTTGCATCTGGTAGGCGTGTCCCAGGATATTTTCCAGCGCGCCGCGAAAACGGGGCTGGTCGGGCGGAATTTTATCTCGTGCGGCGGTACAGTAGGCAACCGCCTCCTGAAATCGGCGCTGAGCCAGGGCAAATTCGCCGCGCATGACGGCTACTTCGGCCGGCCAGTCGGCGTCGGCCGGGGCCTGGGGCAGCAGCGGCACGACAACGCGCTCCAGGTAGGCTTCCGCCGCGGCCATCTCGCCACCCATCAGCAGCGCCCAGGCATAGCTAACGGCCAGGGGGCCGCTGCTTTCGACAACGGGGGTAGGCAACAGCTCAAGCCAGCGACGCAACCTGGCCGTCTCGCCCCGGTTGCGCATATCCCAACGCACGGCTTCCATCAAGGCCGCCGCCCGCGCCAGATCATTAGCCGCCAGGGCATGGTGAATAGCCTCCTCAGTAAAGCCGTTTTCTTCGTGCCACTGGCTGGCCCGCTGGTGCAGAACGGGCAGCAGGTCGGGCCGGGTCTGTTTGAGCCGGTGGCGCAGTAGATCGGCGAATAATTGATGATAGCGAAACCATTGGCGACGGCCGTCTAAGGCTACTAAGAAAAGATTGGCTGCTTCCGCCTGGGCCAGTAGGTCGGCCGCATTCGTCACTTGCAGCGTGGCCTGGCACAAGTCGGCACAGAAGCGGTCCAGGATCGCGCTTTGCAGCAGGAAATCTTGCATGGCGCCGGGCTGGCCGCGCAGCGTTTCATCTACCAGATAGTCGAGAATGTAGCGGTGGCTGCCGGTGAATTGGGCCACAAAGTCGGCGATTTCCTGAGTTGTGTTGAGCCGCTGCATGGCCAAAGCGGCCAGTTGCAGCCCGGCGATCCAGCCTTCGGTGCGGCTCTCCAGGGCGGCGATTTGGGCGGGTTCGATAGGCAACTTCCAGATTTGCTGCAGAAAGGTGGCCGCTTCGTCAAGAGTAAAGCGCAGATCGGCGGCGCGAATCTCCTGCATCTGCTGACGCGCTCGCAGCCTGGCCAGCGGCAGCGGCGGGTCGGCACGGCTGGTGATGACCAGGTGAAGCTGGGGCGGCTGCCGCTCAATCAGGTAGGCCAAGCCATCGTGAATGGCCCGGTTGTGGATAACGTGATAATCATCGAGGACGAGGATGAGGCGGCCGCCAGCGCCGTCCCGCCCGGCGATGGCGTTGATGAGGCTGGTCAGGACAAAGCGGCTGTCTGGCGGTTGGGGCGATTCCAGCAGAGAAACGGCCGTTTCTCCTAGCCTGTCGTCCACCGTTTGCAGTGCCGCCACCAGGTAGCGCAAAAAGATCGTCTCATCATTGTCATGCTCATCTAGCGACAGCCAGGCAAAATCAGAATCAGGCATTATGAGGAATGAATTATGAAACTCCCTTTCATCCTTCATACTTTCTAATTCATAACTCGCAACCCAGTCGGCCAGGAGTGTTGTTTTGCCAAAGCCGGTCGGAGCGGCGATGAGGGTCAGTTTGCGGTCAAGCTGGTTATGGAGCCGCTGCACCAGGCGTGGGCGGGGGATCAGATTGGGCGGCACGGCTGGTAGCCAGAGTTTCGTGGTCAGCAGGGCAAAGGACATGGCGGGATTATAATGTTCCTTCCTTTATAAGACCAACCTTAGGGGCTGGCGCATACCGGTGACATCCAACCCACCACCACTTGGCTGAAAAACCCAGGGGGTACATCTGCTTGCCGGTCTGCTTGCCTGTGACCGGCAAAAACAGTATCCTCTTAAGCAGATCATATGTACACCTTTGACCTGACGACCATTAGCGGGTTTCTGGCTTCTTTGTGGGCACTTCTCCGAGGTGCTCTGGCCTTTGATCCGGATGCCTACGTGGCTGCTTTAACCCGGCCCGGCGGTGCCCAACTGTCGCTGGCCGTGCTTTTTGTGGCAGGTCTGTCTCTTACCCTGGGCCGCAGCGCCATTCTCTTTGCCAACCGTGTTAAGCGTCGCCGCTTCTTGCTGAGCCTGATCCTATCCTCGCTCCTGCTGGTTGTCGGCGTCCTTTTTTGGTCGGCCACTGTAGACTTGCTGGCCAATTACCTCTTCGACGCCCAACTGCCGTTTCGCACCGTTCTAATTGTCGTCTGTCTGGGCCATGCCCCCTTGATCTACGGCCTTTTTGTGCTGCTACCGTATTTGGGTAGGCTAATAGACATCGTCTTGCACATTTGGATTTTGCTCAATGTGGTTGGCGGGATCATGGCGGTCGAAAGGCTGGCGCTGTGGCAGGCGCTGCTGTGCTGCCTGCTAGGCTGGGGTCTGTTGGAGATGGCTTCTCGCCTGCCATTCATAAAGACAGTTGAAAACGGTCTGTGGCGTCTAACGACCGGTTTACCCCATTGGCTAAACACAAAAGATCTGGTAGATCGCTATGTCCGGGAGCTGCGAACCCGTGCCCGGCCGTTGACCGGCGACAGACCGGAGGAAAGCGAGCGATGAGTCAGATACTCGACACGCTCTATTGGCTACTGCTGTTGGGACTGGTGCTATTTGTGGTGATGGCGCTGGCTTCGCCGCTGGAGGCGTTACGATGGTGGTCGGGCTGGTCGCGGCGACAGGTCTCTCTGCCGCCGCCGGAAGGTGAAGCACGAGCAACTTCGGATGCTACCCACTTCATTGTCTATTTGACTGCTATCGGCGGCATTTCAGCCAGCGACATTTCCCGGCGCGAACAGGGCTTTCTGGACCTGCTGCGGGCCGAGGTACCCCAGGCGAAGATAATTCATGACGTTTACCCCTTTTCAGTAACCAACAATCCGCTGAATGGTGAGCGTCAACTGGCCTGGCTCTGGCAGCGGCTGCACGACAGCCGAATGAAGAGACGAAACAGCTATCTGGCTGCCCTTATCTTTGTGCGTAATTTGTTGCAGGTAGCCGTTTCCGGCGATCCCCGTTATGGCCCAATTTATAACGTGGGCGTAGCCAGAGAGCTGGCCATGAGTCTGCTGCGTCACGGCTACCGACCGGGTAGCGGCAAACCAATCACAGTGATGGGCTGGAGCGGCGGCGGCCAAATTGCGGCCGGTGTGGTCCCTTACCTCCATTACGTACTGGAAGCGCCGGTCTATGTTGTGTCTATTGGGGGCGTTATCACCGACGAACCCGGCGTAGCTTACGTGGAGCAATTGCTCCATTTGCAAGGCTCCAGAGACCGCTTCCCCAGCATTGGCGTGATTTTGTATCCGGGACGCTGGCCCTTTTTACGCCGTTCCGCCTGGAATCAGGCCCGGCACGACGGCCGTATCATTACCATCGATCCCGGCCCCTTCCGCCACACCGGCCGCGGCGATTATTTCGACCATAAGCACACCCTGCCTGACGGCAGCAGCCACGCCCGGCGAACGGCCGTATTGATTGGCGAGTTTATCCGGCAGCAAGCTGTCAAACCGGAAGCTCCGGCTGTGTAACCTATGCGAAAACTTAGCTTGTTTTTGACCCTGCTGGCGGCCACGTCGCTGGTTAACCTGCGTAACGGACCGCTACACTTTTTGCTCTGGCTGCCCAAGCTGCTGGCCACGGCTCTCTCGCCCCTGCTGGCGCTGGCCAGCGGGCTGCTGGCTTTGGTGGGACTGCGACGCCGGGATTGGCTGCTGGTTGGCCTGGGTATGGGCGGCACGGCCGTTTCCTTACGTCATTTTCTGGCCATTGCCACACCGCGCCACGCCGACATGTCGGTCGCCTTTGGCCCCGAGTGGCAGAAACGCCTGCCGCCCCAGATCGCCACCCGCTTTTCAGCCCGTCCCTGGCAGCCATTGGTCTACGGCGAGCCACGGGGGCAGGTATGGCGCAACGTGCGCTACGGCTACAATCCCGACGCCGGCGTACCCCTGTATGCCGACATCCTCAGCCCGCCCGCAGGCGTTACGCCCAGCGGCCTGGGTATTATCTTCATACACGGGGGAGCCTGGCGGTTCGGCCGGCGCAACATCAGCAAATTCCCCTACTTTCGCCAGTTGGCCGGCCAGGGCCACCTGATAATGGACATAGACTACACGCTCAATCCTCTCGGCACAATACCGGGCATGGTCAGGGACGTTAAGCGGGCGATCATCTGGCTAAAGGCGCACGCAACCGAGTACAACATAGACCCGGAACGCATTGCCCTGCTGGGGCAGTCGGCCGGCGGGCATCTGGCGCTGCTGGCGGCTTATACGCCCAACTACGTCGGCTGGCAGCCCAAGAACGTGGCCGGTGACACGTCGGTTCGGGCAGTTGTCTCTTTCTATGGACCGCCGGATATGATTGCGCTGCATGACGACATGGTCGCCCGCTTTGGGTCAGTCCTTACCGACGACGTGCTGGAGCAGGTTAACGGGTTGTTGAGCCGCGTCAGGGAGGATACGCTGGTGCCGGTTATTTCTGACCTGGTGGGTGAGCCGCTGGCCGAAAGACCGGATATCTATCGGCTGCTTTCGCCCAGTACTTACGTAGACGCGGGCTGCCCCCCCACCCTCCTGCTGTATGGAACCCACGACGTGTTTGTGGATCACCTGTCTGCCGAGCGGCTGTACAAATCGCTCAGGCAGGCCAATGTGCCCGTGGTTTATCTGCCACTGCCCGGCTGCGAACATACCTTTGAGTCGGTTTTGCCTCGTGTTTCACCAGCAGCGCAAACGGCCGTTTACCATCTGGAACGTTTTCTGGCTTTAATGGTGTAAACGGCCGGTCTGTATGCCGCCCAGCTGGTTACGCCACGGCCGTCAACGTTATCCTTAAGGCCGGCTGCGAACTCCCCCCTACCTGCAATTCAAACTGCCCTGGCTCGACCGTCAGGCGCATGGTTTCATCCAGGTATTGCAACTGTTCCGGTCCCACCGGGAAGGCCACTGACCGCGTTTCGCCCGGCTGCAGGCTCAGGCGCTGGAAGCCTTTAAGCAGCTTAACCGGCCGGGTAACGAGGCTGCTCAACAAGTCGCGCACGTAGAATTGCACCACCTCGTCACCGGCCCGGTCGCCCACGTTGGTCACCTCGACGGTCAGGGTGGCCGCTTCGTCGACGCGGATAGGGTTGGCGCTGAGGCGCAGGTTGCGGTATTCAAAGCGGGTGTAGCTCAGCCCGTGGCCAAAGGGGAACAGCGGCTCTTTGTCGGTAAAGAGATAGCCGCGCCGCGCCGACGGCTTGTGATAATAGTAGGCCGGAATTTGCCCCACCGAACGGGGAAAGGTGATGGGCAGCTTACCACCGGGGTTGACATCGCCAAAAAGGACGTCGGCCACGGCCGTTCCCGCTGCCTGTCCCAGATACCAGCCTTCCAGAATGGCCGGGACGTGGGCGGCGGCGTAGTTGATGCTGGCCGGACGGCCGTTAATTAGCAGCAATACCACCGGCTTGCCCGTTGCCGTTACCGCCCGCAGCAGCTCTTCCTGCCGGCCGGGCAAATCGAGACTGTCCCGGTCCCCCAGATGGCTCTCTGCCCAGCCTTCGCGGCAGGTCTGCTCATTGTCGCCCAGAACCAGCAGCACCACATCGGCCTGCTGGGCCGTTGCCACCGCGGTGGCAATCAGGGCCGTATCCTGCTCGGGGTCGGGCAGAAGCACTTCATCATCGTACCACATTTGCCCGGCATCATTGGTCGATTGGGTCAGGCCGCACCCTTCAGCGTGGAGAATATTGACCTGGTCGCCTACCTTCTGGCGAATGCCGTCCAGCACCGACACGGCACAGCCGGGGTCGCCGCTGTAGCCGCCCAGGCGGATGGGCGCGGCGTTAGGGCCGATAACGGCCAGCGTGCCCAGGTCGGATGAGGTCAGGGGCAACAGATCGCCTTCATTCTTGAGCAGGACGATGGCTTTGTGCGCCGCCTCCAGGGCCAGTGCTTTGTGTTCGGCGCAGTTGGTGACGGCGACGGCCGTTTCTTCGGTCACAAAGGGGTTCTCAAACAGGCCCAACTGGAACTTGACCCGCAAGATGCGGGCCACGGCCGCATCCAGCAAGCTTTCGGGGATGCGACCGCTGGTTACGGCCGTTTCCAGATGGTGGAAGCAGCGCCCCAACTCCACGTCCACGCCGCTGGTAAACGCCTTTTCGGCCGCTGCGGCGGCGTCGGCGGCCACAAAGTGCAGCCGGTACAGGTCATCCACGCCCCAGCCATCAGAGATGACAAAGCCGGCAAAGCCCCATTCCTCGCGCAGCAGGTCGTGCAGCAGCCAGCGGTTGACGTGGGAGGGAATGCCGTTGATCTCATTGTAGGAGGCCATCACCGAGCCAGTGCCTGCCTCGCGGACGACCGCTTCAAAAGGAGCGAACATCTCTTCGCGCAGGATGCGTTCGGCATAGTTGGCCGGGCCGCAGTTGGTGCCGGCTTCCGGCTGACCGTGGGCGGCAAAATGTTTGGCCGTGGCCAATACCCGCTCCGGGCCGCCCGTGAAGTGCGCGCCCTGAAAGCCGCGTGTGGCCGCTACCCCCAGCCGGGAGACGAGGTAAGGGTCTTCGCCGTAAGTTTCCTCGGTGCGCCCCCAGCGCGGGTCGCGGGCTACGTCCAGCACCGGCGACAAAACGTAATGGGCACCTCGTGCCCGCATCTCGCGAGCCACGGCCGTAAAGATCCGCTCGTGCAGGTCAACGTCCCAGGTGCTGGCCAGCCCGATGGCCTGGGGAAAGCTGGTCGCTTCGTGGGCCATGTAGCCATGCAGCCCTTCCCCCAGCCCCAAGACAGGGATACCCAGCCGGGTTTCGTCGCGCAGGAACTGCTGCAGGGCGTTGAGAAACGCGACTGTCTGGCGCGTGTTGCGCCGGCGGTGGTGGGTACCCACCCAGGCAACACCGTTCTGGTAATGTTGGCGGGCGAAGGAGAGAGAGAAACGGCCGTCGTCGTTCTCGGCCACAAACGGCCCGGCCAGTTGGGCGCACTTTTCGGCCAGGGTCATGCGCGGCAGCAGATCGGCCAGGCGTGTCTCAATGGGTAAAGCGGGATCACGGTAAGGGAGGGGGTCGGTCATTATTGGTATCCTTTGTTTGTTGCTAATAGGTGGTTGGGGCCGCTCATCCCGTTCGCGGTCAACGGGCTAAGCCGACTTGAGCCAGCGTAGTGTACCCGCACGGCCGTTCGCAGTGCAAGACCAGCCTACGCCGGCCAGATTTTACGGCCGTTTCCCCATGCTACATAGATATAACGTTCACGCCGTTTCCACTTCAACCGCTAAACGTAATCCCATACTCTGTAACAGCGTATTCAAACTGGACAATTGCGGATTGCCGGTAGGAGACAGCATCCGGTAAAGATTTTCTCGGTTCAAAGAAGCATCTTGCGCTAGACGCGAAAACCCACGCGCTTCGGCGATGTCGCGTAAAGCCAACAGAAAAATTTCCTGGTCATTTTCTTCAAGCGCCGCATTCAGATAGGCAGCCGCCTCTGCCGGGTCTGCCAAAGATGCTTTCAATCCGTTCTCATATTTTGCAGTTGTTAGGTTCATCTCGTCCTCCGCAGATAATCATCCCAGTACGTCTGGGCTAACTCAATGTCCCTGGATTGTGTTTTCTTGTCGCCCCCGTACAATAAAATGACGACCGTATTACCTTTGCGCCCAAAATAAACGCGATACCCTGGGCCATGTGGGATTCGCAACTCGCTTACGCCACGTCCCACGCTTTTACAATCTCCGAAATTCCCTAATCGAATTCGATTCAGCCGGACACGGATTTTAGCCCTGGCCTGCCGATCTCTTAATCCTTCCAACCAATCCCGAAATGGATTTTGTCCAGAATCGGTCAGATATTCCAGCAATTCGATTTGGGTACCGTTCACGAATTGATTGTAGCATAAAAACTACAGTTTGCGTAATAGATTTGCTGATAATGTGGAGAAGGCAACTGCCAGACCCGCCTGGGGCTGAAAGCCGCCAGGCTACAAAACGACGCCCGGTGAACCGGGCTAAGCTGGTTGGAACCGGTGTGGTTGACCAACACGGCCGTACCGCAGCCAGGTTCGTTTTCACTCCCACGCCGGCCGGAGTTTACGGCCGTTTCCCGGCAGCACAACAGAGTCAATCCGGGCCATTTCGGCCGGGGAGCGGGTTGGCAGCAGGCCGGCCGGTAGGTTGTGGCACATCTGGCGGACGTTATCCAGGACCAGCCACGGCCGTACCGCAGCCACGTTTATTTTCAGCCCTAAGCCAGTCAGAGTTTACGGCCGTTTCCCGGCGGCACAACAGCGTCAATTTGAGCCATTCGGGCGGGGAGAGGGGCGGCAGCAGGCCGGCCGGTACGTTGTGGCACAACTGTTGGACGTTATCCAAGACCAGCCACGGCCGTGCCGCAGCAGCGTTTGTTCTCACCCCTACGCCGGCCAGAGTTTACGGCCGTTTCCCATCAGCATAATAGCATCAATCTGGGCCAGTTCGGGCGGGGAGAGGGGCGGCAGCAGGCTGGCCGGCACATCGTGGCATATCTGGCGGACGTTATCGAGGACCAGCAGCGGCCGTACCGCAGCCACGTTCGTTTTCAACCCCACGCTGGCCAGAGTTTACGGTCGTTTCTCGGCGGCATAACAGCGTCAATTCGGGCTATTTCTGCCGGGCAGAGGGGCGGCGGCTGGCCGGCCCGCACGTTGTCGCGGGTTTGGCAGACGTTTTTCGTGCCGGGATGGCGGCGCTCACGGTCGGATTTTCTGCTATTGACCACAGCGTCACAGTATTTTGAGGATTCCGGTGTTATTGTTTATAAAGCAATTGCTTTGCACAATTGGCGGTGAGGATGTAGCGGCGACAAATTGTAAAGGACATTGTTACTCTTCTGAGCCAGCCACTATATTTTTTAGGATATAAGGAGACTGGTCATGCGTATAAGACATTTGTTGATTGTTCTGGTTATAGCGGCTTTGATTGCTGTTGGAATGTGGTATATGCCTTATCTTCAGGCTGGATCAACTGATACAGGCGGTGAGCCAGGCTTGCCAGAAGCGGCGATTCCTACGGATGAACCGATTGTGCTGACGGACGAAAATTCAGCGCTGCAAGACGAAACGCCATTATTACTCAATGAGAAAAGCGAAAACACGCCGCCGCTTACCGAAAGAACTGACACAGATGTTGGCGGAGATACGGAAATTGACGAAACAGTAACATCACCCGCAACCGACGATCTGGCGGATCCGATTATCATTATAGAAACGGTGATCGGCTTTGCCCAAAAGCAAGAAACTCAACTCTTAGGTCAACCTGGCTGGATACATACTGTTCAGAAAAGAACATTCCATAAATTACCTAGCCTGTATCCAGAAGACACATTGCTTTACGAGAATTGGGACTATGTTGATGCCACGGGTCTGGTTAATCAGACTATCGGTCTCGTTAAAACACTGGATGGCTTGACTCGTCAGGTCGCTCTATTTTATGAGGGGCAAGTCATTAATCTTGCCGTTTCCAATAGTGAGTTAGAGGTTGCTAGAGACTGGCGGCCCAAAACGTCTGAACCTATTCTTTTACCCCTTACTCATGCAGCCAATGCATTGCAAGAAATAGGTCTCTCAGAAAGAAGCGTTCTAACGGCTACCCTGACTGACGACCTATTGTACACTGTGTCCATTGAATACATGGAAGCGGAGCCGATAACAAGTGATGCCGGGTTTCCAGGACAAACTGTAATGGGTATGAAGACTGAATTTGTATTTGATTGGCAATCAGGCCAACTGTTATCACGTGAGGTTTGGTTTCTAGTTGATGATGAATGGGTTCCAATAGAAAAAGTTGAGTTCTCTTTAGTTTTCCCTAACCCAAATGTAATTTGGGGATGAAAAAACAGGCGTTTTGAGAGAAGATTAGTCTATGAACAAAAATCAAAATCTCAAAACACCTGCACCAATCAATTATCAAG
>SLGK01000332.1 GCA_007123775.1 Anaerolineae bacterium | reverse complement strand
TATATGTAGTCCGCGCTTTCAGTATGTTCTGGGGGGCCATTTCGCTGCTTGGTATATTTTTAATCGGCCGTTACCTGTTCCCGGCCCGTTTGAGTATCGCCTTTGTGGCCGCGCTGTTTGTGGCCCTTACCCCCCAGTTCTTATACATGAGTGCCGTTATCAACAATGACAACATGGTGGTCGCCCTATCGCTGATCACGTTGGCAATGCTTGTCTATGCCATTCGTTATAAATATGATTGGCGATCTTTTGTCTGGATGGGACTGGCAATGGCTGCTGGCAGTTTGGCAAAGGTAAATGCTTTAACCCTGTACCCGGTGGTTGCCCTGGCGCTGTTCTACTTAGCCTGGCGCGATAAATGGACAATCGGCCGTTTATTCCAATACGGATCGATTGTGCCAGGCATATGGGCGGCCATGGCGGGCTGGTGGTATTTGCGTAATCTCATCTACTTTGGTGATTTTACCGGCACTGTACCGCTGGCGATTGCGGCCGGCGGCGGTTCTGGCGTACCTACCGGCCTGGACAATTTATGGGATGAGTTTGTCGGTGTCTATTACTCCTTCTGGGGCTTGTTTGGTTGGTTTAACATTATTGCCCCGCCATTTTTTTATGATTGGGTGACGCTGTTCCTGGCGCTGGCGGCCATCGGCCTGGTTTATGCCCTCATTCGCCACCGCAGCAATCTGGATATGCGCGTCATTGTCTTGCTGCTGGTCATCCATGCGGTGCTGGTCTTTCTGGGCTGGTGGCGCTTCCGCGGTATGGTACAAGCCGCCCAGGGGCGAATGCTGTTTGGTATGTTAGCGGCACTGGCTATTGGCACTTCTTACGGGCTGCTGGTTTGGCAGCCCCGCTGGACACGCCTATTGCCAGCCGTTTTCTTAAGCGGGATGGCGGTAGCGGCGGTTAGCTTTCCCTTTACCCTGCTGGCCGCTGCCTATGAAGTACCCCCACGCCTGGAGACCATTCCCCCTTCGGCTAATTTAGTAGACGTGCGCTACGGGCCAGTCGTGCTGCTGGGCTATGAGATTCGTGATGTGCCAGTTGATTATTGGGACTATCGCATTCCCGAAGACCGTGAGTTTGTGCATATTACCCTTTATTGGCAGCCGTTGGAGCGGACGGAACGGCCGTTAAGCATGTTCGTGCAAGTTTACGCCCCAGATGAAAACTTTGAGCCAGTCGAAGTAGGCAAAGTAGACAGCTACCCCGGACGCGGCATGATGCGTACCGATACCTGGCAGCCAGGCATCATTTACGCCGACACCTACCGGCTAGAATTATACGGCGACTTTGGCCTGACCCCCTTTGAACCCCGCTTCCGCATTGGCCTGCGCGACAACGAAACAAACATCGAGGTACCCGCCACCACCCGCGACGGCCAGCCTATTGACGTGGTTATGCCACGCGGCGGCTCCGTGTTCAGCCGCGAAGTCACTTGCGACCTATTGCCCAACAGCATCAATATCAATTTTGAAGACTTGGTCCGTTTGCGCGGCTGGTCGGTGCTGCAGCTTACCGCCGCGCCCGGTAGCACGCTTGACCTACACCTACAGTGGGACATCCTCAATACAACGCCCGACGATTACCGCATTTTTGTTCAGCTAATTGACCCCGCTGCACCTGAAATATTACATGGCAGCGGCGACACCGTTCCACGCGGCGACTGGTACCCAACCCACCGTTGGGTGCCGGGGGTCTGTTTCAATGACCGCTATGTGGTGCAGATTGCCCCTGACGTGCCAGCCGGTGAGTACCGTCTGTTTGTGGGCCTGTACCACGCCCATGAAGGCTTTCGGCTGACCCCGCAAGCCGAAGATGCAGCAGCCGATTCTCTATTCGGCGGTGGCTATCTGCTAGACGCGATTGTTACAGTGGAAGATTAGGCGTAACTGCCAACCTCTAGCTACTAACCACAAAGGACACAAAGTTCTCTTGTTTTGGGGTCTTTGGGATTTCGCAGGGTAGGGGCAGTGCCTTGTGCCTGCCCAGTCGAGGGCCCACAAGGGGTTGCCCCTACATTTGGTGTCAACCCCCTTGCGGCAGGCTCAAAGCCTGCACTGGTAATATGGGACAGTGAAGTGGCAAGCTCTGAGATCCAAAAGAGCCGTAATTAGCTTGGCAGTTACTTACAAAAGCCGCAGTTACTCCTGATTTCAGGTACACTACCTCTATGCTAACTAAAAAACGGAACCCAATTCTGCTCATCACCCTCCTTTTATCCCTACTCATTCTCATATTTCTGGCGGGCCGCTATTTACTCAACTTGCCCGCTTTGGCCCCGCCGCTGCCGCCCCCGCCAACCATTGATCTGGCCGCTTGCAACGCTACCCCCCAGATTGTACTGGACAGCGATTGGCGCTTCACCACCGATCCCGATGATGTAGGGCTGGCTGAGGGTTGGCAAACGGCCGTTTTCGACGACACCCAATGGCAATCCCTGGCACCCGGCCTGCCCTGGGAGCTGCACGGCATCATCTACGACGGCGTAGCCTGGTATCGCACCACCCTCACCCTGCCCGATTGGGACACGGTATACCTCGGCTTTGGCCAGGTAGACGACGAGGCCGATCTCTGGATCAACGACCAACCGGCCGGCAGTTGGGACATTGGCCTGGGCGACCGGCCCGTTGTAATTGATCTAGCCGACTACGCCGCGCCCGGCAGCGAGGTGACACTCGCCTTCCGCGTGTTAGACTACGAATTTTATGGCGGCATCAAACAGCCGGTCCGGCTGGGAGCCACCCCATCCGCCGCTGTCGAGCCATCCCAGGCCGCCATTATGCTGGCCGAAGCCCAGCCCGATTGGCCCCTGCCCAGTTGGTCCAGAGGCGGACCCTTTGCCTGGACCATGACCGGCGCACCCCAGGCGGTGAACAAAGCCCTGTTGTCTTCAGGAACGGCCGTTGCGCCCTGGGCCACCGCCCCCACCACCGAAGCCTGGCTCTACGATCCCCAAAGCCAGCAAATCGCCCCCATCACCGACCCCACCTTTTCCTTAGTAGACGGCATGTTGCCCATCCCCCAAGCGGCGTGGGCCGCCTTTGGCGTGGCAACCCACAGCACCCTCTTCCACGACCTGGAAGATGATGCCGTGCGCTGGCAAATAGAACTATCCAACGAAAATGATGCGCCACAAGAACTGCGCTTGCTGATTGCCGCCCGGCCGCTGGCTGTCAACTTTGATTGGGCTTCGGTCTGGACGGCCGATTTGCAGGGCAATCAGCATGTGTGGCTAAATGGGCAGCCCTATCTGGTGGCCCACACCACGCCCGATCAGGCTGGCGTGGGGTCGCTGACCGATGTCATGATGGCTGCATCTGATGGCAGCACACCGGCTGCTGACGCTACCAACTGCCTGCCGGATGGCGACGCGGCCGCCCTGTTGGTCTATGATTTACCATTGGCTGTGGGCGAAACGGCCGTTTTCCACTTCGCCTTCCCCGACACCTTTGGCACCCCCTTCCCCCAAGTAGCAAACATAGATATAGACCAACGGCTGGATGAAACAACCCAATTTTGGCATGAAGCCACCAGCCAGGTCCGCTTCGACCTGCCTGATGATCGTATCAGCCAGGCGCGGCAAGCCTCGCTGGGCTACCTGCTGCTGGCCCTCGATCCCAAAGGCCCGCACCCCGGCCCGCTGGCCCACGACGCCGTCTGGGTACGTGACGCCGCCTATGTCGGCCTGGCTCTGCTGCAAATGGGCTATAGTGACATTGTGGCCTCCTTTATCCCCACCTTTGTTGAGGCGCAGGATGAAAACGGCCGCGTTCCTCCCATCATCGGCGAAAATGCCCCCTGGGATGATGATGAATGGGACTCACAGGGGCAATTTATCTTTTTAGCCTACCGCTACTACCAATACACCGGCGACCGCGACGCGCTAGAAGAATGGTATCCCTCTTTGCGACAGGCCGCCCAATTCCTGGTCGATTTGCGGGCCGAATACAGCGAAGATGCCACCGGTGCCCGCCGCGGCATTTTGCCCCCCAGCAAAAGCGTTGAAGACATTGGCCCGCCCGATTGGCACCATTACTGGGACAACTGGTGGGCCATTATCGGCCTGGAGAAAGGGGCGCTGGTAGCTGAGGATTTGGGCTTCGGCGATGACCAGGCCTGGATGCTGGCCGAAGCCGACGATTTGCGTCAGGCCACGCTGGCTTCAATTGAGGAACTCAAAGGGGAAAATCCGGCCCAAATTCCCAGCGCCGTGGAAAGCCCTACCGGCTCTAGCAATGCGCGGGGGACCGTGCCGGTTGTCTGGCCGGTCAGCATTTTGCCCGAAGAGCGCTATCTAGTTGAGCGTTCGTTTGCCCAATATTTTGAAGATTGGCAAGCCCCGTCTGAAGGCGGTTTCCGTCATTTGGGCGGCCATTATTGGCCTTATGGCGGCCTGGAACTGGCCCACGCCTACCTATACCTGGGTCGCACCGATCTACTGCACCAGGTACTCGGCTGGACGCTCAATAACGAGACACTGCCGGGCACCTACGCCTGGGCCGAGCAGGTCAACCCGGCCAACAACAGCTTCTCTGGTGGCGATATGCCCCACGCCTGGGCTGCCGCTGATATGATCACCCTGGTCCGTAAGATGGTCATGACGGAACGGGATGATACGCTGCTGCTGTTTGGCGGGGCGGGCGAATGGTGGTTCGCTGCCGAGCATCAAATCCAGGTAAAAAATGCCCCGACTGAATTTGGCGAGCTATCCTTGTACACGGACAGCAGCTTGATTCAGGATGGGCTAGCGTGGCGCGGCACGTTAACGCTGACGCTCAGTGGCGCCACGCCGCCCGGTGGTTTTTACTGGCGGCTACCTGTTTTGCCAACGGCCGTTTCTGGCCCACCTGGTACAGAGTTACGCAACGATCACCTTTATATCCCCTCAGCAGGCGGTATAATCGAGCTAACATTTGAGTAGCAATCTGTATTGGTCACGAAAATTAGTTGAACCACAGAGGTCACAGAGATCACAGAGAACTAGAGAAAAATCTCTGTGCCCTCTGCGCTCTCTGCGGTGAAATTCTTTTGACCAATACACTTTTTCATGGTTACCCGTGAACAAGAAACGTTTCGTCTTATTCTGGTCCTTATTGTGGGCCATCTTTTTTGGCGATTTACTGCTAGGGCAAGCCAGTCTGCCCCATAGTGATTTAAGCGGCCAGTTCCACACCTTCGCTATTTTTCAGGCACAGGAGATGCTGGCTGGCCGCCTGCCGTTGTGGTCGCCGGGCAGCTTTGGTGGCTTTCCCTTTGCCGCCGACGCTCAAGCGGCCGTTTTTTACCCCATTCGCTGGCTGACCATTTTACTCAGTGCGCCAATTGGCTTCTCTTATTACATCCTGACCCTTGAAGGATTGTTCCATATCTGGCTGGCCGGGCTGTTTACCTACCTGCTGGCTACAGACCAGACAGGCAATGCGTGGGCCGGGACAGTAGCGGCCGTTGCTTTTGCGTTGGGCGGCTACCTCATTTCTTACCCTCTGCTCCAATTGGCGGTACTAGAGACAATCATATGGCTACCCCTGATTTTGTGGCTGCTGCGCCGAGGGGTGGTCTCTTTTGAGGCAATCGTTCACCCCCGCTCCCTGAGCCTGTCGAAGGGGGACCGGTTTCGACAAGTTCAACCTACGGGGGAGGTTCAAGAACCTGTCAGGGCTGCGCCTTTACCCTATCTACTCGCGGCCGGTGTGGTGTGGGGCATTAGCCTGACGGCCGGCCATCCCCAAACCTTTTTGCACCTCAGCTACCTGGTGCTGGCCTACTACCTCTTTCTGACGCTGCGGGCTGGCTGGTCGTGGCGCTGGCTGGCTGGGATGGGGTTGCTGATGGGCGGCACGGCAGCAGGGACCGGGGCTGCGGCCTGGCTGCCCACGCTGCGCTATTTGGGCCACACGACCCGCAGTGAGGTCCTCTACGAATTTGTGGCCTCCGGCTTTCCCCTGCTTGATTATTGGCAGCTATTTGTCCCCGGCAGCCTGACAGTTTGGTCGCCCATGTACGTGGGTCTGGCCACGCTGGCCTTGCTTTTGGTGGCCTGGATCGGCCGTTCCCAAGCCGCATCGGAACAACGGGCTGAAATTGGCTTCTGGGCGGCCGTTTCCCTGCTTGCCTTCCTCCTCTCTCTGGGCGACAAAGGGATTCTGTTTGAACTGTTCTACCATCTGGCTCCCGGCTTTGACCTGTTTCGGCAGCAGGAGCGAATTGTCGGCTTGCTCAGCCTGAGCCTGGCGCTGCTGGCGGCTCAAGGACTAACCCTCTGGTGGTCGGCTGATGCAGAAGTTCGTCGCTATTGGCTGCAACGGATAACGGCCGTTTTACTCACCACCCTTTTGCTGGCCGCCCTGTTCTTAACGGCCATGAACGAGGTCAACGAGTGGCACACCTTGTGGCTGTGCCAGGCACTTCTTTTGATTGGCGTGCTGTTGGTCATGTGGCACGCCCCCCGCACCCGGCTCATGTTGGTCGGGCTGCTGCTTTTGCTGAGCGCCGACCTTTTTTCAGCCGGGCGCGATACGCTTAACCTACAACCTATGCCGCCCCAAGCTGTCTGGGTTGACCCCGAATGGGTAGACCTGCTGCCCACTGACCAACCGGCCCGCATCGACAGCAGCAACCTGTTCCACGCCAACATGGGCGAGTTGTTTGGTCTGGAAGATATTCGCGGCCTCAGCCCGCTCAAGCTGGAAACGATGCACCGGCTGGAGGTACTGCCGAACGGCCGTCGCTGGCAGTTGCTCAACGTTACCCACGTGCTGGCCAGCCACACACCGATTGATGCCGTCGTTACCGAAGTTGCTCCGGTGACGCAGCACATCATGCCCGATCAATTGTTTATGGGGGCTGTCTACCGCTTTGAAGATGCGCTGCCCCGTGCCTGGCTGGTCTATCAGCCCCACTTTGCCCCAGACAATGAGGCGGCTTATCAACAGATCGCAGACCCGGATTTTAACCCGGCCGCTGAGGTAGTATTAACAGGTGCGTTGGGCCGAGATTTGTGGACAGTTGTTTCTCCACCAACCCAACCCCCACACGCCACAACCCGCCGCCTGGCCGCCAACGCCCTGCACATCGAAGCCCAAACCGACACGCCGGGTATCCTGGTCATTAGCGAATGGGATTATCCGGGCTGGCAGGTACGGGTCAACGGCCAGCCGGCTTTAACGGCTACGGCCAACAGCGGCTTCATTGCCGTTCTGCTGCCGACGGGCAGCCACACCATCACGCTCCGCTTTGCCCCCTGGGATGTGCCGGTAGGGATGGCCCTCTCGCTGCTGACCTTGCTGGGCGCTGGCGGGTTGGCCTGGCGCTGGCGGCTGGTAGTTGGTGTGCGCGGAGAGAGTGCAAAAGTCTCCCAGACTTTTGTGGCCTGGCCTACTTTAACGTGGCAGCCTGGCCGAGCCATTACCAAGAGCAAGGTGTTGTGGGGGGGAACGGCCGTTTTACTCCTGGCCTATTTGTTACGACTATTCCGGCTGGGGTACCAAGAGTTGCGCGGCGACGAGGCGTTCAGCTACCTCTTCGCCGCCATGCCCCCGGCCGAGTCGGTGCCCGCGCTGCTGGCCGGAGGGGATCCCCACTCACCGCTCCATTATTTGCTGCTGCACGGCTGGCTGACCCTGACCGGTGATACCGAATTCGCCCTGCGCTACTTGTCGTTGCTGCTCAGTTTGCTGCTGCTGCCGCTCGTTTATCAGTTGGGCCGCTTGCTGGGTGGACAGCGGCTTGGGTTGTTGGCCGCTTGCCTGATGGCCATCTCCCAATCGCTCATCTGGCTGGCGCAGGATGTTCGTAACCAGTATATGCTGGTGCAGGTTTTGGGGCTGTTGGCGACGGTGCTGCTGGTGGGGTATTTGCGGCCAACATTCTTTAACCCAGAGGCGCAGACTTGTGCTGAGCGCACTCGAAGTAAGCGCAGAGAAGAGCTGGTTTTATGGGGGGTGTATGTGGTGGTGGCGGCAACGGCCGTTTACAGTCACTATTACGGGCTGTTCATTCTGGTGGCGCATGGCTTCTACCTCTGGCTGCCGTCTGAAGGCCGCTGGCGGCGGTTAACCACCTGGGCCGCGTCTGGCGTGGCCGCTGCCCTGCTCTTTATCCCCTGGCTGCTGATCATGTGGCCCCATCTGCTGGCTTCCGGCAATATTTCCCACCCATCCGACCCGGAAATGGCCGCTTACCTGCTGGCCATTGGGCGCGAACTCGGCATTGGCTCGGCGCTGCCCGGCTGGGGCACGCGCTGGCTGGTGGCTGGTGTGGCGGTACTGCTATTAGTTGGCTGGTGGGCATTATATCGGTCAGATAGGCAGCCGGCCGCGCTCCTGTTGGCCAGTTGGCTGGGGCTGGCCGTCCTGGGTATCTTCCTGGTCCGTTTTACCCGCGAAACCTACAACGACTACTATCTTATCGTAACCGCCCCAGCCTGGTGGCTTTTAATTTCGGCCGGATTTCTCTTTTTCTGGCAGCAGGCGCGGCAGCGCTGGCGGCTGCTGGCCCTGGCCGGATTGGCCCTATTGGTGGGCGGCAACGGTCTCAGCCTCTACAACTACTATTTTGACCCGGTTTACGGCCGTACCAGCGGCTACCGGGAAATGGCGGTCCGCATCGCTGCTGACGGCGGTCCCAACGACCTCTTTATAGCCCATTTCCCCGACCCTTCTCTTGATTATTACTTGCGAAATCTGGACCTGCCTATTGAGGTACAACCGGCCTACTGGGGTAAACCACCCGATGAAACGGAAACCCGGCTGGCGGAACTGACCCAACAGCATGAGCGTATCTGGTTTGTACCTTATCTGGGTTCTATTTGGGATCCGACCAATGTGGTGGGCAATTGGCTTAACTACCACATGCTGCACGAACAGCGCACGGCGGCCGGCCGCATGACGCTTTGGGCCTTCCGTTCGATAACATTTGCGCCAGCCATTATGACGGCCGAATCAACTACATTCGGCGAGTCTATCACCCTAACCGGAGTTTATGCGACCGTCGATGGGCAACCGGTCGATCTGGCGCAGCCCATTTCGCTAGATCAGGCCAACAACCTGACTATCACGCTGCTATGGCAGACAGATGTGCCTCTAACTGATCATTACACCGTATTTGTTCATCTGCTAGATGAGACGGGCTGGCTGGTAGCGCAGCATGACGGTGTGCCCTTACTTGGTACGCGCCCCACCATCAGCTGGCAGCCCGGCGAGCGTTTGCTAGACCGGCATGACATTGTGCTGCCGGGCAATGAGGAAATGGGAAGTGGCCACGGCCGTATTGCTGTTGGCCTCTATCATTCCGAAACCATCGAGCGATTGCCCCACACCCCTACGGAAGATTCTTTGACGGTTGGCTGGTGGTGGGTAAGAAACGGCCGTTAACCACGTTAACCAACCATTTGCAGCCCCCCACTTCCTTGTGATAAAATGCACAAGTCACCCGGTAGTATACGGCAAACGGCCGTCTTTTGGACAAACATTACCCCGTCCTTTAACAGGTTGGACAAATTACCTCAGGTAAGGTAATATCCACCCGGCTGACAGGGATTGTCAAACAAGCTCCCCCTGCTCTTAATAGGCTGAATAACACTTTGCAGCGTGTGGCAGCACCCGTACCATGCGGCACGCAATCCCGACAAATCTAACAGGTACGTAGTGCCTGATGTGGGCTAATCGGCTCTAACGTAAGCACTACAACAAACGATTCCTTATAATTCCTTATAGGAGGTTGGTGAATGGCAACCCTTGCCCCAGATTTTCAGAATATTGCTGATTCCCTTTTAGACCAGATTCAACAGTTTGATCATGACGTAAGCGCCCGCAGCGTGGGTAACGTCATCGCCGTTGGTGACGGTGTGGCCCTGGTAGACGGTCTGGCCGATGTACGCGCCAACGAGCTGGTTGAATTTGAAAACGGTCAGGCTGGACTGGCCCTCAACCTGGAGCCAGACAACGTCGGTGTCGTCATCATGGGCGACTACAGCGACATTGGTTTTGGCGACGAAGTACGCGCCACTGGCCGTATCGCCTCGGTCCCCGTAGGCAATGCTCTCTTAGGCCGCGTTGTCGACGCCCTCGGTAATCCCATTGACGGCAAAGGCCCCCTCAATACCAACAAAACCCGCCCCATCGAACGCGTCGCCCCCGGCGTGATTGAGCGCAAGGGTGTCGATACCCCGGTTCAGACCGGTATCATTTCTATCGACGCCATGTTCCCCATTGGTCGAGGCCAGCGTGAGCTAATTATTGGTGACCGCCAAACCGGTAAGACCGCCATCGCCCTGGACACCATCATCAACCAGCGCGGCGGCGACCTGATTTGTATTTACGTGGCTATCGGCCAGCGTGTAGGCCAGGTAGCCCAGGTCGTAGACACACTCGAAAAATACGGGGCCATGGACTACACCGTCGTCGTGGTGGCTGGCTCATCAGACCCCGCTCCGATGCAATATTTTGCTCCCTACGCCGGCTGCACCATCGGCGAAGAATTCATGGATCAGGGTAAAGATGCCCTGGTAGTCTATGACGACCTCTCCAAACATGCCTGGGCCTACCGCCAGATGTCTCTTATTCTGCGCCGGCCGCCCGGTCGCGAAGCCTACCCCGGCGACATCTTCTCGCTGCACAGCCGCCTGTTAGAGCGGGCCGTCCGTCTGCGTGACGAACTGGTTATCGTCGAGAAAGGCACAGAAGTAACGGCCGAAACCCAGGGCGTCAACAACAAACGCTACTTCGGCAATCTCGACTACGACCAGGCCGAAGAAGACCTCGAAAAGATGGATAACCCCGACCAGTACGAGATCAAGGAAATACCCGGTAAGGGTGGCAGCCTGACCGCGCTGCCCATCATTGAAACCCTGTTGGGTGACGTGTCCGCCTACATCCCCACCAACGTTATCTCTATTACCGACGGCCAGATTTTCTTGGAAACCGACCTGTTTAACGCCGGGCAGCGCCCCGCAATCAGCACCGGTCTCTCCGTTTCCCGCGTAGGTAGCGCGGCCCAGGTACGGGCTATGAGTAAAGTAGCCGGTGGTCTGAAGGCCGACCTGTCTCAGTACCGCGAATTGGCCGCCTTTGCCCAGTTTGGGTCAGACCTGGACCCGGCCACACAGCGCCAGTTGAGCCGTGGCGAACGGTTGATGGAACTGCTCAAACAGGCCCAGTACAACCCACTATCGGTGGAGCATCAGGTGGCCGTTATCTACGCCGGTTCACGCGGCCATATGGACAACGTAGAGGTCAAGAATATCGATGAGTGGACAACGGCGTTCCTCCGTTACATGGACACCGCTCAGGCCGACGTGCTAAAACCGATTCGGGAAAGCGGTGCCTGGAATGACGAGATTGAAGAATCACTGCGCCAGGCCATTCTTGACTTCAATAGCACCTGGTCCGGTAACTAACGGCAATCGGTAAACGGATAACCGATTACTGATAACGGAGCGACCATATGGCTACTGAACGGGAACTAAATAAACGAATTAAGAGCGTCAAGAACATCTCACAGGTCACCAGCGCGTTAGCGGCCGTTTCAGCCTCAAAAGCCAGCCGTGCCCAGCGCCGGGTTGAAGCCACTCGTGACTACGCTGGTAAAGCGTTCGAGATTCTGAACAACCTGGCTTCACAAACAGCGGCCATTCACCCCTTGTTGACCGTCCGTGAGCGCATTAACAAAGCTTGCCTGATACTCATGACCTCTGATCGCGGCCTGGCTGGGGCGTACAATGCCAACATTGTGGGCATGGCCGAGCAGTTTGTCAGGGCATTTCCGGCTCCTATTGAGGTGATTGCGATCGGCCGTAAAGGGCGTGACCTGATGATTCGGCGCGGCTACAACGTCGTTGCCGCCTACGACGATATGCCTGATCCCCCCTCCGTACTGGACATTTCAGCCATTGCCCACACGGTCACGGAAGAATTTCTAACCGAGGCAGTCGATCAGGTGTTTATCGCCTATACGGACTTTGTCAACCTTATTACGCGCATCCCCAGCGTCAAACAACTTCTGCCGCTCAAGCCCCTTGACTTTGAAGGCATGGCCGTGGCCGACTTTGTAGAAAAAACAGACCTGTCGGGCGTAGAAGACCGGGCTTACATTTACGAACCAAGACCAGAAATATTGCTGGATACGGTCGTTCCCCGCTTTACCCGACTACAAATCTACCAATGTCTGTTGGAGTCAGTCGCCAGCGAACATAGCGCCCGCATGGTGGCCATGAATAACGCCACAGATAACGCGGGCGAACTGATCGAAGTCCTTACGCTGGAACGGAACAAGGCACGTCAGGAAAACATTACAAACGAAATTTTAGATATTGTTGGTGGTGCTGAAGCGCTAAGCAGGTAGCGCGTGGCGGATTTTACCCGCTACCCGCCACGCGCTGCCCGCCACCCTTTCTGGAGGAATATATGGCAACCGGAATTATTAGAGCCATCCGCAGTGTGGTTGTAGACGTTGAATTTCCAAACGGCGATCTGCCCGGCATTTACGAAGCAGTGTCAGTGGAAGGCCCCGAAGGGCCTATTATCTTGGAGGTACAGCAGCATTTAGGCGGCACGATGGTTCGCACTGTAGCTATGGACTCAACCGACGGTTTACCGCGCGGTCTGACCGTAACGCGCACACATGCCCCAATCACGGTCCCGGTAGGCAAAGTGACCCTGGGCCGCGTGTTTAATGTAGTTGGCGAGGCCATCGACGGGGGTGAAACGCCTGAGTCTGATACCTATTACCCTATTCACCGGCCGGCACCCCAATTTGAAGACCAGAGTACGCGCGTCGAAACGTTTGAGACCGGCATGAAAGTTATTGACCTGATTGCCCCCTTCATTAAAGGTGGTAAAACGGGTATCTACGGTGGTGCCGGTGTGGGTAAAACCGTTACCATCGCTGAGCTAATCCGTTCGGTAGCGCGTGAGCATGAGGGTGTGTCGATTTTTGCCGGTGTGGGTGAGCGTACTCGTGAAGGGACCGACCTCTACTACGAAATGCAGGAATACGGCGTACTCGACTCGGTGGCCATGGTTTTTGGTCAGATGAACGAGGGCCCCGGAGTGCGCCTGCGCGTGGCTCTCACCGGCCTGTCGATGGCCGAATATTTCCGTGATGAGGGGCGCGACGTGCTGCTCTTTATCGACAACATTTTCCGCTACGTGCTGGCCGGGGCAGAAATGTCGGCGCTGCTGGGTCGTATGCCCAGTGCTGTTGGTTATCAGCCCACCCTGGCAGCCGAAATGGGTGCCCTGCAAGAACGCATTACCTCAACCAAGATGGGGTCCATCACCTCTATGCAGGCCATCTACGTGCCGGCCGACGACTACTCTGACCCGGCACCGGTAGCCACCTTTGCTCACCTTGACGCCGTTATCACTCTGGATCGCGGTGTGTTTGCCAAAGGTATCTTCCCGGCGGTAGACCCGCTGTCCTCTTCTAGCCGCGCCTTGCAGCCGGATGTGGTGGGTGAAGAGCATTACAACACGGCGCGTGAGGTAAAGCAGGTGCTACAAACATACAATGACTTGCAAGACATCATCGCTATTTTGGGTATTGATGAATTGAGCGAGGACCAAAAACTGCTGGTGGCACGGGCGCGTAAAATTGAGCGTTTCCTGGGTCAGCCAATGTTTGTGGCCGAAAAGTTCCACGGTCTGCAAGGGCAATATGTGCCCACACATGAGACCGTGCGCGGCTTCCGCGAGATTTTGGACGGCAAGTATGACGACCTGCCGGAGCAGGCGTTCTACATGGTTGGTACGATTGACCAGGCCATTGCCAAAGCGGAACGGATGCGGGCTGAAGCGTAATAATTACATTTTGGGTAGTACGTTAGTGCGTAGTGCGTAACAGGGCAGCTTGTTAGACGTGCTACGCACTACGCACTATAGAGAGTGATCTATGCCTTTACAGTGTGAAATTGTAACGCAAGAGCGAACGGTATTCAGCGGCACGGTGGATGCGGTAAATTTACCGGGATCGGAAGGCCGTATGGGTATTCTGGCCAATCATGCGCCGCTGCTGACAACGCTGGCTTTTGGCGAAGTTATTATCCGCCGTGCTGGCCAGGAAGAGTTTTTTGCCATTGGCGGCGGCTTTGCCGAAGTGCAGCCTGATAAGGTGATTGTGCTGGCCGATTCGGCCGAGCATGTCGCTGAAATCGATATTCAGCGAGCTGAGGAAGCACGCCGGCAGGCAGAGAAAATGATGGCCGAAGGCGTGCCGGAGGACCCTGAATATTATGCCCAGGTGCGGGCGTCGCTACAGCGGGCGCAGGTGCGTATTGACGTGGCTCGGCGGCGCCGCCGTTCTTCGGCTGTACCTGAAGGGCTGGGGTCTGGCAGCGGGTCCGGAGCATAGCCGTGTCTCTTTTTACACCCTATGTCGCGGTTGACCTGGGTACCGTTAACGTGCTGGTTCATCAGCAAGGACGGGGCATTGTGCTGCAAGAGCCGTCCGTGGTGGCGGTGCGGGATGATGGCGACAAGACGATTATTGTGGAGGTGGGTCGGGCGGCCAAGGATATGTACGGCCGTACCCCCGAAGAGATCGAAGTGATGCGGCCGTTACGCGAAGGCGTCATTGCCGACTACTTTGTCACCCAGGGGATGTTGGAATACTTCATCGGCAAAGTCACCGGCCGTTTCCAACTGCGGAAACCGGTTGTGATGATCAGCGTGCCCTACGGCGTCACCAGCGTCGAGCGGCGGGCCGTGCGCGAAGCTGCCCTGGCCGCCGGTGCCCGCCAGGTTCATCTGATCCCCGAACCGCTGGCGGCCGCTATCGGGGCTGGGCTGCCCATTGGTACCCCAACCGGCAATATGGTGGTCGATATGGGTGGCGGCTCCACAGAAGCGGCCGTTGTCTCTATGAACGGTATTGTTTGTGCCGAATCGGTGCGCGTGGGCGGTGTCCATCTGGACGAAGCCATCATTAGCTACATTCGCAAGAAGTACAACCTGGTCATTGGCGAGCCAACGGCCGAAGCCCTCAAGATCAAAATCGGCAGCGCCATCGAAACAGACGAAGAGCTAGAAATGCAGGTGCAAGGGCGCGACCAGATCGCCGGTTTGCCCAAAACCATTACCGTACGCTCAAGTGAGATTGTCGAAGCGATCAGCGAACCGTTGGCGGCCATTGTCAACGTGGTCCGCTCTGTGCTGGCCAAAACACCACCTGAACTGTCGTCAGACATCATCGACCGGGGTATGGTGTTGACTGGTGGGGGAGCCTTGCTGCGCGAGGTTGACACCCTGATCACCCGCGATACGGGCGTACCGGCTTACGTAGCCGACAACCCGATAGCCTGCACCGCGCTGGGGGCCGGCCGTGCCCTGGCAGACCTGCCTATTCTACAGCGCAGCATCCCCGATTTGTAACCTAAACTGGGTCAGTCAAACACAAGATAATCAAAACCGCGCCAGCAAAATTGCTGGCGCGTTTCTATTTAGGCGTCAGGTAATAGGTCATGCGCTGCATTTCTGTTACCGGATCGCTGTAGCTGACCTCCACGCCATCAGGCACAGAAAGATGCAGTGGCGCGTAGCTGAGGATGGCTTTGATGCCCATCTTAACCAGACGGTCCGTGACGTCCTGGGCGCTTTTAGCCGGAATAGCCAGGATTGCAATGGCCGCGCCATGTTCCTTGATCGTTTCTTCTAACTCATCAATGTGCTGCACAACCAGGCCATTGGTTTTTTGGCCCACTTTGGCCGGATCGTTGTCAAAAATCCAGCGGATGCGGAACCCGCGATGCCCAAAACCGTTGTAGTTTGCCAGGGCGTGGCCCAAATGGCCCGCGCCAATAACCGCTACATCCCATTCCACATGAAGATTAAGAATTTGCTGCAACTGGTCAATGAGATAACCAATATGGTAGCCGGTTCCCTGTTTGCCAAATTCCCCAAAATGGGAAAGGTCCTTACGGATTTGGGCCGAGCTGATGCCTAGCTGCTCGCCCAGTTCATGGGAGGAAGTCGTTTTCTGGTCATACTCTTCAGCCATGCGCGTCAGGGCACGTAGGTAGATGGGCAGACGCCCGATTACGATATGGGGGATGTCATCTGTCACAGTGTACCAAGCCTCGCTGTTTGTTGGAACTTTGGGTATTCAGGGCTATTTGAAGCAGGTTTAGTTGAGTTTAGAATATAGCCCATTCGTGTAACTTTTCACAATTTTAGCAAAAGCACAGATGGACCGCAAATTGCTGCCAATGACGATAAGCCTCAACATTATATGAGTTTGTCTATATCACATATTGTTTTGATGCTATACTCGAAAAGCGAATTTTTAGAATGGTTATCCCTATTGGAGCTTGCTAAGGGTCTA
>SLGK01000288.1 GCA_007123775.1 Anaerolineae bacterium | reverse complement strand
GGCACGACCTCATCCTGTGTGCCGTGAATGATGGTGATGGGGGCTGGTGGGGGTGGTGGGGACTGGTAGAAACGGCCGTCTACCTCCAAATCATAGCGCAGCCGGACCAACCGATTGAAGCCATAGTGAAACAACTCCCCCACCCCCTCAGCTTCCCACTCGGCCAGCGACAGACCCACCCGCTCCCCGGACAGATAGGTCAGGGCGGGCGAGAGCAGCAGGAGGTGGGCCACCCGACCAAAACGGTGGGCGTAATTCAGCCCGACCAGGCCACCCATAGAACTGCCGATGAGACAAACCTCGGTCAGCGCGTGATCGAGACTGTATTGGCGCAGCCGGTTGATCATCCCCGTAATGGTCAGGTATTCAAAGTCGGCCGGCGTGGGTGAAAACTCGACAGCGTGAAAGGTAACGCCGGACCGCTCGGCCAGTCGGGGGCGCAGGTATTGGGCTTTACGGCCGCCCGCCGACGACGCAAAGCCGTGGAGATAGATGAGGTGGTTCATGGGATGCTCCTTTGTCGGCCGTTGGGGGACGGGTGGCAGCAGCGGCCGTTACCCACCAGTCACCAGCTTTCAATTCCGCCGCCGCTTGCGCCGTTTGCGATTCTCTTTTGCGGGCGGAGCCAGCAGCTCAAAGGCCGCGCCGTAATTGTCGATAACCGCCTGCCGCAGCGCCTCGTAATCTCTGGGGTCACAGCCAAAAGCGGTGGCCGAGTAGTCCCAGGCCCGCTGGCGGATCAGGTCGCGGTCGAACTTGGCGGCACAGGTGTCACACAGCCCCAAGTCGTCGAGTGTGTGCCACCGGTCGCAGCCGACACAGGCTCCTGCTAAATCCAACATCGTTTCCTCCCTATCACAGTCTGTAAGCGCCGAGCCTACCGGCCATCGTCAGGCCAAGGCCAGGGCTGCTCTTCCAGCGGCACTCCTTCGCCGAGGTCGTTGATCGTCTCCGCCTGCCCGTCACTGAGCCAGACTTCAACCGCCAGCCAGTAGGTGAGCGGCCGGGCGGCCAGGACAACGAGGTACTGCTCCGGCTCATCGTCACGGTCGATGTCGGCGATGACGATCTCGTCGCTGTGGAATCTGGCCCGTGCCCAGCGGGTGACAGCCGCGTGGATGGTTTGGTAGGTGTTGCTGTCCATCAACTCTTCCCCTACTCAGGCACAAACCAGGTGGTCACCGTCTGCCCCTCAATCTCCACCTCGATGTTCACCTGAAAGCCGACGGTGGCCCCGCCAATGCTGCGGCTGCAATGGGCCACCCCGTCACTCCCGGTGAGGCCGTCGCAGTGGGAGGTGGTGGTCAGATAGTGCCAACTGGTTTCCATCACCTGGCCAGCCTGACCGCTGCCACTGGTCAGCAATCGGCCATAAACGGTGACGGTCGAGAACCGGGGCGGCGTGCCGTTGGAGACCCAGGCACACAGCTGCGTCTGACCCGTTTCCTGACAGACCACGTTATCGCCGTCAATTGGGTCCGGCGGCGGCGGGCTGCCTGGTGGCGTGACAATCAGGGGCAGCCAGACCTGGTAAGGCTGTTCCACGGTATAGTCGCACAGACGGTCGTCGGAGAGCGTGTCGTAGAGGACGCGGAAAGCATCATAGTAGGCCACAGCCGTCGCCCCGTCGTGGAGGATGAGGCTGTTCTCGTCATTGCTGTTGTTGCCGGCCCCGGTCCAGTTCATCGAACCGGTGATCAGGCGCGGGTTGGGGCCGTGGGCGTCGATGACCATGAACTTGTTGTGCATGAAGCCAAAGTAGTCCTCGATTTTGATGGGAATGCCCGCCGCGCACAGGCTCTCGTCCTGGGAAAAGGGCGAAGCTGCCCCCAGCAGGTCCCAGACCCCTTCAATCGTCACCCCGGCCTGCTGCCGCTCGATCATCGCGTTGGCCAGGTCGGCGCTGGTGAAGAAGAAAATGGAGAAGTGGATCGATTCCTCGGCGATGGCTACCTCGTCGATCAGGGCGTCGATGGCGTTGTCTTGTGGCGAGAAGTAGACCTGGAGCGGGCGACCGTTGTAGTCGAGGGTGGTGGTCAGAGTCGCACTCTTGGCGTTGCTGAAGCTGCCGTCAAACATCTGCTGGAACTCCAGGCCGTAAATCTCGGCCAGCAGGGTGGAGGTGAAGACCAGGCTGTTGTTGTGGTTGACGGTGAAGCCGCGGTTGGTCAGGTTGGCGCTGCCGGTCCAGAGGATTTCCTCATCAATGACGAAGAACTTGTTGTGCATAAGCGAGCCGGGCCGCTGGTCGTCAATGACGGGAATACCCGCCGCTTCCAGGGCATCGTAGTAGAGGCTGTAGGTGCTGTGGTTGCGGGCGTCATCGTCGGTGACCACGCGCACTGTCACGCCGCGACCGTGGGCGTCAAGCAGGGCGTCGCGGACGCTGTTGCGGTTGAAGTCGTAGATGGCCGCGTCGATGCTGGTGGCTGCGCCGTTGAGCCGGTCCAGCAGCGCCTGTTCCATCTCGGTTATCTCATCGCTGGGGCCGGTAGCATCCAGGTTGTCGGTGAAGTACCAGGCCGGTGAGCCGCCACCGTGGGCCAGGGTCAGGCTCACCGCCGTTACCAGCAGCAGGGCCAGCAGGAGGGTGATGGCTAGAGTGGCTGTTTGGCGTAGGGTCGGGTTGGGGGACATATGCTCACTCCAGGAGGCGGAACTTTTGCCGCTGGTGGTCAAAAGCCAGCCGCGTAAAGGGCACAAAGATGTTTTCATCCCGGAACAGCACCCCCAGCACGTCGTCCCGTATGATAATGCGGTACATCGCCGTCTGTTCGGCCAGCCGCCAGGCCGCCTCCTGCACCGGGCCGTGTGGTCGGCGCTGGACCAGGACGCGGTAGCCGGACGGAGAGGGCTGGACGGTGGCGCTGAACTGGTCGCCATTGAGCGTGATCGGTAGAGGCTGATCGCCGAGGGGCGGCAGGTCGTAGAAGGCCAGGAGCGTCGTTACCTCCTCGATTGTGGTCAGGTCGGCCCAGCCTTCCCGTTCGTCAGGCCAGGTGATGGTCAGGCCGTTCGGCTGGGGGGTGTCGGCCTGGTAGGGGCGGACCTCCTGAACGGTCATGGTTCGTCTCCCCCACCCTCTTCTAGCCAGATTGGACGCAGAATGGCTTTGAGTTGGGCCAGTTGAGCGGCCGTCAGCGTTGGCTCGGGCACGAGAAACACCTCGCCGTCGGCAGAGTGGAAGTGGCAGAGCGGGCCGTCGTCGCCGGGGGTCTTGGCTACCAGCCGCATCCGGCCGGCTTCGACCATGAGCAGGCAGAGGCAGTAGGCGAAGGCGGACTGGGTAGCGGCCGGTTCCAGGCCCAGCTGGTGGGCGATGGCCAGGATGGTGTAGGGGTTGTTATCGTGGTCTGTGGTCATGGCGTTACCTGTTTCCTGTAAGGGCAGCCGGTCAGGGCGTGCGGCCGGTGGCGGCTGTGGCCTGAGCGGACTGTGCCGGGGATGCTACGGCGGTGTGGCCGCAGATCAAGGCGTGCCGGCTCGCACGTCGCCGGGTGCGGTGTCTACGGCTCACTGTCATAGGTGGCGGGCGTGCCGGGGCAGTCTGCATCCCCCAGCAGGCTGTAGACCAGGGAGTTGCCGCGCACCCAAACGGTCCGCCCGCAGCGGCGACAGGTGGCCTGGTATTCATCGGCCGTATCAGGTAGCAGCTCAAAGGGGGTCAGGTCGTGGCCGCTAAGCAGAGCGCTGACCTGCACCTCGACGACGGCTTCGCTGGGTGCTTCGTTGGGCATCATGGCCAGATGGTAGCATCAAAGCGGTTCGGCATGGTCTGGTTGATAACTCCAGTTTAGAGCCGCAGTGCATCATAGTGTTGCAAAGTTTTGAAGCGGCGATTTTGTAACAAATAGCCGGTGAAACACGCATTTGACGCAGGTCTTAATAAGAATTTCGCCTATAATCAGGACGAAAATAGGCATTCTGAGGCAATCTCATGCGCTCCAGATTTATGACGCGATGCAGCTCTGAAGTCACGTATGAAGCAACCTCGCATCTGACTGCTTATGGGTTCCGTAGTAATAGAGGTAAGTAGCTTCTCTGTATCTCGAAATCTGGAGGGGTGTGAATTGGAAAAATGCTGTCGGATACCATCCCGGATTCATTCCCAAACTCATCCCGAAATTTGGCGTAGATGAATTCACTCACGGGCAACCAAGCAAAAGGTGAAAAAGGCTGCCAGACTGGACTAGGATTAGAATCGGTCCAAACAAGCATTTCAGAAATGTCACCCAGACTGCTGGTCGCTGTGAGTTGCACAGTCATTGTAATTTCAGTCATATGGTAGAAGAACGCTGTACCGGTGATGATTGATGACTCACGAAGTGTCAAACCGTTGCCCGTTTGATCTCCAGAGGAAAACTGAACTGAGACAGGCGACACATCGACAACACTAGAAGCGTCTGTTGTAAAATTGACAGCGCTACATCCAGCTTCACCGTCGTATACCACGATTCTGGTAAAATAATAATCTTGAGAGCGCGTACTAAGGCGCATATTAGCCCCTCCCAATGGCCAGGGATCGTGCATGATATAGTTGGCTGGATCATCACCTGCTCCGCTGATTATTACGACCCAATGTGTTTTACTTGGATCAGCAATGCGGCGCATTTCTAGTAAGATAGGGCGACCATTTTCATTTAGTTCTTGCTCTAATCTCTGCCAACTGAATGAGTAGTCATTGACCCAACTTGCAGAGTCATTGCTACAATTTGCTCCAGCCATCCAGTTGAATGGGCAAGATTGTAGCCCCATACAACTGTTGAGAGTAGCAGGGGTTAAGTTCGCACCATAATATGCAAATAACATACTGGCAGAAGTAAGTGTACAACCACAATT
>SLGK01000213.1 GCA_007123775.1 Anaerolineae bacterium | reverse complement strand
GTTTATAAGGTATGTTTCATACTGCCCGGCCCACATGATAAACGGCAACTCATCTCCCATTTCACCGCGCATGAAGCGGGCGTAGAAGACGTCACTTTCCATGTTGTACTGCTCTTCATACCCAATTAGCTCGCGGAGCAAAGCAAGCATGTCTTCTAATGGCGAGCTTCGATTGCTCATTTGTTCTAGGAGGGTTCTGAATTCAGCCGAACTAAGAAGATTTTCCTTGGTTATTGTGATCTTGGCCACTGTTTATCTCCAAATCTATGCCGGTTGTTGATGTTGTCTACAATTGCAGCATGGATCGGGCTTCGGCGGGGGTGGCGACCTGGTGGCCGGTGAGGTGGATGAGAGAAACGGCCGTTTCCACCAGTTCCCCATTCGATTTTGCCAGTTTCCCGTTTGGCAGGTAGAGATTGTCTTCCAGCCCCACGCGCACGTTGCCGCCCATGGAAACGGCCGCAGCCACCAACGGCCATTGGTAACGGCCGATACCAATCACTTGCCAATGAGACCCGGCTGGCAGGGCGTCCACCTGATGGACTAGATTTTTGGTGCTGGCCGGGATGCCACCCAAAACGCCCATGATCAGGCTGAACTGGTAAGGTGGCCGGAGCAGCCCCAGGTCAATGAGCGGCTGGGCGTTGTTGATGTGGCCGGTGTCGAAACATTCCAGTTCGGGCCGCGTCCCGGCCGCGTTCATCCGCTCCAGGAAAAATTGGATGTCCTTAAAGGGGTTGGCAAAAACGTGGTCGTGGTAAAACTGCTTCGCTTTGCGCGAGTAGATGGCGTAGTTCATCGACCCCATGTTGAGGGCAGCTATATCCGGCTTGAGGGCGGGGATGTGGTGAATGCGCTCCTCGCGGCTGATACCCACGGCTCCGGTGGAGTAGTTGATGATCAGGTCGGGGCATTGCTGGCGCACGGCCGTGTCAATTCGGGCATAGGTCTCCACGTCAAAAGCGGGCAGGCCATTATCCTGGCGGGCGTGGATGTGGACAATGCTGGCGCCCGCGTCCATGCTGCGCCGTGCCTCGGCCGCAATTTCTTCTGGTGTGTAGGGGATGGCGGGCGACTGCTGGCGGTTGGCTAGAACACCGGTCAAAGCGGCCGTGATGATAATTTTAGCCACGATTCTTTTCCTCATCGGCAGTGAGTACAACGGATTGTGGGATGGAACGGATTTTTCCCCTCACGGGCAATCTGTTATTTCCCCAAATCTGTTGTCCTCTATGCCTGCCAGTCGCGGGCATCAACCATGCCGGGCATGTCGGGCTGGATGGTGCCGGCCGCTACAAACTCGACCTCATCTACGCGCACGCGACAGATGTTGGGGATGATTTGTTTGAGGTTGTCGGCAACGGCCGTTTCATCCACCTCACCCTCCGTCTCTACCCGCAGCGTGAAATGGTCCTTATCGCCGGGACGTGAGACCACGCCCTGCACGATTTTGACCCCCGCCACCTGCGCCGCAGCAAAGCGTAACTGGTTGGGATGAACAAACATGCCCCGCACTTTGGCTGCCTCGCCGGAACGGCCGACCAGGACAATGCCCCGCTCTGTCTGCTTGCTCTGACCGGGATTGGGGTCCATATTGACGGCCATATCCCCCGTGCCCAGACGAATGAGCGGGTAGACGCGGCTGAAATTGGTCACGACCACTTCACCGGCCTCGCCCGACCCCACCGGCTGGCCCGTTTCCGGATCAACTACTTCGATGATCGGCTCGTCCAGAAGCTGCATGATCATGCCTTCGCCGGTATTGAGAGCCAACACGCCAAAATCGGCCGTGGCGTAGGCGTTGCCCACCGTAATGCCTCGCTCGGCCAACGCCTGGCGCATACTGGGCGGGAACGGTTCGGCCGAGACAATCGCTTTTTTGATGCGGAAGGCACCGCTCGCTATCAAACCCTGCTCCTCGGCCCGTTTGACCAGGCTCATCAAGAAGCTGGGCGTACCTACGTAGCCGGTCGCGCCCAAATCAACGGCCATTTTCAACTGCAGGTCAGCCTGGCCCGTACCGCCGGGCATCACGATGCAGCCCAGCCGCCGGAACGCGCCGTCAAACAAAAACCCGGCCGGAACCAGGTGGTAGGAGAAGCTGTTGAGGACAATTTCGCCCGGCTCAAAACCACACCGTTTGAGCGCATCTAGGGCCACATCCCAGGCGGATTCATCCGGCTCCGGGGCCGGTTCGTAGATGGGGCCGGGCGAAAAGAAAATGTGGCTGATTTCGCTGACGGGCACGCCCAACATGCCGCCAAAGGGGGGATTGGCCTGCTGCATTTCCACTACCTTATCTTTGGACAAAACAGGCAGCTTGGGTAAATCGGCGACTCCTTGAATATCGTCAGGCGTCAAATCGGCCGCCTCAAAGCGAGCCTTCACCGCCGGTACGTTCTCATAAGCTAACCGGACTGTCTGCTGTAATTTTTGGTCTAGGTAACTCATTGGTTTGCTCCACCTGATTGACGTAGTGCGTAGTACGTAGTGCGTAATGAAAGTTTGCTACGCACTACGTACTACGCACTACAATTTCGACTATCCCAACCACCGCTTGCGCCGCTTATAATGCTTCACGTCCCGATAACTTTTGCGTTCGCCGACCTGGGTTAGCCCCAGGTAAAACTCCTTGATGTCAGCGTTTTGGCGCAGTTGTTCGGCCGGACCGTCAAGGACAATACGGCCGTTTTCCATCACATACGCATAATCGGCCGCCTGCAAGGCCACGTTGGCGTTCTGCTCCACAATCAGCAGCGACACGCCCGACTCCTTGTTGATGCGCTTGATAATATCAAAAATATCCTGCACCAGCAGCGGGGCCAGGCCCAGTGACGGCTCATCCAGCAGCATCAGACGGGGCTTAGCCATCAGCGCTCGACCAATCACTACCATTTGCTGCTCGCCGCCAGAAAGGTAACCACTGGTGCGCTGGCGAAACTCGCGCAGGCGCGGGAAGAAGTGGTAGACTTCGTCCAAATCTTGCTTGAGAGTAGACCCGGCAGCCTGACGGAACAAGGCCCCTGTCAGCAGATTTTCTTCAACGGTGAGATGGCGGAATAACGGCCGTCCTTCCAACACCTGCACAATCCCCATATGGACAATATCATCCGGGGTCATGTTGTCAATGCGCTGCCCCTCAAACTCAATGCCGCCGCGCGTCACCTCCCCTTCCTGAGTACTCAACAGGCCCGAAATCGCCTTGAGCGTGGTCGATTTACCCGCCCCATTGGCCCCTAGCAGCGACACAATCTGCCCCTGCTCTACAGAAAGGGTGACACCCCGCAGCACCAGGATGACATCACTGTATACCACTTCGATGTTGTTGACGTTTAACATATGCTTTTACAAACGGACGGATGACGAAGGACGAAAGACGGATTACCTGAAACTGACAGCCTCCGTCTTCCGTCCTCCGTCGTCGGTCATACTAAGGGGCCGCCGGCCGTGTATCCGGTAAGTTAAAGAAATCTTCCAACAAGATGAAGTCCAGCCCATCGGCCGTCATCTGTATCTGCCGAACTTGGGCGATCTTGGGTGCCCGATTCTCGCCAGACACGTCCAGGTCATACAGGCCACCCGCACTTACAACACCTAGATCCTTCATGGCATCAAAGAAGGTTGCACCGCTCAGGTTTTCAAAGCCATCACGTATAATGGCATGTTCGATAATTTCACCGATAGCGTACATCGAGCCAAAGCTCAACAGATAGCTCACACCCTTGTCACTTTCAGGATAACCACCTGCCTCAAAGGCTTCGAGGGCGCGTTGCACCCCGACCTGGTCGGTATCATTCCACCAGTGGGAGGGCAAAATGCCATACATGCCTTCAGCCAGAGCTGCATTTTGGCCCAGAATATTCAGCACATCAGTATTCATAGCCCAGTTGACACCACCGACCACAACCTGATCCCAGACACCCAGAGCGCGAATGGTACCAATCACCTGAGCTGGCCCAAAGGACAAAGATTGAATCCAGATGATGTTGGCCCCACTCAGCAACAGATTTTGCACTTGACCGGTGACATCAGCGGTAGGCGCAACTTCTTGCGTTTCTAGCGGCAAGACCGTAATACCAAGTGAATCCGCATAAGCCAGCGCTTCGGCCGAGGTCGCGCCCGCACCAAAGGCATTATCCCAGCCCACAACGCCAACTACAATGTCATCACCGGCCCCGTCCGGGCGGATGTCGTCCCAATTAGCCTGCGCCCACTCCAGGAAACCGGTGAACTGGTCAGAGTAAACCGGAGCCACACCCACAGTCCAGCCATCGCGCGGAATGTAGAAGGAGTTGGCATCCAAACCGGCGGCGATGTTGACGATCTCGTCTTCAATCACGCGGTCTTTCAGCACAATGGTGGCCCCACTGCCGTAGGTCAGCACAAACATGGGGCGCGGTGTGGCCGCCCGGAACCGCTCATAGACGGCGATTTCCTGGGCCGGATCGTACTGGCTATCCTCCAGAACGGCCCGGAGTGTTGCCCCACAGATACCGCCTTCAGCATTGATGGCGGCAATCGCATCGTTAGTGCCGTTGATGAAGCCATCACCCAAAATCTGGGCCAACGGACCGGTTAGCCCGGCCTGTTGGTACACAAGAATAGTTTCACCTTCGTAGCTTTCGTCACAATCGGTGAAGGTGAATTTGGGCGTGGACAACATGCCCATGTCCGCTGGCTCTTCCATCGGCTCTTCAGTTGGCTCGGCCATTGGTTCTTCATCTGGCTCGTCGGTCGGCTCAGCCATTGGTTCTTCTGGTTCGTCTACGGGTTCTGGGTCTGGCGCGGCCGGCTCGGGTTCCGGATCGGGCGCGGCGGGTTCTTCAACGGCCGGGGCGGGGGTGTCTGCG
>SLGK01000043.1 GCA_007123775.1 Anaerolineae bacterium | reverse complement strand
AGCATTGCCCGCGAAGCCGGTCAGCGTTCTAAGGTAGCCGTGCAGGCGCTCCAGGCCGGGGTAGACCCGGTGGGGGCCTGTGTGGGTATGCGCGGTGTGCGTATCCAGAGCATTGTGCGCGAGCTGAATGACGAGAAGATTGACGTTATTGAGTGGGACCCGGACCAGACCAATTTTATTGCCAAAGCCCTCAGCCCGGCGCGGGTGTCGGACGTCTTTTTGGAAGATGACCCGGATGAAGGGAAAACGGCCGTTGTCATTGTACCCGACGATCAGCTATCGCTGGCTATTGGCCGCGAGGGGCAGAACGCCCGCCTGGCCGCCAAGCTGACCGGCTGGCGCATCGACATCCAGAGCCTGACCGAAGCAGCCGCCGATGCCCTGAGCCATTTAGACCATCCCGAAGTCGATCCGCGCCTGGTTCAGGATGAAACCTTCCTGCTGCAAGTGCGCCAGATTTTGGACAAGAAAGAGGCCGGCCGACCCATCACGTCTGAGGATTACTTTACCCTGACCCGCCTGGTGCGCGGCGTCGAAGGGCGCATTATTGCCACCCGCGCTGCCCGGCACGATGAAGTGCGCCAGGCCCGCAGCGAGGCCCGCAAGCAGATTCCGGCCATTGCCTGGACGCTGCCGCTGGACGACCTCGACCTGCCCGGCCGGGTTCACAACCTGCTGCTGGACAATGAGATTGAGACAGTGGGCGACGTTCTGTATAATCTGGAACTGGGCGACCACATTTTCCTGAACTTTAAGGGCTTCGGCGAAGTAGGCCTGCAAACGCTAAAAGACGCGGTAGCCACCTACGAACTACGAGCTCCGGCCGAACCGGAAGTGGACGTTGCGGCTGAGACTGAAGAAGTAGAGGCCGAAGCCGCTGCGGCGGTTGAAGTAGAAGCCGAGGTCGAAGAAACGGCCGAAGCCATCGACGAAGTGGCCGAAATCGAAGAAACTGAAGAAGCGGTCGAGGAAGAAGTTGTCGTTGAACAAGAAGAAGAGGAAGAAGTGCCCCTCGAAGAGATGCTCGACGACCTCTCCCGCTCCATTGTGGCCGACGTTATCGAAGAGAAGCAGGAAGTCCAGAAAGAAGAGAAAGCCAAACCAGGTGTGGTGGTCGTCAAGACCCCGGCCGACCGCGACGAGGATAAAGATGACGATGAAGACGGCCGTAAACGGCCGCGCAAAGGTCGCAGCCTGGTCTTTGATGAAGATATGGGCGAAGTTGTCATCCAGCGTAAGCGCAAAGGCAGCCGTCGCCGTCCCGAATGGGAAGACTTTGACATCGATGACTTTTAATAATAACGATAGTGCGTGGTGCGTAGTGCGTAGGAAGCATGACGCACTACGCACTACGTATTACGGAAATGGCCACTAAAAAAGGGCCGCGTCCTAAGCATATTCCGCAGCGCACCTGCGTCGTTTGCCGTCAGAAACAGGACAAACGACAGTTGGTGCGCCTGGTGCGTACCCCGGTCGGGCCGGTCGTTGTAGACTACAGCGGCAAGCAAAACGGCCGTGGGGCCTACCTGTGTGCCAATCCCGTCTGCTGGGAGAAGGCCACCCATACGCCCCAGATTTTGCAGCGCGCGCTCAAAATCGAGCAGCTAACGGCGCAGGATATAGCGGAAATTACCAACCATAAACCAGACGCAGCGGTGCAAGGCACTGGCCGGCAAGGTAGCGGATAACGATACCGTTTCTGCCAGCGCCCTGCACCCCTGGAACGAGAGGAAGTAAGAGCGCATGGCAGAGACAAAAACAATTATAGAAATACCGGCATTCGTTACCGTCCGGGAATTGGCCACCATCATGGATGCCAGCCCCATCAACGTCATCAAAGAGTTGATGAGCAACGGCATTATGGCCAACATCAACCAGCAGATCGACTACGATACGGCCGCTATCGTTGCCAGCGAAATGGGCTTCGAGCCGGTCCCCGTCCGCGAAGCCGTGCCCGAAGGGGAAGAAGAAGTGGAGCGGGCCGGGGCACAGCTCGTCTGGCGCCAGATTTTGGCCGAAGAAGCCGAAGCCGACCTCCAACCCCGTCCCCCCGTGATTACCATGTTGGGCCACGTAGACCACGGCAAAACCTCGCTGCTGGACGTGGTGCGCCATACCAACGTGCAGGCAGGCGAGGCCGGCGGCATTACCCAACACATCGGCGCTTACCAGGTAGAGCATGAGGGCCAGACCATCACCTTCCTGGACACCCCCGGCCACGAGGCGTTCACGGCCATGCGGGCACGCGGAGCGCAGGCTACCGACATCGCTATCTTGGTGGTGGCTGCCGACGACGGCGTGATGCCTCAGACCCGTGAAGCGGCCGACCACGCCCGCGCTGCCGGTGTGCCCATCATCGTGGCCATGAACAAGATTGACCTGGCCACCGCCAATCCTCCCAAAGTCAAACAAGAATTGAGCGAAATCGGCCTCATTCCCGATGAATGGGACGGGGATACGATGGTGATCCCCGTTTCGGCCACGGAGCAGCTTGGCATTGAGGATTTGCTGGAAGCGATTGTGCTGGTCTCGGAGGAGATTCAACCCCGCGCCAACCCGGATGCAGAGCCGACCGGTACCGTTCTGGAAGGACGCATGGAGAAAGGGCGGGGCGTGATGGCCACGCTGCTGGTGCAAAACGGCACCCTACGGCAGGGGGATACGCTGCTGATTGGGGATCATTACGGCCGTATTCGCTCCATGTTTGATTTCCGGGGCAACCGCATTACCGAGGCCGGCCCTTCCTCCCCCGTCTCCGTTTCCGGGCTAAATGGGATGCCTGTCGCCGGGCAAAAATTTGAGGTGGTGACCGACGACCGCACCGCACGCAAGCTGGCCGACGAACGTGCCCAGAGCGTCGTGGAAGAAGTCCGCGCCGCCCCCACGCTGGAAGATTTCTTCAGCCAGCTTAGCGACAGCGAGTCTAAGACGCTCTACCTGATTGTCAAAGCCGACGTGCAGGGGTCGCTGGAACCAATTGTCAACTCCCTGGAAAAGCTAAACGAAAAGAGTGATGAAGTCACGGTGGAAGTGCTGCGGGCCGCTACCGGCACCATCACCGAGAGTGACGTGATGCTGGCCTCGGCGTCCGGGGCCGTTATTTTGGGCTTCAACGTCAATGTAGACAACATAGCCCACGCCGCTGCCGCCAGCGAGCAGATCGACATCCGTACCTACAAAATCATTTACCACATGATTGAGGATGTGGAAAAAGCGATCAAGGGGATGCTCTCGCCCACCTTCGAGGAGCGGGTGATTGGTCGGGCTGAAATACGGCAGGTGTTTCGCATTCGCAGCGCGGGCAACGTGGCCGGCTGCTACATGCGGACCGGCGTGGCTCGTCGTAATGCCAGGGCGCGGGTGGTCAGAGACGGCCGTTTGCTCCACACCGGCAACGTGGGCAGCCTCAAACATCTGCAAGAAAACGTGCGCGAAATCAAAACCGGCTTCGAGTTCGGCGTCAACATCGAAGGCTGGGACGATTACCAGCCGGGTGACATTCTCGAGTTCTTTGTCATTGAGCGGGTAGAACCAAGTTAACGATTGAACCAAGTCATGGAACGACGGAGGACAAAGGACCGAGGACGGATGTGGCGCTTCGGTCCTCGGTCTTCCGTCCTCCGTCTTAATTCTCAAGAAATTCTGGATAAATCATCATGAAAGAAGTCAGACAAAAACGAGCTGCTGAACAGATTAAGGTCATTCTCAGCGAGCTGCTATTACGCTCGGTGAAAGACCCGCGCTTGCAAGATGTGACCATTACCCAGGTGTTGGTAGACCGGGAATTCCAGTACGCCAATATTTATGTCAACGCTCTTGGTGACGAATCCCGCGAGAAAGAGGTGCTGGCCGCCCTGAGCAAGGCCGGTGGCTTCATGCGTAGCGAAATCGCCCGTAGTATGCGAATGCGTACCGTGCCCCAACTCGTCTTTCGCTGGGACCCCTCTCTGGCCCATGCCGAGGAGATCAACGCCATTCTGGACAGCCTGGACATTCCGGCAGCGGATGAGGGTAGTTGATTACCACAAATTTGTTCACTTATTGCGTAGTGCGTAATTACCCGACAGGCTACGCACTACGGAATACGCACTACGCACTACGAAACCTTATGGACGCCATCAAACAAGCAGTCAATAAAGCCCAGACGATTCTGGTACTGACCCACGTAGACCCGGATGGGGATGCGATTGGGTCGTTAACGGCCGTTGGCAACGCGCTGGCCCGGCTGGGTAAACAGGTGACGATGGCCTGTGACGACAACGTGCCCGGCCGTTTTCGCTTTCTGCCCCTGACCGACAAGGTCCAGAAAGGACTACCGGCCGAGGCCACCTTTGACCTGGCCATTGCCCTCGACTGCGGCGACGAGAGCCGTATGGGACGCACCTTTGCCGACCTGACTGAGAAGCCATTCCTCATCAACATCGACCACCACGCCACCAACACCAACTTCGGCCAGATCAACCTGGTCGATGCCGAGGCCACCTCTACGGCCGAAATGGTGTATGAACTGTTGCTGGCCCTCAACGTGGACATAACGGCCGATATTGCCCTCAGCCTGCTCACCGGCATCGTCACCGACACGCTTGGCTTCCGCATTGTGGGCGTCACCCCGCGCACGATGGAAATTACCGGCGCGCTGATGGCCGCCGGGGCCGATCTCTCGCTGGTAACGATGCTCGCCCTGAATTTGAAGCCCCTTTCCACCATTCGATTGTGGCAGCTTGGTCTCAACCAGTTGAAGCTGGACGGCGGCCTGGCCTGGACCAGCCTGACCCACAAAGCGCAGCAGGAAATCAGCTTTAACAGTCCCAGCAGCGCCGGCCTGGTCAACATTCTGTCCAACATCGAAGAGGCGGTCATGAGCGCCGT
>SLGK01000336.1 GCA_007123775.1 Anaerolineae bacterium | reverse complement strand
TTTCATCTTGTTTCATTTTGTCACCTCTCTGGGCATTTTAGCCCCCAAGGTGACACCTGTCACTATATAGGTTTCTGAGTGCGGCTACTGTTGAACTATGAGCGGTAGATAGAAATGATAGAAGGGGGATGGAACGGCCGTTGCTGTTGGCGTCACCGTTGCTGTCGGTGTGGCCGTGTTAGTAGCCGTTGCTGTAACGGTGGGCGTACTGGTGGGCGTGTTGGTCGCCGTCGCTGTGCTGGTAGAGGTGGCCGTTGGCTCGCCGGTTGAAGTTGGTGTTAGCGTAATAACTGGATCGGGTGTTGGTGTAAAGGTAGCCGTAGGCCCCATAGTAGGTATAGGCGGCGGGCCAGAAGGAGATTGCCCACAGGAATCATCCCAACCGGCGAATTCCAGCAGCAGCCAGGGCTGCGGGGAGAGCCTGTAGCCGTGCAGTTGAAACAGCCCAAAACGATAGACGCTTACTCTGGTATCCATGCCGCTGCCGGCCGAGTCATACCAGATGGGCAGCCGCAGCAGCCGGCCGCGGTCGATGTGCTGGTTAAGCGCATTGCGTATCAAATCATCATTGACATCATCTGTATAGGCGGGAATCCAACTGGTCATAGCCAGGTTAAGGTCGGTGTTATCGTAATAATCGACAAAGCCGCGAACCACATGGGGATAAGGATCAGCAATTGGCAGGCCATTGTCGCCATGATCGGTGTAATCACGGGTGTCGCCTGGCCAGGAGAGGCTGTTGACCAACGTTGGCAGGGATGGTTCGATGCCCGCGTTCCAGCGCAGGAATAAGGCGCTGCTGTCATTTATCCAGGCACGGTAGACCAGGCCTGGCTGTGCCTCTATGAGATCAATGCCGGGTTGATTGTGTGGAAATTGGCCATAGGTGGGAGGTGTAGGGGGGTATTCAAATTCCCATGCTTGTGGAAAAGGGGCGGGGGCATTAACGTCTGGCGAGACTGATTCAAGTAGAAAATGTGGTGTAATGGGAAAAGCCGAACAGCCGAGAGTAGGGTCTGGCTCAACCGTTGGCAGTGGTAACATTTCCCAAACGGCCGCATCATCAAAACCGGCCCGGTAACGCACGGAGAGCGTGCCGCCGTAAAAGGGGGTGCAGTTGGCCATGTCCGGGTCTTGATAGTCGCAGTTTAGATCGCTGGGGATGGTAATGACGTAGGGCGGGCTTACCCATTGATTGGTGCAGCGCGTATCGCCCGGCACATCCAGATGGAAGCAGCGGCTTTCGGGGTTGGGATCGGCCGTGCCGCCAAAGGCAAGGGCCCAATCGGTCAGGTCATGGTCAATGCCGTCCATGTCGTTATCGGCCGGGGCAAAGGCCAGCGAATCAAACGAGAAGACAAGCGGTGGCTGCGAACCATCATCCAGGTCGAAGGTGCCGACAAAAATAGTGCTGCCCGCATATTCCGGCCCGACGGTGAGCAGCGGCTTTTCGGCCCAACCCACTTCATGCGAGACCTGGGGCAGGTCCCCCAACGCTTTGACCTCGACGCCGGCCGAATCGTAAGCAAAAGGCCAGGCGTTGGCGATTTGTAGATTACGAGCGTTGCCAGCGCTGGCTAAATTCGGGTAAAGCGGGCCAGCCCAGAGGTGGAACTCGTTGCGGGAAGCGCCGCTGATGGTGGTGATGTCCAGCCAGATGTGCCGGTTGCCGGTGGCCGGGTCAACCCATATGTCGGGTACGTCACTGGTCAAGTCAATTTCAAATGAGCCAAATTCGGCGGGAACCGGGACGGGTTGATCGGGAAGCTGGGTGCCGCCGGGCGAGACCCAGCGCATGTCAGTTTGATGGTCGCCGGTATCACGAATGGTATCGCCGACCTGACCGGTGTACAGGCCGAGCGGAATGCGCGGCACATCGCCATTCGGTAGCTGGGCATAATAGTGCAGGTCATAGACAGTCCGCGTATTGTATTGGGGTGCATAGGTTTCTGGTATGGCACAGGTGCCGTTCCCATGACCGGCACCTGCGCCCCGGTTGGCGTCGGTACGCACATACCAGTAAGGGTTGATTTCCGCTTCGCTGATAGCCCCCCCTGTCTCGGCTACGATTTCCAGTTCACCTGTTTCCAGAATGCAGGGATCGCGCCGGTCGCTGGGACAGGTCATTTCGACCCCTTCCGCGGGGAAGCGATCGGGATCGTAGTCAACGGCCGTATCCGAAAAATAGACCTGCACCGTCTGCGTGATGGTGTTAATCGAGTCGGGGTCGAACAGCTCTACCCGCAACATATCATGGGGATAGTCAGGCGGAATGACAATGACATACATGTAGGTGTAATAGCCGGGTGCCCACACGCTGTTCAAGGGTGAAAAGGGGTCGCCGTAGCTTGTGCAAATATTAGGGCCATACACCATCTGCTGTGCCGGACCAACGCGGGCCACCTGTGGAAACCGGCTCAGGCTGAGCAGACCATCAACCGGGGGGATGGGTGTTACGATGATTGGCGTTTCGGTGGATGTTATTTCGGCCGTTGCCGGCCGCTGCCCAACGGCAACCAGGCTGCTAATGAGGATAAGAGAGAATACGGCCGTGACCGCCGCAATCGCCATACGCGGAACTGGCTTAGGCTCGTTCATAAGATACCTCCCCTGAAAAAACGGCACTTGGGTAATCTACCCCTGTTCCGTGTTGCGTATTCAGTAATTCTCCCTGGGTACGCAATACGCAATACGCAACACGCAATACGCAACACGCAACACGCCTATGCTACCCAAACAGAATCACCCCCCGCGCCACCTCGCCGCTGAGCATGGCGGCGTAGGCTTCATTGATCTCCGCCAGCCGGTAGCGCTGTGAGACCAGCTCATCCAGCTTGATTTGACCGGCCATGTACATATCCAGAAATTTAGGAAAATCGCGCCGGGTATTGATGCTGCCGTAATAGCAGCCTTTGACCACCTTTTCTTGGCGGGCAATGAAGGCCCCGGACAGGTTGGTCTGCTCATAAACGGGCGAGAGGCCCACCAGAACCAGCGTACCGCCCGGCCGCACCACGCGCAGCGCGTCGGCCTGCACCTGCGAGTTGCCAATGGCCTCAAAAACGTAGTCGGCTCCCCGGCCGCCGGTCAGCTCTAAAAGCTGGCTGCGCGTCGTTTTGGCATTATCGGCCAGAACGGTGTGGCTGGCCCCGAACTGCCGGGCCAGCGCCATCTTGGTCGGGCTGGTATCCACGCCGATGATGGTGGAAGCCCCGGCCAGTTTGGCCCCTTGCAGAATGTTCAGCCCCACGCCGCCGCAGCCGTAGACAATAACTGAATCGCCCAGACGCACATCGGCCGTATACAGCACGGCCCCCAATCCGGTGGCTACGGCACAGCCCACCAGGGCGGCAATCTCCAGCGGCGCATCGCGGCGAATGGGCACGCAGGCATGTTCAGAGACGACGGCGTGGTCGGCAAAGGTGGCCAGGCTGCAAAAGTGATAGACGGGTTGGCCGCGCCAGCTTAGCCGGGGTGTACCGTCGAGCATGACGCCGGCCCACATTGGCTCCAGGTAGGTTTCGCACAGGCTGGGTTTGTGGCGCAGGCAGTAGAAGCAGTGGCCGCAGTCGGGTGCCCAGTTGAGAATGACGTGATCGCCGGGCTGGACACGGCTGACGTTGGGGCCAACCGCCTCCACAATGCCCGCCCCCTCATGACCGGCAACGACGGGCAAGGGGTGTTTGGTATCGCCCGTAACCAGATGCCAGTCGCTGTGGCAGACGCCGCTGGCCGCCAGCCGTACCAGAACTTCGCCCTCGCGGGGTTTGGCCAGGGTGAGGGTGTCAAGGATGAAAGGCTGGCGCTCCCATGAACGAGGTGCCTGTTTGGGCATGGTTTCTTGAATGATGGCGGCTTCAATTTGCATCGTTCCTCTCAAAGGAGCGCCGGCATCCTTGCCGGCAGGGATGCCAGCGCTCCGTGGTCGTTTAGTCCGGTACCAATACAAACGGCAGGTAGAGATGATAGGGTAGAGATGGATGTTCACAAGGCACCTGAAAAACGGCCGTATCTTGCACCGAATTAGGGTCAGAAGCAACGGCCGTTACCTCATAACTGCCGTCGGCTACATTGTTGAGAGCTATCGGCACGGCAAACGTGCCATCATGCTGATCCTGGGGAAGTGTCAGCAAAGGCGTCGTCGTATTCCAATACAGAGTAATGTGACGATCATCAGGCCAGTTGACACCGGTGACGGTGAAGTCAATATTAGGGCCAGGACTACACGTGGGCGCAAGGGTGATAGATGGCGGCGGCGGATCAGATGATTCGATCTGCCCGCAAGAATCATCCCAACCGGCAAATTCTAACAGAAGCCACGCTGCCGGCGCGGACAGATTGTAGCCATGCAGTCGGAACAGGCCGAAGCGGTGGACTTGCGCTCTGGCACTATTGCCGCTACCGGCGACTGCATCGGACACCGGCAGGCGCAACAAGCGGCCGCGGTCAATATGCTCGTTCAGGGCATCATGGACGGCGGCCGAGCCAAGCGTACCGGTATGAACCGTCACCCAATTATCAATATTCAGGCTTAAATCAGTGTTGTCAACATAGTCCACGAAGCCGCGCACCACGTGGGGATAACCGGGGGCAACTGCTTGACCGCCGTCACCATGATCGGTGTAGTCGCGGGTATTGCCCGGCCAGGCAAGGCTGTTAGCCAGCGTCTGGTTGGTCGCGTTGATACCCGAATTCCAGCGCAAAAAGGAGAAATTATTGGCCTGGTCATCTGCCAGCCAGACGCGATAGACCGTGCCCGGTTGGGTATCGCTCAGAGGCATATCGGGACTATGGTGGGGAAACTGCTCATAGGCAGGCGGGTTGGGAGGGTAGTAAAATGAGGCTGGGTCTGGGTAAGGATTGCTGCCGGTTCC
>SLGK01000247.1 GCA_007123775.1 Anaerolineae bacterium | reverse complement strand
CTACCGACATATCCTGCAACAAGACATTAAATAGCTGGGGAATCTCGTCCAGACTATACTTTCTGAGCAGTTTGCCTACTGGTGTGACACGCGGATCACATTTCAGCTTATAATTCTTATCTAATTCGGCCTTCAGGCGCGGGTGACGCGCCAAAATCTCATCACCGTTGACGTACATGGTGCGAAATTTGAAGGCGTCAAATTCACGTCCGCCGCGACCCAATACCCGACGACGATAAATGACTGGGCCTGAGGAAGTGAAATGCACCGCTAACACAATGAAAATAAGTAGCGGAATAATCCCAATCAACGTAGGAATAACCACAAGATAGTCGAGGATAAGCTTCATGTAGCTGCTCTGGAAATCATCCTTTGCGCCCCCGGCCATAGGTAGTGGCTCCGGCTCTAACTCTCCGGTCCGTTGCGGAGGTGGGCTGGCTTCGACAATATTTTTCGTAACGAATGGCACCTGAATCATTAATCCTTTTCCCGATACGAGTAAAACCAATAAAACAAAATAGAATAAAGGTGGGGAAATAGAAGAAGCTACAGACTCGTATCTATTTTAGAGTCTAGGATTGATTCCTTACGGGGCATCTTAACGCTAAACGGCCGTGGCCATGGCCGTAAAGAAGAGGATGAGGGTGGCACAAACCATGTTGAGGCGCAGCAGCCGGATTTCTTTATCTTGTAGCGTAGACTGTTCCTTTTGGGCCATAGACGGCCGTTTTTGCAGCAGCAGTTTCAGCCGGTCCATCGCCGGATAAAGGCCAAACTGAACATAAGCCCCGATAATCACCATACCCACAAAAGCGATATGCTTAAGCAGCATGGCCCAGGCCCACAGGCTGTCTATGACCATAAAGCCGCCGTAGTTTTCATTGAGCGTCATCTGCACAAAGCCGGTAATGAGCAAAATGACCAGGCTGCCATTGGCCCAGGGTAAAAAGCGCTTTTGCAGGCTGAGCCACTGATTATCGGCCAACGTGCCGCGACGCAGGGCCGGCCAGCCAATAAAGCCCATCAATGCCAGGCCCCCCAGCCAGATAACGGTTGCCAGCATATGTACCCAGTAGGAAAAAACGAGAATCCAGTAGATGGTGGTGGGGTCCAGGTTCATTATTCCTCCTGTTGCCAGTGGCGGGTGGCGGATCGCGAGTTAGGATAGCTATCCGCTACTCGCTACCCGCCACCCGCTTTACTTTTCCATTTCGCTTAAGGCGTGGAAGGCGGGGCGGGGTGTACCGTCAGGCAGCACGATGGACCACCACCACTGCTCGTGTTGTTCGGGTGTCCAGTCATAGTCAGCAATGTAGATGGTGGTCATCAGGCCAATCCAGGGCTGCCAATGGTCGCGGGCATATTGGTAAGCCCGGACGAGATAGTCGGCCTGGGTCTGTTCGTCTACGGCATGCCAGGCATAACTTTCATGAAAGTCACGTAGGGAACGGCCGTTTGCAGCCCCCCGATCCTCATCCGTAATCCAGCCCATTTCCAGGATAGCCACCTGCTTTTGGCCATCCCCATTAGCCACCATAATGGCCCGCATATTCTCCACATGGCGGAAGGCGAACCAGCGGCCGCCGCCGTAAGCCGGGTCTTTGGCCTCTTCAGAGGATAGTTCGGGCGGCGCACTGTAGCCGGGCGCATTCAGACCCAGTACGTCGAAATAGGCGGCCGCGCCAGCGTCATACATGGCTTGCAGGTAGTCCATGTCGGGCATAGCCAGGGGAGGGCCGGTGCCGGTAGGGGCCAGTCCGGCCGAAACAACGATGGCGTCGGGATCGGCCGTTTTGATGGCTTTGTAACAGACGCGCAGTAGGTCGGTGTATTGGGCCGGATCGGGTGGTTGTTCGCCCCATTCTCGGCTCAGATTCGGCTCATTCCACACCTGGTAGGCAGCAATACGGCCGCGAAAACGCTCGGACACTGCCCCGCAGAAGTCGCCGAAATCCTGGTAATCGACCGGGGGCTGATTGGCCGTGATTTGCTCCGGGGGCAGCGTCTCTACCGACCAGAGCGGCTGCTGGTCTAGCCGCACCACCAAATTAAGACCGGCCTCCTCGACCATATCCACTATCAGATCAGGCCGATACCAATCGTAGCTTCCTTTTTGGATGCCTTCAATATCACGCCAGGAAAATTTCTGCTTGACCCAGCCAAAGCCCATCTCTTGCACCAGTTGCAGGTCACGCTGAGCAATGTCCGGTTTCCACCAGAGAAAGGTGTGGATGCTATAAGCCGGGGAGTCGAAGCGCATCTCGACCGGCTCCGGGCCCATCAGTTCAGTTGGTAGCGGGACCGGGGTGGCTGGTAGGGGCGGGGAGGAAACGGCCGTTTCGTCACACCCGCTTCCCAGCAAAACCACACCCACTAACAGCAGCCCCATAAACCCCAAAACAATCGTTTTATTTTTCACCAGGCACCAAACACCGAATACTCACTCCCCAATTCGTAAGTCCTTTTCCATAGCGGCTATGGCGCCAAATGCGGGCCGGGGAATGCCCTGGATATCAACGATGCTGTAAGGCACGGTGTCATCTGTAGGACCGCTGCCCTTATTGCCAAAGTCGAAGTTAAACTGAATGGCTATCCAGACATCGCCAGAGGTTCGCATCTGCTGGAAGGCCTGGACAATAAAGTTGGCTTGGTCTTCCAGTGTGTTGTCCAGGGCAAAGCCGAAGCCTTCGGGGAAGACATCGTAACCTTCACTGGTGGGCCAGCCGAATTCGGTGACGCACAGTTTCATGTTAGGGTTGACGGCTTGCACACGCTGGGCGTACCCTTCCAGGGTGGTCTTGAAACTCCAGCTATGGTGGGGATTGTCGAAGGGGCCGCGGAAGACAGCCGTTTGGGCGTTGGGTGAAACACCGGCGTTGTCGAAAGGAATGTCAGGCCCAATATTGTACCCGTTGTGGTGGGCACCCACACAGTCGGTATAATTGAGCATACCGGCCGCAATGGCCCGGTCCATGTAGGCAAAGTCATTGGCCCAGCGCACCCAGTCGCCATCGCCGGTGGGTGACAGCGCACCGCTGATAACGATTATATCTGGGTCTGCGTCTTTGATGGCCTCGTAGGCAACCTGCAAAAAGCGAACGTAATCTTCAGGGCTAATGCCGCTGGCGGTCTGCCATTCTCGGTCTAAGTTTTGTTCATTCCAGACCTCAATGGCGTGAATTTTACCCTGGTAACGGTCGATCAAATCACGCAAAAAGCGGGCAAATTCCTGGTAATCGTCGGGCGGGCCAATGTGGTTATTGGCGGCGCGTGTCCATTCGGGCGCGCCCACAATGCTGACCATTAATTGCAGGCCGTGATTGTAAGACTCCTCTACAACGCCATCATAGAAGAACCATTGGAATTCACCGGGTGCCGGCTCAACAAGCCACCACTGCAACTGCATTTTTACCCAGTCCAGGCCCAGTTGACTTTCGACTGCATCCATTGTCTGCACCGGATCGCCAACGGTGGCGTTGCCGTGAACCTGGGTGCCATAGCCAAACTGGTCGGCGGGCCAGGGATGCAGCGGGGTGCGGGCTACAAGGTCTTCAGATTCGGGTGCGGGATCGGCCGTTTCTGCCTGTGTCGCCGGCTCTTCGATCGTTTCCATAACTGGCGGGGGCAACGCTGCTTCCGGCTCTGGTTCCGGCTCCACAACCGCCGCGCCTGAAGCCGCATCAGGCACAATGGGCGTAGGCGGCGGGGCCGGTTCCTCTGCCTGCCCACAAGCCACCAGCAGCAACAAAGCCACAATCAACCAATATCGCGCAACTTTAATCATTCCTCTCTCCTTAACAGCTACAGCTAGAGCCAGAGCTAGAAGGACACCGCTACACACCTTGCCCTACACGCTACACTCTGTACTCTGCACTCTCTTCTCCACAAAAAAGGCGCATTCTGGCTCAATTTTACCAAAATGCGCCTTGTTCAGTAGGACAGTTCACCAAAGAGGCTGAGTACCGGCTCGGATTACCGATTACCGATAACAGCACCTGTTTGCTGACCTACCCTTTATCGGGCTATGTCCTACAGCATGACCTATCGACCCATCACCTGGCGCACGGTGTCACAGGCGGGGCAGCTACCATCAGCCCGGACCATCGCAAACCCTGCTTGGGGGTCGTTACCATAGTGAGTAAAGTCTACATTAAAAATGATCACCATGCGTACTTTGCCACTGTTAGCAGCCACGCTGATCGCTTCGGCCAGCCATTGTGCATGCTGCTGAATAGTCGTATTGGCCGCCCAGGCGAATCCGGCGGGGACGCCGCCGTAATCTTGACCAGACAAGTAGCCCAACTCAGTGTAACAAAGCGGTACGGCACCACCAAAAGCACTCCAATAAACGTTGTTCATACCGAGCAGGTAGCGGGTGTAATGGCCACCACGCGGGTCGCCACTGCTCTGTGTGGGGCTGATAATGCCTTCATTATAATGAACGCCCATACAGTCCATGTAGCTGGCCGCACCGGCAGCCGCCATACCCTGAATGTAGGCCTGGTCATCACAGCCGTTGGGGCTGCAGCCACCGAAGAAGCCCGTCGGGGCCGGCGCACCACCAATTACCATGACGTTGGGGTTTACTGATTTAATGCGGTTGTAGGCTGGGGCCAACATTTGGTTTACATAAACTGTCGGATCGATCTGGCCTCTCGGCCATTCCCGATCAATATTCTGCTCGTTCCATATTTCAATGGCGTTGGGGCCGAGGGCGGCCACGCCACCTAGAAAATCTACGTAAGCAGCATAGTCAATGCTGGATGGATATAGCTGGCCGGGAATGCTAAACAAGACTTTGAAGCCGTTGGCTTGTGCTTGCTGGATGCGGCCGGCCAACCCGGCAGGGTCATCGTTGGGGCCATTCCATTTATGCTGGAATTTAACCCAGGTCATACCGGTTTGAGCCATAAGGGCAGGGTTGCCGAACGTATGCGTCTGGCCACCCAGCTCAAAGTTACCGGCCGCTACCGGCGGGGCACTGACGGGCGGTGGCGGACCACTACCGTTACCCCCGTTTCCAGTTACGGGCGGGGTCACTTCGATGACTGCCAATGAAGCCACGCTGAAATTTGGATTTATCGTAAGCAAGGTGGCAAAAATCCAGCCTTCCCGATTGTCAGGCAGAATAACGTTTAGCCAGGTGGACTCGCTGTTACGGCCGATTAACTCGACTTTTGTACCAGGGGCCACCCCACCAGTCAAAATCCCAAATGCGAGGCCTGGGCCAGTGCGTACATTCGCAGCTACGTTGACCACCGCATCCGCATCGCCAACAGAAATTGGTCGCTGGGCCGTTTCCTCTTCATCGATCTCTTCCTCAGCCAATCCCTCTTCCGTATCGGCCAGGGCAATCGTTACACTGTCTAGCGGCAGTACCGCTTCGCCTAGAGCAAACTCAACTGTCACCAGATAGCTGCCCGGCTCTTCGCTGCCAGCCCAGCTAAAAGTCAGCTCATTGCCGCTGGCGCTGGCGATGACGCTGTCATTCTCATCACGCACGGTCCAGGCAATGGCCGCTCCAGCCGGTTCGGGCGCAGCGGCACCGCTCAAATAGCTTTCCAGGGCAGCAGCATAACCAGGTCCGTTTGCTACTGTCCCTAGCCCCGTGACCATTACCCCGCGCAGGTTGTAGCGTTCAACCAGACGCAGACGCTGGCTTACGGCGGCCTCGTTGCCCAGCCAAACCGTGCTGGTATGGTCATCAGTCTCATAAGTGAAGTAGTAGGTCAGGCTGCCGCCGTCCCATTCAAAAGGAGTGGCCGTGCCCGACAGGGTTACTGTAATAGCTGTGCCCGGCTCTATTTCTTCAGCACCATCGACAAATTCTAGCGTACCGAAAGCAGCCAGCGCGTCCTGATTGGGGCGTTCCACGTAGCTATCTTCGGCCACCATCTCCACAGCTACGCCGCTGACCTGGCCAACCAGCTTGTAGCGGTTGACATAGCGCGTGGCCCACTGCAGGAGCTGCTCAGCGTCGCCGTCGTCACCGTAAGCAGTTGGGCTAAGGGGCAGTTGCGCATAAACGATGTCGGCAATCTGCCCCAGAGCGGCCCAATCGTGGCCACCCAGTTGCCACACGCCATTGTCGTGAGCGGGTGTACCTAACGTAACAGCCAGGGTTTTGCCCTCGCTGTGCAGGGCGTCGGCCACTTCGGCCACGAAATCGGTAAAGGCGTCACGCTGTCCGGAGGGGATTCCCTGGTAGTCGATGTTCACACCGGCAAAATCTTCGGCTGCCGCCAGCAGTTCGGCCATGTGGTTGCTGCGGATGGCATCATCGCTCAGCAAGGCCACGATAGCGGCCTGATTAGGGCTGCTTTGTACGTTGGTTACGTGGAGCAGTTGGCTATAGGCGCCGGTGGGCAGGTCGGCGGTCGTGCCATGTAGCTCACCATCATTGTCAATGTGTAAAACACCGACAGCCACTTCGGCCAGATGGGGCAGCAGGTCAACCGGAATTTCTTGCTCCGGGCCGATGGTGGTGGCCGCAGTTGGTAGTTCAGGGGCCGCGGCCTGCATTAAAGCCAGGGCCTGAGGCAGCGCGGCCTCGTGGGACGCCACCTGGCGAGCGGCCGTCTCTATCTGGCTGGCCATAAACTGCCACTGGCTGCCGTCCCAACCATAAAGGTCGAGGGTCTTTTCGTCACCGGCATTGGCTGGCAAGGGAAAGGCTATCTGCCCGGTAGCTTCGCCCTCATAAGCGAGGGTGTAAACATCGCCGGTAAGGGTGAGGCCGGGCGGCGTGGCCGCCGCAGTGGCGTGGTCGCGGAAAAACTCATCGCTGCTAACGCGCTGGACAGACACGGCCGTTGCGCTGGCAACAGTCACACCATCTGGCATAACCGGGGCGGTCTCGATGATTTCTTCGGTGGGGGTGGCGGTGGGTTGAGCGGAAACGGCCGTTACCTCTTCCGTTTCACCGCCTGTTAACCCCAGCCGCTCTGGCAGAGAGATGGGCGGCAGCATCAGCCCCACAATAATGAGCGCGATCACCACGATCGCGCCTAAACCCAATAACAAATTACTCTTCTTCCCATTTTCAGGGCTGTTTTCCGCCGGTACACGTACCAAAGGTTGCTCTTTTGGCCCGTTACCGGAGCCGTTTTGCGGCGATTGATCTTGCGGCATAGCTTGTATACCTCCAGGCGATTACTGCTCTAGCCAAAGCAGAACGCATCCTTTTCCTATTCGTTTTGTTTAACCTGCTTTTGGGATACACTTGCCAGTCGGTCATTTAATAAAAAAGCGGCTGGATTAGCCGCACGTACGTTGAACCAGTGACAAGGATTGCATCTCAAGTTGCTCGCATTCTAGCACAACGCTATTTCTCTGCCAAGAAAGGGTAGTTTCCGTTGGAACTACGGAGGTATTTTGTTGAGAATTCGTTAAGGTTGCCCGCCGTCAGGGCAAGCGTGAAGCTGGTACTTCTGTAAGTTTTCCTTGCCAGACACTTGCCTGTTGTTTACTATTAACGAGCGTACCGTGTCCGGTAACAGCTTAACATGAAAGGAGTTTGTATGTCAGATAATAAACTAAACTTGATTCCCCCTTATGGGGGAAAACTGGTTGATTTACGTGTGCCGGTCGGCCGGATAGCCGAGCGCGCCGCTTATGCCAATCAATTACCCTCTATCCGCCTGACCGACCGGCAGGTGTGTGATCTTGAACTGCTGGCTGTGGGCGGCTTTTCGCCACTGGACCGCTTTATGGGCCAGGCAGACTACCAGAGCGTTTTGGACAACATGCGCCTCAGCGACGGCCATGTTTTCCCTATTCCGGTAACGCTCAATATCGAGTCGCCCGACCTGGTGGAGACTGGCCAGGATGTGGCTCTGCGGGATCCGCAGAACGAACTGCTGGCCATTATGCACGTCGAAGAGGTGTATGCTTGGGACCTGGCGGAAACGGCCGAAAAAGTATTCGGCACCCAGGATCTGCGCCACCCGCTAGTGGCTGAAATGCACCGCTGGGGCCAGTATAACATCTCAGGCCCCATTCAGATGCTGCAACTGCCCAAGCATTACGATTTTAGGGAACTGCGCCTGACCCCTGCCGAAACGCGAGCGCGGCTGGCCCAATCCGGCCACGAAAACGTGATCGCCTTCCAGACACGCAATCCGCTGCATCGCGTTCACGAAGAGCTGACCAAGCGGGCCACGCAAGAGAAAGATGGCGTGCTGCTGCTGCATCCGGTGGTGGGTATGACCAAACCGGGCGATGTAGACCACTTTACCCGTGTGCGGACCTACAAGGCATTGGCGCAGCATTATTATGATCCCGACCGCATTTTGCTGTCATTGTTGCCGCTGGCCATGCGTATGGGTGGTCCGCGCGAAGCGTTATGGCACGCCCTCATCCGCCGCAACTATGGGGCCAATTACCTCATTGTGGGCCGCGACCACGCCGGACCCGGTAATGATTCTCAGGGCAAGCCTTTTTACGGGCCGTATGATGCCCAGGATTTGGTCGAGCAGTTTAGCGAGGAGCTGGGCGTAGACGTTGTGCCTTTCCGGATGCTGGTCTATCTGCCTGAGGAGGCCCGTTACGAAGAGATTTCTAAAGTAGGGCCGGAGGCTAAAACGGCTTCCATCTCTGGTACACAGGTGCGCGAGGAGTATTTGCAGAACGGCCGTGATCTGCCCGACTGGTTTACCCGCCCCGAAGTGGCCCAGATTTTGGCCGAGACCTACCCGCCGCGTTACCGGCAGGGGGTCTGCATCTGGCTGACGGGGCTGCATAATGCCGGTAAATCGACGACGGCCAATGTGCTGACCACTTTGCTGCAAGAACACGGCCGTCAGGTGACGCTGCTGGATGGTGACGTAGTGCGTACCCATTTCTCCGAGGGGCTGGGGTTTAGCAAGGAAGACCGTGATGATCATATTCGGCGTATGGGCTTTGTCGCGGCCGAAATTGTGCGGCACGGTGGTATTGCTGTCTGTGCCGCCGTTAGCCCTTACCGGGCCACCCGCAACGACGTACGCAACATGATAGGCCACGAGCATTACATTGAGGTTTTTGTAGACACACCGCTGGCGATATGTGAGCAGCGGGATACGAAGGGCTTGTACCAGCGGGCACGCCAGGGCAAAATCCAGGGCTTTACCGGTATTGACGACCCGTACGAAGCGCCGCGCCATCCCGAAGTGCGCCTGGATACGGTGCAGTACAGCGCTGAGGAGAATGCACGCCAAATATTGCAAGCTATTCTGGAGCGAGGCTTTGTGCGGGCGGAAACGGAAGAGAAAGTAGCTGTTTAAGAAATTGATTGTTCGTAAAACGTAATACGTAAAACGTAATGCTTTTTACGCATTACGCATTACGTTTTACGCTCTGTTTAACTTTTGAGGATGATAACAAACCATGAGCAACAACAACGAAATCCCCGGCTTCGTCGTCTGGATGACGGGTCTGTCTGGGGCGGGCAAAACGACCATTGCCCTAATTTTAGAGGAGAAGCTGCGCGAGCGTGGCTTAAAAGTCGAGCGGCTGGATGGCGATGTGGTGCGCGAGAGTTTGACCCGCGATCTGGGCTTTTCGGCCGAAGATCGGGCTAAGAATATTGAGCGTGTCACCTTTGTAGCTAAGCTACTCTCGCGCAATGGGGTGGGTTGCCTCTGTGCCTTCATCTCCCCTTACCAGCACGTGCGCGACCACGTGCGGGCGAATACGACCAACTTTCTGGAAGTATTCATTGACGCGCCGCTAGAAGTGGTAATTGAGCGGGACGTGAAGGGGATGTACAAGAAGGCAATTGCCGGAGATATCCCTAACTTTACCGGTATTTCTGACCCGTTCGAAGCTCCGGAGAACCCGGACATCCACGTGCGTACCGACCAGCAGTCACCTGAGGAGAGTGCCCAGGTGATTTTGGACAAGCTGGCAAGCCTGGGTTACGTATAAGACGTAAAACGTAAAGCGTAAAACGTAAGAAGCTCTCCACGTTTTGCGCTTTACGCTTTACGGGGTCCTATGACGATTCAAGAAGCGCTGCGTTACGGCCGTTCTCAACTGCGCCCCACCTCACCCTCCCCGGACATGGATGCCCGGCTGCTGCTGCAATTTGTGTTAAGCAAACCCCACACGCACCTGATTGCCCACGGAGAACGGCCGTTAACGCCGCTACAAGTTCAACAATACCAATCCTTGCTCAAACGAGCGCAGGCGTCAGAGCCAATTCCCTATATTATTGGCGAGGCTCCTTTCTACGGCTTCACCTTTCGCGTAACGCCTGACGTACTCATTCCCCGACCGGAAACAGAGCAGCTTGTGGAGATGGCTTTAGCCTGGGCGTCCGCACGAGAATCGCTGCATCTTGTGGACGTGGGCACGGGCAGCGGCTGCATTGCCGTTACCCTGGCCCATCATTTGCCGCAGGCCAGGGTAACGGCCGTTGATCTTTCCCCCGCAGCTTTGGCCGTTGCCCGCGAAAATGCCCGCCGTCTGACCAAACAGTCTATTACCTTCCTGCAGGGCAGCTTGCTCTCACCCCTTGCTCACAAAGTGGACCTGATTGTGGCTAATCTGCCTTATATCACTGATGACGAGTGGACGATGTTAGACGATGGGGTAAAATTGAATGAGCCTGCGCTGGCCCTGCGTGGCGGTGCAGATGGTTTGATGAGCATCCATGCGCTGCTGCAACAGGCGGGCGAAAAATTAAACCTGGGTGGGGCTATAATTTTGGAAATTGGCTATCGGCAAGGAACGGCCGTTACCCAGTTAGCCGCTACGCATTTCCCGGCCGCAACGATTACGCTAAAGCCCGATTTTGCCGGACATGACCGAATTGTAACCATCCAAACCAGATAAATTGTACCTGGTTAAATGGCTGAATGGCTGAATTGTTAATGAGCGTTACCAGTAACGTCATTAACAATTCAACAATTCACAGATTCACGAATTAATTATTATCACGCTTATGCAACCTGTCACAGAGTTATTAAACGCTACAGAATCAACCGCCATTGCTCAGGCCGTGCAGGCCATCCGGCGGGGGGAGCTGGTTGTCTTCCCAACCGATACGCTGTATGGAGTCGGGGTAGATGCGTTTAACGAAACGGCCGTTAACAAACTATACGCGGCCAAGCAACGGTCATTTAGCAAAGGCATACCCATCCTGCTGGCTGATTTGAGCGATCTGGAAAAAGTGGTAACGGCCGTGCCTGACCTGGCCCAGCGTCTCATCGAGAAACACTGGCCCGGCCCGCTGACAATTATTGTCCCCAAAGCGACCCATTTACCGGCCAACCTCTCACCTAACGAAGGCATTGCTGTGCGTATACCCGACCATACGGCCGGCCGTGCCTTTATCCGCGCCGCCGGGGGTGCCCTGGCTACCAGCAGCGCCAATCTATCAGGCCGTCCCCCCGCTACCACAGCCGCCGCTGCCCTGGCCCAGCTCAACGGTATTGCCGCCGTTATCCTGGATGATGGCCCTTCACCGCAGCAGGTCGCGTCAACTATTGTTAGCTTTCTTGGTCCGGCACCCGTCATTGTGCGCCAGGGGCCGCTGACGATCAGCGTCTAAACAGCAGCTATGCTATTTCCAGTCATTGTCTTTCTAACAGTCGGTGGTGTTGTGGCTGCTATAGCCAGCTATCGCGGCATCCGTCGTGGCGGTGCCCGCTTCTACACCCTGGAACGAGAAGCAATGCTGCGCCGCGCTGGCTACACTTTGCTCAGCTCTCTGCTCTTTTTTGTGGCCGCCATCGGCCTTCTCTTATATGAACGGCAGCAGCTTGCTCTGATAGATGGGCCCAATGGGCCGGCCGCCGAGGTTGTCGTTGAAGCTGCGCCTACCGCCACCCCCACCCTGGCCTTTGAGTCTGTGCCCCCGCCAGAAACACCCACCCCTACGCCCGATCCTGACCAGCCTACGCCTACGCCAACGTCCGTTATTTGCCGCGCCCAGATAACGGATACAGGTGGCAACGGGCTAACGCTGCGAACCGCCCCTGGCGGCGAAGAGATTACGGTTTTGCCCGAAGGGTCGCTGGTAACGCTGCTAGAGGATGAACCGGTGTCGGCCGGTGGCTTTACCTGGCGTTCTGTGCGTGTGACGGGTGGTGGAGAAGGCTGGCTGGCCCAGGAATTTTTGACAATTGGTTCGCCGTGTGACTAATGAAGACGAAGGACTAACGACCGAAGACGGAGGCAGTTGTTCGTCCTTTGTCTTCCGTCTTTTGTCCGACCAATAGGTGTTGGTACATGATAATTGGCATAGACGCCAGCCGCGCCGTCACCACGCAGCGCACCGGCACTGAAGCATATGCCTACCTCCTCATCCGGACACTGATTCCCCAGGCAGTGGCACGGGGCCATTCTCTGCGACTGTACTACAACCAGCCCCCACCTCCAGGTTGCTTTCCGACCATACCCCAGGTGACACAGGTCGTGATGCCTTTTCGCCGGCTGTGGAGCCATCTGCGGCTGGCCGCTCACCTGCAGCGTCAGCCACCGGACGTCTTCTTTACGCCAGCACACGTTATCCCTTTTACCTATCGGGGTCCGTCGGTGGCGACTATTCATGACCTGGGCTACCGCTTTTTCCCGGAAGCGCACCCGATGGCTCAGCGTTTGTACCTGCACTGGAGTACGGCCCATAACGCCCGCCGCAGCCGCCGCATCATAGCTGATTCAGAAGCCACCAAAAGGGATTTGATAGCCCATTACGGGGTGGATGAGGCCAAAGTAGATGTGGTGTATCCGGGTGTTGATCTTGAGCTGAAACGGCCGTCTGCCAACCAGATAACGGCCGTTTTGCGCCGTCACGATATTACAGCCCCCTACCTGCTCTACCTGGGGACGCTGCAACCGCGCAAAAACCTGGTGCGGCTGGTTGAAGCGTATGCTGCCAGCGGACTGGCTACCGATCCCGCACCCTGCCAACTGGTGTTGGCGGGCAAAGTGGGCTGGCTGGCCCAACCCATTCAGCAAACAATTGAACAGCTTGATACGGCCGTGGCCCGCCAGATACGGCTGCCTGGCTACATTGCCGAAGCAGACAAGGCCGCTCTGTTAGCGGGGGCTACGGCTCTCGTTTTTCCGTCGCTGTATGAAGGATTCGGCTTCCCCGTACTGGAGGCGCAGGCATGTGCCACGGCTGTGCTGGCTGCTAACAGTAGTTCACTTCCCGAAGTGGCCGGTGCCGGGGCCTTGCTGGTAGACCCGCTGGACACAGACGCCCTCAGCCGGGGATTGATACGCCTGGTGACTGAGGAGGCGCTGCGGCAACAGCTAATTGCGGCGGGCCGGCAAAATGTGCAGCGTTTTTCGTGGGAGGATACGGCCGTGGCCGTTATAGACAGCCTGGAAAGGGCTGCTTGAGCTGGTTCTACGTGTCACCTTGCCGGAGCGTGATGGGTAATGACACCGAAAAACACGCGCCGCCGGTCTCTTTGTTGTCGGCGGTGACACGGCCGTCATGGGCCTCGGCAATAGCCCAAACGACCGAAAGACCCAAACCGGCGCCCGGCTGAGATATGGCCTCACTGCCACGATAATACTTATCAAAAATTCGGGGCAAATCTTTCTCGGCAATACCAGACCCCTCATCTTCAACATACAGCGTAGCAGCGTCTGGCTCGTAGACAAGCTTGACGGAAACGGCTTTTTCTCGTGGCGAATACTTAATGGCGTTGTCAACCAGATTTAACACCATGTGGTACAGGCGTGTCGGATCGCCTAGCATCATCACTGGCTCACCGTTGGTCTCGTAATTGATGGTAATTTGCTTGCTTAGCGCGCTGCCTTCAACATCGGTGATGACCTGTTTCACAATATCATGCAGTTTACACGGCACCTGTTGCAGGTCGATTGTGTCCCCCCTGGCTACCTGCAACAACTGGTTGATCATGGCTAACATTCGGTCAGAAGCGACCAGGATTTGCTCCAGATAACGCTCAGCCTGGTCATTGGGAGGCACCACGCGCTCTAGCAGTTGGGCATACCCGGCGATGGAGGTGAGCGGACTCTTTAAGTCATGAGAAAGAGCGTGCAAAAAGTCAGCCCGATCCTTTTCTAGTTGCTTGACATAAGTAATGTCCTGCATGACCACGATGGTACCGATATTGGGCATGTGTTGCGTGGTTGAAAGGTAGGTGCTTTCGCCGATTTCCACTTCGATGGTACGGCCAACACCACGACTAATGCCCTGAAACAGGGATGACATGTGTGCATCCAAAATTGATTGGGCGGCTTCGTTGGCAATCAGAATTCGGCCGCTCTTGTCCACAATAAGAAGTGGCTGACTTAATGCCCGGGCCGTCGCCAAAATTGCCTGGCGCTGTCTTTCAGACTCGGCAAACAGGTGGGCGTTTTTGATGGCAGTAGCTACAGGATTAGCAAAGGCTTGCAGACGCTCAATGTCTTCGTCGGAGAAACCCTCGTCAATCTTGTTAAACAACGCCAATACCCCGACCACCTCCTCTTGTATTAGTAGAGGGACAGCGGCAACAGTACGAACAGGTCGGCCGATCAACTGGCCTGTACTGTCGAGGCCGTCGCTACCCTGACTTAGATCGTTAGCGATAATGGCCGTACGCTGTTGGCACGTTTGCCAGAGAATGCCCGACCGGATAAACGAGGGTGGCAATTCCTGGCTGTCGCCCGGTACAGGCCGTAGCCCTCTTCCGCTTTCGTCTAACAGGTAAAGACCGATCCCATCCACTTCCCAGTTTCGATTTGTTTGTTCGACCAGGACTTTATACACTTTGCGTAGATCAAGGGAAGCAGAAACAGTGTGGGACAGTTCATTCAGAGCAATCAATTCCTTAACGCGGCGGGCCAATGCTTTGTCGGTTGCCTGATAGAGGCGTGCATTTTGAATAGCAATCGCTGCGAAATCGGCAATTGCTTCGAGTAGTCGTTGGTCACGTCGCTCAAACTGTTTGCCTGGTTGCCGATGAACGGCCGACAACACCCCCAATGTCACGCCCCCCAGTTTTATGGGCACATAGACCAGTGCTTCAACCAGATAGTTGGTTTTCAGCTTGATGGGATCCTCATCTTCCTTACGGCTGGTCCGTAACGGTTGTCCGCTCTGGATGACGCGCCCGGCCAAAGTATCTTCGCCAATGGGCAGGCGCATTCGGCGCAGGCGAGCATCTTGAATACCGCGCTCTGCTTCCAGGAATAGCTCGCCGGTGCGTTCATCCACCAACCAGATGCCTGTTTCACCGGCTGCCGTTAGCAGCATGGCTGTTTCGGCCACCTGGTTTAGCACCTCATCCAGGTTAAGCTGTGACGTGATGGATTTGGCGATTTGGGAAAGCGCTTCTGTAAGGTCGGGCGCACTGCTAAGCTGGGATGTTTGCTCTTGCAGGCTGGGCCGTTCGACAATACGAACGGCCAAGCGCAGTCCGCCCAAACCGATAACGTCTCCGTTGACAATAGGATAGGGGGTGTTGATGCCCACGGAACGGCCGTTGCGCGAGGTGCCGTTGGTGCTACCCTGGTCAATCAAGAAAAGATTGGTGGCTGTTGGTCGTATAATGGCGTGCTGGCGTGAGACGCCATGTTCGGCTGCGCCGCACGCTGTCAAATCAACCACGTTATCCTCGTCGATGTCCCGCCCCAGCATCAACTCGCCTTGAATGTCCAGGCCAAAGCTTTCGCGTGGCTCAGACATCGTCTCAAAATAAACGCGCCAGTTAAAGGGAGTAACGGCCGTTTTGGGTACGGGTCGATATGAGATCGATTCCTGGTCAGGACTTTCCTCGAAATTGAAACGATTGGTTTCTTGTGGAACGCGTTCTTTGCTATACTCTTTTGTCATTTGATATTTTTCGCACTATGTGGCACTGCGAATTGTTCCCACCTTTTGGACTTTAGGCATTGTCTCGCATAAGCGGTTGCCCTCAACTGTATTTGATTATAGCATATTTTGTCAATGGGTATTGACAGCTAATTCGTCTTCTTTTATCCTCACCTCTCATGACGCAGGCAGAGACACTTTCTCACGTTGACATATTGGGCACCCCAGTGCATGTTGTGGGGCTGCAACAAACGCTGGGTTGGGTAGATTGGGCCATGACGCAGCCTGGCCTACACCAGATAGCGACCACTAACCCGGAGTTTGTCATGCTTGCTCAGCAGGACGCCGATTTTCGCCAGGTGTTATGGCAGACGGATTTGTGCATTCCTGACGGAATTGGGTTAATCTGGGCCTCGCGCTGGCTGCAACGGCCGTTGCCCGAACGAGTCCCTGGCTCAGAGTTAGTCTATCTGCTGGCCGAGCAGGCCGCCCAAAACGGCTGGCGGCTCTTTCTGCTGGGCGCAGCCCCCGGTGTGGCCGCAGAAGCGGCCGCTATTTTTCAAACCAAATATCCCGGCCTGATTATTGCCGGCACCTACGCTGGTTCACCCGCCCCTGAAGAGAATGACGAGATTGTGGCCCGCATCAACGATAGCCGGGCGGACCTGCTCTTTGTCGCCTATGGCGCGCCCCGGCAAGACAAATGGATCGCCCGCAACCGGCACAATTTGTCAACGGTGCGCGTGGCTATGGGCGTTGGCGGTGCGCTTGATTTTGTCACCGGCAAAT
>SLGK01000049.1 GCA_007123775.1 Anaerolineae bacterium | reverse complement strand
TGTGTCGGCTTTATGGCCCACATCCACCATACGGGCCGTGCCGCTTTCATCTAAATGGGTTAATTTTGTCTCACGCATTGTCAGGCTATTATAATCGGGGGTTGGACATGATGCGAATACGTGAAGCGTGAAACGTAAAACGTAAAGCGTGATTCTGCGTTTACGCACTACGCACTACGCACTACGCGCTACGCACTACGCACTACGCACTACGCACTACGCACTACGCACTACGCTTCACACAGGATTGAAAAACTCATGCACTATAACGCCATTTACCTGGCCCCCCACCTGGACGATGCCGCTTTTTCTTGCGGGGGGCAAATTTATACGCGGACTCGGCAAGGAGAGCGGGTGCTGGTGGTGACAATTACCGCCGGTGATCCGCCGGCCGCACCCCTGTCTGAGTTGGCGCAGTTACACCACGATCGCTGGCAGCTCGTTGCCCACGCCGTGCAGCAGCGGCGCGAGGAAGACATAGCCGCCTGCGCTGTTATGGGGGCTGATTACCGCCACTGGTCGCTGCCCGACTGTATCTACCGCCGTCACCCACAGACGGATGAGCCGCTTTATACGACGCTGCACCACATTTTTGGGCCTGTGCCGGAAGCGGAGGGAGTGCTGGTGGCTGAACTGGCCGAAAAAATGGCCGACTTGCCGGATGCTGCCGCCATTTTCGCGCCGCTGGGCGTGGGCAACCATGTGGACCATCAGTTAACCAGGCAGGCGGCGGAGATGTGTTACGGCCGTTCTGCCCTCACCTATTACGAAGATTACCCCTACGTGGCTATGGACGGCGCGTTAGAAGCCATTATCCCGCCCGACAGGGACGGCTGGCAGCCCGCCGTTATTCCCCTGAGCCAGGATGCGCTGCAAGCCAGATACCGGGCTATGGCCGCCTTTGCTTCCCAGATCAGCAGCTTCTTCCGCGACCGGGCCGACCTGGAAGCGCAGGTGGGCAGCTACGTGGCGCGCGTAGGCGGTGAGCGGGTTTGGTTGGATAGTGGGGTAGTCGAGTAGTCGGGTAGTCGGGTAGTCGAGTGGTCGTGGTTGGTAGGCGACAAAGAAGCCGCGCTGTGTGAGCGCGGCTTTTGTTTGAAAATGTAGGTCAAGCATCCCTGCTTGACCGCGCAAACAGGATGTTTGCGCTACAGGACTCCGCGGAACATACTTCGGCTCTGCTCAGCACAAGCCCGCGAAGCTCTGCGTTCCTATCTTGCCGGGTAAACATTCACCCCCGCTTCGACAATAGAACGCGGATTGCACGGATTTAACGGATTTTCGCGGATAACAGGCAAAAAATCCGTGTTTATCTGTTCGCGTTAGCCAAGCTGCGTTCATCCGCGTTCCCTTCGATCAGGAGAGTGAACGGTTACCTTACCGGAACAGTTCGCGGACGACGATGTTGCGCTGAATCTGGCTGGTGCCTTCGTAAATCTGGTAAATCTTGGCGTCGCGCATCAGCTTCTCGACGGGGTATTCGGCCATGTAGCCGTAGCCGCCAAAGACCTGTACCGCGTCAGTGGTCACTTTCATGGCCATGTCGGCCGCATACGCTTTGCCAAAGGCAGAGGCGGTGGTGTTACGCACCCCATGATCGACTGCCCAGGCCGATTTCCAGACCAGCAGGCGGCCCGCTTCTACTTCCATGGCCATGTCGGCGATCATGTGGCCAATAGCCTGATGCTGCCAGATTACCTTGCCCATCGAGACGCGCTCTTTGGCGTATCTGATCGACTCATCCAGAGCACGCTGGGCGATGCCGATAGCCCCCGCGGCCGTCACCGGCCGGCTGCGGTCAAAGACCTGCATGGCAATCATAAAGCCCATACCTTCCTGGCCCAACAGATGGCTGGTGGGCACTTTCACGTTATCGAAGACGACTTCGGCCGTGTCAGAAGCGTGCTGGCCCATCTTGTCGAACGGTTTACCCACGCTGACACCTTCCCAATCCCGGTCCACAATGAAGCAACTCATGCCCTTGTACTTCACGTCGGGATCGGTGTAGGCAAAAACAGTGTAGAAGTCGGCCACCGTGGCGCCGGTGATAAAGGTCTTGTTGCCGTTGAGGATGTAATGATCCCCTTCTTTGCGGGCAGTGGTCTTGATACCGGCCACGTCGGAACCCGCTTCCGGCTCGGTCAGGCAGTATGAGGCCATTTTGCCATCGACCAGTCGGCCACAATATTCCTGTTTTTGCTCTTCGTTACCGGCAATCAGAATGGGCAAAATGGCCAGTCCGTTAACGCCAATGGCCGTGCTGATACCGGAACAACCCCAGGCCAGTTCTTCGCTGACCATGCACTCTTCAAAGAGGTTAAGGCCCAGGCCGCCGTACTCCTCGGGGATGTTCATGGTGGTCAGGCCCAATTCTTGCGCCTTTTTGATGACCGGCCAGGGGTATTCGTGGTTGCGGTCATACTCTTCGGCCACGGGGGCCATTTCGTTGCGGGCAAAATCACGGGCTAACTGCTGAATCATCTTTTGTTCTTCGGTCAGGCCAAAATTGACCGAACCGTTTGTTCCGTTTGTGTTCATTGGGAAACGTTCTCCTTGTGCAGGGTAGAAAGGTCGTGGTGTGGTGGCGTTATGCTGTGGCTCTGCTACTCCGCTACTTCGCCACCTCGCTACTCCGCCACTCCGCTACTTCGCCTCTGTATCTTGTGTCTGTTGTTGATATAGCTGCTCGACTTTGGGCAAGTCGATGGTCATTTTTTTGTCTTCGTTGCCGGTGTCGATCATGGCATCGTGGGGAATGAGCGCTTTATCAGCAATGGGACCTTCGACGAAGACTTTGCCCAACACGAAGTCGGTGATATGGCCTTCTTCGCCAATTACAATGTCGCTGACGGTGCCCACGCGGGTACCGCCGGGCGTATCAACTTCACGACCGCGCAGCTTGTCCAGGCGCAGCCATTTTTCGGTTTCAGGCACGTCCTTTTCTTCCTTGACGACGTCGGCGTCGTTGACCAGGATGGCGTCAATGCCGAAAACGACCACATTGTCTCGTTTGATAACCAGGGACTTACGCTTAAGAAAGCCTTCGTGGCCCACGTGAATGCCGGTCATCCAGTAAAGGTCTTTGTTAACGTAAAGGTCTTTGGCCTCGCCGACGTAACGGCCGTCTACAATGCTGTATATCGGTTTACCTATCAAATCTTTGCCGAAGCGCATGGTGGTCTCCTTTTGGAATGTCGAACTATGAATTTTGAGGGACGAAGGAATGCCGCTGCATCCCTGGTAAAGATTATAATATGAGTTGGCTCAGTAGTAAAGTGACGCAGTGCGTAATACGAAAAGATGTTACGCGGAGATTCGCAGAGTACACGCAGAGGGTCGCGGAGAAAACTTTGATGACTTTGGTTGCGGCTTCGCCAGGTTATGCGCTACGCAATCATACCGACTACCGCTATAATCTTCTCATGTCAAAACAAACCAATTCCTTCAACCCTGCCCAGTGGCGCGAGCAGTTTCCGGCGCTGCAACAAGAGGTGAATGGACAAACGGCCGTTTACCTCGATGGCCCCGGCGGTACGCAAGTGCCCCAGGGCGTCATTTCCGCCATGTCTAGCTATTTGACCCAGGGGGGCAGCAACAGCGGCGGTCCCTTTCTCACCAGCCGGCGCAGCGACGCCATTGTCGAAGCCGCCCGCGCTGCCGTGGCCGACCTGCTCAACGCCCAGCCCCGCGAAATCGCCTTCGGCCAGAATATGACCAGCCTCACCTTTAGCCTCAGCCGCGCCCTGGCCCGCCGCTGGCAGCCGGGCGACGAAATTATCGTCACCAACCTCGACCACGACGCCAACATCTCCCCCTGGCTGCTGGCCGCCGAGGAGCGGGGCGTCACCGTGCGCTGGCTTGACTTTGACCCGACCGATTGTACCCTGCGCCTGGACCAACTGCCCGATTTGCTCAACGAAAAAACGCGGCTGCTGGCGCTAACGGCCGCTTCCAACGCCGTCGGCACCATCCCCAACATCAGTCAAGCGACCCAACTGGCCCACGCTGCCGGTGCGCTGGTTTACGTTGATGCCGTCCATTACGCGCCCCACGGCCCGCTGGACGTGCAGGCGATTGGCTGCGACTTTCTGGCCTGTTCGGCCTACAAATGGTTTGGCCCCCATACCGGCGTCCTGTACGGCAAATATGAGCTACTGGAAGCGTTGACCGCCTACAAGTTGCGGCCGGCGCCAACCCACACGCCTGGCAAGTGGGAAACGGGCACGCAGAGCTTTGAGAGCCTGGCCGGGGTCACAGCCGCCGTCGATTATCTGGCCCAACTGGGTGAGGGCAATGACCGGCGCAGCCAGCTACGGTCGGCTATGCAGCGCATCAAACAGTATGAGCAGCAGGTTAGTCAGCGGTTTTTGGAGGGGATAACGGCCGTTTCCGGTCTCAAACTATACGGCATCAGCGACATCGAGCGGCTAGACGAGCGCACGCCCACCTTCGCCGTCAGCCTCGACAACTACACGCCACAGCAGGTAGCCGCCCGCCTGGGCGAGCAGGGCATCTTCGTCTGGAGCGGCCACTACTACGCCATTGCCGTCATGGAGCGGCTGGGCCTGCTGGATCAGGGCGGCCTGGTCCGCATCGGCTTCGTTCATTACAACACGCTGGACGAGGTGGATCGGGTGCTGGATGCGCTTGATGATCTGGCGTAAAACGTGAGGTGTAAAACGTAATGGGAGATGATTACGCTACTGCGTTTTACGTTTTGCGCTTTAGAACGGTTGACAACCATCTGCCCCTGTGCCATAATCAACTACATCATTTGATTGATTCGCAGCAGAACGCTGCCCGCCATCCTATACAAAGAGGAGGTGGTGCATATGGATAGTTATAGTTTTTCTAAACGCACCGTAGCACTGCCTTCTCAGGATGAGAGTTAGTGCTACGGTGCAACCACAAAAGGCCCTGTCTTCGGATGGGG
>SLGK01000307.1 GCA_007123775.1 Anaerolineae bacterium | reverse complement strand
TATGATAGAGATTTACGATGCAATCATTATACCATAATCTTACCGGTCACTGGTTATCATGTTGCCCCATGTCTTTAGACGCTCGTTGAAACAACCACGGCCGTAAAGTTAGGGAAATTGGTCCAGACGCTCAGATTGGGCTAAATGTTGGCCGTTGTACTTGTTGGCTTGCAGCCCAACAAACTTGTGCTGATCTTATGTCGCCAGTTGGGGTTATAATTGCTTGTAACTTACAGTCATTTGATTATATAATGCAGCCAAATGCTGGCAATTAAGGATCAAGGTACAGTAGGAGAAAAAGTATGTCAAACAGTACAGTACAGGCCAGGATCGATCCTGAACTTAAACAAGAGGCCGAAGCGATTTTTGCCGCCATGGGGATGACGACAGCCCAGGCCATCCGCATCTTTTTACAACAGACGGTGAATAGAGGGGGCCTGCCTTTTCAGCCAACGGCCAAAACACCCAATGGGGAGACGATTCGGGCCATGGCCGAACTGGAAGCAAAGGGTGGGCAGGTATTTGAAACGGCCGATGCTTTGTTTGCTGATTGGGGGCGTTAGGCGATGCCGCTCACAATCCGCCAGGCGACGCGCTTTCGGCGTGATGTTAAGCGGCTGCGTCGTCAAGGGGTTGATCTGGCAAAGTTGCAAGTAGTCGTTGTTACCCTGGCTGCTCAGGAACCGCTTGATGAAAAATACCGCGACCATGCTTTAGTGGGCAACTGGCGCGGTTTTCGCGAATGCCACATCCAGCCAGATTGGCTGCTTATTTACCGTGTAGAAAGCGAAGAGTTGCAGTTGGCTAGAACAGGTAGCCATGCCGAATTGTTTGGTTAACAGGCTGCCAAAAAAGTAGCAGCAGCAATACAACGGCCGTAAAGTTAGGGAAATTGGGGGGGAAACAGCTTGCACTGAGCTTGTCGAAACGGCCGTTTCCCCATCACACCAAATGCCAAAAAGGAAAGAATAGCAGGCCCCCAACCACCCATTCGCTCCTTGTCCTAATTCGCTGTTGTTACCGTAGCATTTGCCTGATAAACGCTGATTTCCTCATATAACGTGGCAACTGTTTCACCGGCAAATTGCTCATCACGCCAGGCCAGGTAATCCCCCTGACCGGACTGCCAGCTTGCCCAAAAGCGGGCTGCTTTAGCCGGGGTAAGGTTTTCTAAAAGCACCTGCGCTGCTTCTCTCATAATCTCTCGTTCAGCAATTACAGTTGTACTCATTGTCATTACTCTCCTGCCAGGATACGGATAGCTTCTGTCGAATCACATGCTTTTAACCGTTGTTGCGACAAGCTCTGGTAACGGCGAATTAGACGATCATCACAAGTAACAAAATAGTTGGCGCTGGCAGCCTCAGCACAGGCAACATGCAAAGCATCCAATGCCCTTAGACCGTTCTTTTCTAATTCTTGGCCCCGCTTTTTTATTTCCTGATCCACAAGTTGATGATAGCCAGCCAGACTGATAGTTTTCTCAACCCAATTTCGTCGTAGCTCGTGTGGATTGCGACTATTTTCGTAGGTCAACACAGATGAGGTAATCAACAATATCTTCCTGGCCTCAATCATTTGCAGGATTACAGAAAATGCCAAGCTTTCTAACCAGATGCGAGGCTGTGTCTGGTCATCAAACGGCCGATTATATACGCTCGTGTCTAAATAAACTTGAACAGCCATCGTCTGTATCTCTTGCCTATTTTTGTTCTCTGGCTGCTATTATATCAGAAAAGCTATATGAGTCGGGAAAAACAGCTTGCACTGAGCTTATCGAAGTGGCCGTTTTTCCCCACCACACCAAATATCAGCCAGAAGTAAATGACGTGCCATCAGACAATCATTCGCTCCTTGCCCCAATTCGCTGTTATCACCGAGACCGCCTAGCACCCGGTAGGATACCGGAACTATCTACTACCAGCCTAATTAAGGCCCTTGGAATCCGGGGTCGGCCTGCTGGATGCAGGTTGTACTCTGCTCCTGATTGAGAGTAGGCGCGGCCATGATGCAAGTCAAGTAAGCATCGGCCCGGCGCTGCATTTCCGTCAGCACGTCGATGGGCGAACTGCCAGCAAAGACCTCGTGCAGGGCATCGGACCACCAGCGACTATAATGAGGGTAGAAGATTCCTAGATACGGATCGTCCTGATCAGGCACGGGTTGAATCGGTTGGGACAGCGCTACGCGGTAGGCAGCGGCTGTTTCCGGACCAACAGCATCTACCCATCCTGACGATTCCATAACCGAGTGTCGCACCGGTATGCCGGGAAAGATGTCAGGCTGAGCCGATAGAAATTTGAGCCATTCCCAACACCCAAGCGGGTTATTTGTCCGCCGCGAAATATAGAGAGCGGTCAGGCTAGGGGTCATGCTGGGCAGGAGCAGCAGGCTGGTTTGGGGGAAAGGAACAGTGCCGGTCGCGAAATGATAATCACCCTGACCGGCTAACGCCACCCACATAGCTGCCTCTTCGCGCACGATGTAACCACTTTGTTCCTGCATTTGTAAGGAGTCGTACTGGGGATTATCGGCCGTTCGCGTTCCGCCCCGATCTATGGGAAACATCACCCTGTTTTCTACCATATTGGCTAACCAGGTTAATCCCTGAATAACAGCCGGATCGGTAAAGTTTCCCACTGGTGGTGAGCTATAGCCATCAAACGGGTAGGCCCCTTCCGGGAATAGTAGCGGCAAGTTCTCGGGCATCAGACTGGCCGGCACAAAGCCGTAGATTCTCTGGCCACCTTCGCTGCGCGTGGCCGCTATAGCCACATCCCAAAACTCATCTACTGTCCAATCGGGTGATGGCGGATCGACACCCAACGAGGTTAACAAATCGGCATTGTATTGAATAACCTGGGGTTGCACAGCAACAGGCAGGGCGTATAGTTCCCCTTCAAACCGGCTCCAGGCCAACTGTTCGGCGCTGAAATCTTCGGCAAAGGCAGCGCCTTCGCCAGCCATTAAAGCGGTCAAGCTGTAAAATTTATCGGTGAAGCCGGGATTGGTCGTAGCATAACTGCTGGCCCAGCCGCCCGAGGCGAAGCAGTCGTAATTGTCGGCCACGTCGGTGATGTACGTCGTGCCGCCGAAGCCAGTGCCTAACCTAACCTCAATGCTGTTCTGGGCCTCGTTGAAGGCGCGGGCCAGGGCCTCTATAGCGGCCAGGCTGCTGTGGGATGCTTCAGAGGCGTAATAATCAACAACGATGACATTGTCGGTGGGGATGGAACTGCCCGGCAGCGCCGATGGCGTAGGGGTCAGGCGAGGCGTGGCCACGGCAATGGGGGTGCTGTCTGGCGTGGGCGGTGGGGCGGTGGGCTGTGGCTCAATGGTTGTGGGTAGGCTTTGGGCCAGGGTTGCTTCTCCGGCTGCGGCCTGGAGCAGGGCGTCGTTAATCGCTTGCATTTCGGCAACGGCATCACTGCCATACCAGCCTCGTTCCAGCGCGTGGTGCAACGCAACGGCCGTTTCATCATCCAGTTCTGCCCAATAGTCGCCGCTCTGCGCCACGACGGGTCGGGCCGGTGCGCCTGACCAGCCCACCGGCGGCTGTTGGCTTAGAAAGTGCAGCCAGGTCCAGGCCGCCTGGGCCTGGCTCGTGCCGGCGCTGATAGCGGCGCAGGTGGGTCGAGCCGGATTGCTGCCCGTTAGTTGTTGGCCAGGGAAGGGAACCACGCCTAAATTGTCGCCATAGATTGCCTGCCATTGGCTCAGTTCAAACTGGCCGCCCAGCCACAGCGCCGCCTGGCGGTTGCGGATGAGATTGTCTCGCTGGGCAACGGCCGTTTGGGGATCGCCGGCCGGAGTCGGGATTACACCTTCCCGGACAAAGCTGACGTACCATTCCAGTTCAGCCGCCAGCCGGTCAGTATCAAGGGCGTTGTCGTTGGCCACCAACAGCCCGTCTACCAGGGGGCCGAGCAGGGAGAGCGGCCTGCCGCTGTCAACAAAGGCGTAGCGACCATTTTCGGCCGTGTCTGGCGGGGCTAACGCCGTTACTATTTGCCGGAATGTCGGCCAATCCCAAACCGGTTCAGGCGCGGGCAAGCCAGCAGCAGACAAAGCAGCTTTGTCATAATAGATCAGGTCAACATTGGTACTCAGGGGCAAGCCGACTTGAACGCCGCCGCGCTGGCAGGCATCCAGCAAACCGGGCCAAAACGCATTTGTATCCAACGGTTCACTGGCTTCCGCCAGAGGCGTGAGGTCGAGCAGGAGGGCAGAGGCTTCGGCGGGTGGACGGCCGTTGATCAAGACGACATCGGCCAGTTCGACTTGCTGGTGCAGGCTGTTGGCCTGCTGGTCTAAGGCGATATATTGTACGGCAATAGTGGGGTGCTGTTCTTGAAATTGTTGGGCCAGGGTTTGGTAGGCTTGCTGGAAGGCAGGGAAACCGGCCATGGTGATCGTTACCTGTTCTGGCTCTTGGGGAATAGGCGTGTTGATAGGGGCCAGGGATTCCAGGTCATAACTTTGCCACCACCAAAAAACGGCCGCTGCAAAAAGAATGAGCAAAACCAGGGCGGCCAGGCCCCGGACGGTTTGTCTGGTCTGTAACATCAGATTTTTTCTCCTCAGTCGTCGTTGGATATGGGACCGGTTGCGGGCCTTAGCGGCCGGGGAGATGATCCAGGGTGGCTCCACCTCGGCCAGAAGCCGGCGGTGGAGGGCCTGCTCGGCGCCGGCCCAGCGGCGACACTCAGCACAGGTGGCTAAATGGGCCGCCAGCCGCTCCGCCTCGGCCGGTGGCAGCGCATCTTCTAACTGCATGGACAACAGGCGGCGCATGGTGGCGCATGAATCTGATTGTTTCTTAGTTGAAAGATAGGTCCACATCTGATCCTTCTGCCTCGGACAGTTCCACCAGGCGGCGACGCCCTTCGCCCAGCCGGTCATAGACGGTGGTGGTGGCAATGCCCAATAATTCACCTATTTCAGGG
>SLGK01000136.1 GCA_007123775.1 Anaerolineae bacterium | reverse complement strand
GCATGATTATTCCCGTCAACGCTGTGGGTGCCAGCTACCTGTTAAGTGACGATGCGGCCCAGGACTATACCCTATTCTTGCCGCTTGTCCGGCACGGCCCGTAAGGGGCCACCGGTCAAGACACTGTTCAGGAGACGAAGTATGATATTTAGACGGCGAAACAGAGAAGACAGCCATGACAGAGCCAAACGGCCGTTCTGGCTGCTCGTTCCCTTTCTGCTCACCATCTGGCTGCTTAGCATTGTGCCCGGCCTTCAGCCGGCGCAGCCGGTCACGGCCGACAATGGCACAACCATCACCCTGGAATCGGCCGTAACCGAGATCAATGGTTGTGAAACGTTAGACCTTTATATTCGCATCAATGACGTACCCGTTGAAGCTAACTTATATGGCGCTGACGTCCGGCTGGCTTTTGACCCCACAGTGTTGGAAGTGGTGGCGTTGGAAGAGTTAGATGATCTATTGAAACCGGATTGGATAGTAAGGAAGGAGTTTGATAATGACGCCGGTACTGTCTGGCTGGCCTGGACCCAGAAGAACCCAACACCGCCGGCCAGCGGCAGCGGTTACTTTGCCCGCGTCACTTTCCTTGCCAGGGGAACACAAGTGAGTTCTCCGGTTACTTTCAGTTACACCAAGCTGGCTAACACAAACGGCTTTGAAATACCGGCAACGGCCGTTAACGGCAGCCTGACCACCATCGCCCCCGCGGCGCCGGCGGTTGGCATTGAGATTCTGAACCCCACCACTCCTCGCCTGAGTTGGACGGCCGTCAGTGGCGTAGACGGCTACAATATCTACCGCGACACCTACGCCTATTTCACCCCAGACCTGCCCTACGATACCGTGACGACGCCTGAATACGATGATGACGATGCCCTGGGCGACATTGCCGACAACTACTTCTACGTCATCCGCTCAGCCTGCGTCAACGGCTTCGAGAGCGACATTTCCAACCGCGTCGGCGAGTTTGACTATCCTTTGGCAACGGTAATTAACTCCAACCTATTCAATATGATCGGTTTGCCCTTGGATTCCACCGCCTCAATCGTTCCTTTCCAGGCGTCGGGTCTAATCAGCTATGTTGGTGATGGTATTGAGCAAGTTTTAAAGTGGGACTCAGCTTTACAAGGCTATGAGGGTTATGACATTTTCAGCCCAGGGTTCCTCAATTTTCCTCTCACTATTGGTCAGGCGTATTTGCTTGAGACGGATAGTGAGGTTTCGACCGTATTGACTTTAGTTGGAAATGTTCCTGCTCAAGGATCGGTAACTTTTGATTTCATAATTGGTTCTGCCAGTGCATGTGCCTTTAATTCCCTTACGATACCTTTGGATCGCACTGATATTGCATTGGCTTCGGACCTGATGGCCAATATAACAGGCGTTGACCAAGTACTCACATGGAACGTCTTCTTACAGGGTTATGATAGCTATGATGGTTCTGGCCCATCTTTTCTCAATTTCCCCGTAAGAGCAGGACATCCTTATCTTGTGTGTCTTAACAACATGGCTCCTGCTAGTTGGCCATAGCAAACCGTGCGCTTTGGCTTAGTCATAGAGAAACTTATTAGAGAAACTGCCGGTGATTTAAGGAGAATAGAAAATGAGGCGAATTCAAATTTGGTTAACCCTGACTCTACTTTTAGTTGTTCTAACAACAGGCGTAGTGGTAGCAGGTACTTTTCGTAGTCCATCCAAAGATACTACGTGTCAGGTAACAACTGGTGGATTGTGTGAAGACGAAACTGGGATCCTAGCACAGGCATCTCAAAACCCTGGTGACCCGCTACTTTGCACACCAGTATCAGCTGTTGGTTTTATTGGCTGGGATTTATCAATGATTACTGAGCAAATCGGATCGGCCGAGCTCGTTCTAACGACTTACAGAGTGACAGGTGCCCCAACCACCACCCCTGTTACATTTGAACTATTTGAGCCTTCAACGCATGACTGGAGCGAAGATGGCGCTGTAAGCCCGGGAAGCAGTGGAAATACGATAGCGACTACATCTGTTTTGTTAGCCAACGTTACTGGAACTCCTCAAACTGTCGTGTTTGGTGGGAGTGATGCCGTTGCTCTAGGTGCGTACTTCAACAACTTGCGCTCGCCTGGACCGGCAACAGTTGGTATTCGAATCTCTGGTGGTTGTACTGCATCGACACTTGTATATTTCAATGACAAGGAGAACACCGGCAACTTGCCAGGTGGTGCCCCGGCGACGGAGCCGGACCTGCTTCTATTTTCACCAACGGCCGTTTCGGTTGCCGCGATTGGGGCCAGCAGCCAGAGCCACAGTGGAGCATTGGTTGCCTTGCTCATAGCTGCCGTCCTGGTGTTAGGGGCGGGCACGGCCGTGTACTACCGGCGGCAAGAGAAAGAACTGCCGCAGGATAGCTGATCCTGCCTGTCTGAGATAGGGTAAACGGCCGGTTATCCCTGCTGAGCGCAGCCGCATTATAAACAACCGGACCCGTTCAAAACAGGACGGGCCGCTAACCTGCACAAGAGCCACCGGCTGCCGGCCAGCAGCCGGTGGCTTTCGTTGTCTCTTGCTCAATATCCCCTACCAGCGTGCCGCAAAGCTTGCCTGCTTCCCCACAATGGCATACTATCAGATTGGCCACTACCGGCCAATCCGGTAAACACGTAGCCTGACGCGACCGTAGAGGAGTAACCTATGTTTCAAGAACTGGCAATTAAACGAGTCATAGAAGCCCACAAAGCAGCAATTCTGGCCAAGCCAAACGTGGTTGGCGTCGGCGTTGGTTACAAATTGTTCAACGGCGGCCAGACCCGCGAGATGAGCGTGGTCACGCTGGTGCGGCGCAAGATCTCGGTGGACGGCCTGGCCCCCGAAGCCCTGGTGCCGCGCCAGGTAGAAGGCGTGCCCACGGATGTGGTTGAAGTGGGCGAGTTGTGGGCATTGCGCTCGCCGCTTGACCGCTGGCGGCCGGCGCCGGGTGGAGTCAGTGTAGGGCATTATCGCGTTTCGGCCGGCACGCTGGGCGGCGTAGTGCGCGACCGCGCCAGCGGTGCCACCCTGATTTTGTCAAACAACCACGTCCTGGCCAACAGCAATGACGCTCAGTTAGGCGACGCCATCTTACAGCCGGGCGGGGCCAACGGCGGCAAAATAGCCACCGATCAAATTGCGCGGCTGGAGCGATTCGTCCCCATTTCGTTTAACACCGAGAATGCCCAATGTGGCGTAGCCATGAACTATGCCGACGTGGGCAATATCATTGCGTCCCTGTTAGGCTCCTCGCACCGTCTGGAGCCGATTCACGTGAACCCGCGGGCGAGCAACCGCGTCGATGCGGCCGTAGCCCGGCCCATCAACGATGCCGATCTGTCAGGTGAAATCATGGAGATTGGTGAGGTGACGGGTACGCTGCCGGGTCAATTGGGCATGCCCGTTCGTAAATCAGGCCGCACCACCGGCTTTACCAGGGGCGAAATCGTGGCTGTAGAAACAACGGTCACCGTTAATTTTGGCGGCGGCCGTACCGCAACCTTTGATGGGCAGTATGTGGCGGGACCGATGTCACAGGATGGTGATTCCGGATCGCTGGTTGTGGCCAGTGATTCTCAGGCTGCCGTTGGTCTGCTCTTTGCCGGTTCAACCAAAGCCACAATCTTTAACCCGATGCAGGCAGTATTGGATTCGCTGGAGGTGGACCTATGAGCCAGGAAGCACAACAGCAGGCGGTTGAGCGGGCCAGGGCCGTAATGGCCGCCCACCAGGAGCAACTGATGGCTAAGGCCAATGTGGTTGGCGTGGGCGTGGGCTTTGTAGAACGAGGGGGGCAACGCACCGATGAGATCGGGCTGGTGGTGCTGGTGCGCCAGAAGGTAGCCAAAGCGCAACTGGCGGAAGCAGACCGTATTCCCCGAGAGATAGCGGGTGTGCCGGTCGATGTGCAGGCCGCGGGCGAGTTTTGGGCACAATAATGGCCCGTTAGGGCTGTTTGGCCCCCCGCTTTGCCCAACTTATGCACAGTTTCCTGTGGTTATCCACAGTTATTCCCGACTTATCCACAGTTATCCCCAGATTTTCAACAAGACCTGACAGATCTGCCAGACCTGTCAGGTCTCTCGCCTACGTTTCAGGTAAAAAAAACGCATCCCCGACCGCTATTGCGGTTGGGGATGCTTGTACGGCAGTTCCTCTGCCTAACCTAACCACCTATACAAACGAATGACGCATTTATTTGTTACAAATTGGTCAGGATCAGTTTTTCACCGTGGCCAGGGACGCCTAGGCGCCATTGGCCAGCGGCTGTTCCCCATTGGCCACCGGCTGCGGAAACAGATGCACGTCTCGCTGCGGGAACGGGATGGAAATGCCCTCGGCGTCAAAGCGGAGCTTGACCTGTTCCGTAATGGCATAGGTGACAGGGATCATATGCTCCACGCGCACAAAGGGACGGGCAATCAGGTCTACACTGCTATCCCCCAGGGCGTGGACGGCCACGAGTGGCTCTGGTTCCTGCACGGCCCGCTCTTCGTCGGCCAATATTTGCTGCAACACTTTCTTGGCCTTTAAGAGGTCGTCGCCATAGCCGATGCCGTAGATCAGGTCCAGACGGATCAGTTCTGTCTTAGAAAAATTGGTAATATTGCCATCCAGGGCATCATTGTTGGGGATAAACACATCCTTGTTGTCGCGGGTGCGCAGTCGGGTATAAAACATTTCGATTTCGGTGACAAAACCGGTGACGCCACCGATTTCGACCAGATCGTCAACTTGATACGGCCGTAACAAAATCAAAATGACTCCCGACGCCAGATTACTCAGCGAATCCTGCAGGGCAAAGCCAATGGCCAGCGTGGCCCCGCCCATGACGGCAATGACGGTGGTCGTTTCCAGGCCCAGGTTGCTCAGAGCGGTGACAACAATGATGACTAACGCCGTATAGTAGAGCAAGTTGGCCATGAAAGAAACCAGCGTCCGGTC
>SLGK01000035.1 GCA_007123775.1 Anaerolineae bacterium | reverse complement strand
CCAATCCCCAGTCGTGCAGTTGTGCCCACAAGTTTGGGCTGCGTTCCAGCCGGAATATGACGGCCAGAATCAGGGCAAAGGCGGCAATAAAGGTGAGGAGGAGCAGGGGAACGGCCGTTTCTAATGCCAGTCGCTCCCCCAATACGGCTGGCAGCGGCCCAAAAATTGGGCCTACGAGCAGCAGCAGCAAAACGGCCATTAACCCTATGCGCTGCCATATATCACTTTTGACACTTTCCGCTATGTTCATGACACACTCCATTTATAATCTAATTCTTCCAGGCTATGAAGCGTGAAGCGTGATGGGTTTTGCTAACTGGACACGTTTCACGTTGAATCCCTTGAAAACCTACAAATGGAGTATAAACAGCTCGCCGCGAACTATCATCGAACAAACGGTTAGTTTGACAATCAATCGAACGATGGATTGACAATCACCTAACCTGGGCAAGCCAGAACCAAAACTTTGCCACTGATTTCACGAATTAACACGAATAATTCGTGTCATTCATGGCAGAAAATGATTTGTAGGGGCAACCCTGGTGGTTGCCCCTGATTGGGCAGGTACAAGACCTGCCCCTACAAACCACATAAGGAATTCTGGAAAGCTGTACTAGATAGTCGGCACGATGTAACCGGCACGGTACCATGCTTCTAATTCGGCGGCGGGTATGTTGGACTGAACGGCCGTAAAGCCATCAGGAAAGCGGCGCAGCAGTTTACTCAGCCGGGGTAGGGCCTGGTGGTTGGCCCGAAAATCGTGGTAAAAACCGCCCGACCACTCATAACACCAGGGGGCCAGCCGGTAGCGTGTCTCGTCGGTCAGCGGCGCATACTGGTAGGTGAGTGGTCCACGCCGCTCGGCGTTGAGAATGGCCTCGGCGTAGCCTGCCAGTTGGCGCTCTACCCCATAATGCGCGTGCAAATAAGCCAACGTCGCCGCTGGAACGGGCGGCCGCTCACGCAGAATTGTGGCGGCCAGGGCAGCGGCCGCAGCCACGTCGCCCACATGGACTTTGGGCAGCAGATCGTCGGGCAGTAGCTCCCGATGGGTAGAGACCCGCGTGGCCAGCGCGGGTGTGCCGCAGCCCAACGATTCGTACACCGTGTTGCCAAATGATTCCACAAAGCTGCCCAGCGAGACGGTGAGGTGGCCCAGGCTGTAATATTGGGGCATCAATGCCTGGGGAATCCAGTCGTGGAAGATAAAATGTTGGGCCAGACCGCGCCGGGCTATCTCCTGCTGGCTGTCGGCATAAAAAGCAGCGACCTCTGGCGACAGGCCCGCCTCTAGCCAGCGCGGCGACAACACCCTCAACTGGGTCAGGCCATACTCATGGACCAGCAGATCGGCCAGGGCTATCGTTTCGGCCAGCCCTTTGTCCGGTTCCGGGCGGTGGGGGTGCAGCAGGATAAGGTCGGTAGCAGGGTTGACCGGAATCAGGCGCAGAATCTCGTCGGGTGGGGTGGGGCGGTAGGTGTGCCAATCGACACCATTGGCAACGACAATTAGCCGCTCGGCCAGGCCGGGAAAAAAGCGGCCCATCGTGTGCTGGTAAAGCTGGCGCGAGTAGTCGGAAATAGCGATGAGCGTATCTCCCTGAAAGAGAAAGCCACCCAGAATCGTTTCCGGGTACACATTGTCGCGCAGGGAGACGACGGTGGGCACTCGCTGGTAGGCGAAGGGGAAGAGGAATTCGCCGTCGTGCATGTAGAAACGGTCGGCCGTTTGCAGATGGGTGGCCACGTCGTGAAAGGCGTTGGCGATGTCGTAGGCGGGGGCGGCGTAGGGCTGGGGAAAGGGCTGCTTGAAGCGCAAAACCGGTTTGACCAGCACGTTCTCCTGCCAATGAAACGGCCGAAAACTAGCATCCGTCTGGGTGCAAAGAACAGTAATCTGGTGGTCCAGTTGGCCCAGGTGGACCGCGACTTTTTGTAGTTGTTTGGGCGCGCCGCCCATAACCCGGTCAGGAAAGAGCGGGTTGATGGAAAACATGACGATATTCATACCAGCTCCGGCGTTCGGTCGTTTGGGGGAGGGGCAAAATCTGTAAACGGCCGTCTTGCCTGGCCCCGCCTCGTTCATTTACCCCACCCATCTGGCCGATATAGGCCACCATCTCCCGCCGCAGAAAGAGACCGGTATCTTCTAGCGGGAACTCGGTGTGGGGCATAAGCGGCAAGTTACCCATCTCTGCCTGCCAGGATCGGGCTAACTGCCGCCAAAAGCTGGGCAAAACGGCCGTTATCACCCCATCTAACTGGTCCGACAAAGAACGGCCGTTTAGTTGGGCCGCTACCACCCGGTTTTCTTCCCGGTTGCGTCCGGGCTGGATGGTGTAGCGCAGGTGGCCACTGAAGTGGAGAAAGCCGCGCTCCACATGGTGTTCATACGGCAGGTCTAGGCGGCAGGCGTTGTCTTGCAGCAATGCCCATAACTGCCGCCCGGTCAGACGGCACAGGCGCAGCGTGTCGGCGTAGGGCATCAGGGCAAACCAGTCGGCAAAAGTCAGCGGTCCGGCCGGCAGCCCGTCGCGTATCACCGAGGCATCAATTAGGGCCAGGTCGGCCGGCAGGCCATGAGCGCGAGCGCGGGCCACCATGCCCTCAGTGATGAAGTTAGCCAGGGCCGACTCGCCAGCGGCGAAGGCGTTATGCACCGCTTCGGGGCTGAGGTCAGGATGACTGATGGTTGTTCCCAGGGGGCGGGTAAAATGAGGCCGAATTTGCTCCACCAGGGGGGCAACGGCCGTTGTGTCAAAGGTTGGGTCAATGGGCAAAACGGCCGTTGGCGTCAGCCGGGCGTCGGTCACAACCCATCGCTCCTGGCCGGTCAGCGTCACTTCCCCCAGGAAGCGGCCCAAGGCCCCGGCCTGAACGATGGGAATGCCGTTGACGACGTGGCGGCGGCTAAGCCCTTGCTCGTTCAGGGGTAGGTGAGTATGGCCGCCCACGATGAGGTCCACGCTGCTGGGCGGCAACTGCTGCGCCAACTCCACGTCGCCCGCCACGGCCACCCCCGCCGTCTCGCTGTTGAGGCTGTAGCCTAAGTGGCTAAGCAGAATGACAACGTGGCAAAACGGCCGTATCGTGGGCAGTAGTTGTTGTACAGCCCGCGCCGGATTAGTAAAAGCAACCTGACCGCAGTTGCTCTGGGCTGGGGTGGTCAGCCCGATAAGGCCCACTTGCAGCCCTTTCAGCTTCAAGATAGCGGCGGCATGGACGACGTTTGCCAACGGCGGCGGGGCCATCAGGTTAGCTGACAGGATAGGGAAATTGGCCTGATAATTAATTGCCTGGGCCAGTCGGTCTGCACCGATGTCCAGGTCATGGTTGCCCAGGGCGGCGGCGTTGAGGCCAGCAGCACTGTAAAGACGGTAGCTGGCATGGACCGGCTCAGATATGGCCGGACCGTCTAGCAATTCGTCAAACAGAGAGCCAGCCACCTCATCCCCGGCTGATACGAAGAGAACGGCCGTTTGCGGATCGCTGGCGTAACGGTGATGTAAATGGCGCAAACGGCCAGCAACGCGGGCCATTGTCGGTTCATATTTTGTGGGCGTCAGTTGAATGCCGTGACCATGTAGGTCGTTGAGATGCAAAATTTTGAGGCGGACGGGCTGGGGCAGCGGGGGCGGCGGTCCGTCCAGGTCTATACCGGGGGCCAGCAGTAGGGAACGGCCGTTTGTCCGTATGATACGCCAGTTGGGTAAATGGGGTGGGGGCAATCGTTCTCTGTCCATAATGCTTTGGCTAGAATGTTAGCACGATGGAGAGTGATGCCCGTTAAGCCGTTGTTAGGGGTTTGTAAACATCTCATTAAGCCATAATCAGACATTTTCCCAAAATAAGTTTCGCCCAAACCTGCACGGTCTGCGAGACCGCGCAGGTTTAAAATGGGAAGTAGTTTTTAGACGCTTACTAAGGTCGTTGAATGGTCGCGATGAACACAGTGGGTGTCTGACAAGTGCGTACTGGCTTCCCGAAAACCCATCACTTGGCCGCCAAAACCTCGCTGAAAATCTAGCGCATCCTTTTGGCCGCTAAAGGCCAGGACAGATGGCTCGCAACAAAGAGAAATCCGGCTGCCAATGACAAAATAGGCATGAAGGGTATTGATAATACGGCCGTAAATAAATTCCCGTAGTAAAGCTGTCTCAATATCATCCCGTTGCGTCAGCAAAAGCAACCCACAATGAGCGCAACAGGCCCGCAACCGTTCCTTTGTTTTGGTTGTCAGAATAAACTGCAATCGCTTTTGCACCGGCATATGACAGAGAGGGCAAACTTCAACTGTGACAGAATGGAGGTCGGGAAGCTGTGCGCCGCCATGAACCTTTTCCAATAGACCTTGCTCTGCCAGCGAGGTGAGGTCACGATGTACCGTCATCGTGGATACATTCAGTCGCTTCGTCAATTCATCAATGCGTATCAAATTTTCGTTTTTTAGCCAATCTAAAATTTTCTCGTGTCGCTCGGCCGGTGTAATGGTCATACGGTTGTTCCACTTTTTCAAAGAAAACAGGTAACTACTAACCGCAGAGGGCGCAAAGTTCTCTGGTTTTCTCTGCGCTCTTTGCGAACTCTGCGGTTAAATCCCAGAGGGGCTTGGTAGTTACGAAAACAGTTTCTATGCGTACAGACTATTATACAGGCAGGCTTGACGGGTCACAAAGCAGACCGGCGAGGTTGGCTAATCCTCGCCGGTCCGGGATGGATTACTCAAGCGTTAACATGAACGCTACCAGATCATCAATTTGGGGGGCGGCCAGGTCTTGCCCATAATTCTGGTACATAACACCAGCCGGAAAGCCTGCCACAACATGGGCATTAGGGTCTATGATAGATTGGCGCAGAAACGCTTCAGCCGACATACCGGATACATAGGTTTCAGCCCGCGTAGCCACACCCGCATGGGAAGGACCAACCAAAACAACATCTGGCTCTAGTGAATGGCAGGTAAT
>SLGK01000126.1 GCA_007123775.1 Anaerolineae bacterium | reverse complement strand
TTCTGCTGGTGTTCCTGGCAATTAGCGCCTATGTGAACGGCGTGCTGGGGCGCTTTCGCAAAATTTCGCCGGCCGAAGCCGTCCGCTTTGGGGTTTCGCAGGAAAAATCGGGCGGGGGGCGGCGTTTCCGCCTGAGCAGGAACAAATTGCTCGGCACGAATATCTTCCTCGGCGTCAAAGACGTTCTCGCCCGCAAAAGCCTGTATGCCACCATGCTGGCGGTGCTGGCGCTGGCGGCGTTCATCATCATTGTCCCGCAGAATTTGCACAACACCATCGCCTCCAACAGTTTCATCACCTACATGGGCGTTGGGGACAGCGACCTGCGCATTGACATTCAGCAGACCGACCAGATCGCCGAAAAAGCGGTGGAAATTGCCGCGACGATGGCCAATGACGCAGCCATCGCCAAATTTGTTGTGCTGACCACCAAAACTTTCCGCGTACACCTGGCTGACGGCTCGGAGGAAAGTCTTAAGGTTGAACTGGGCGACCATGCAGTCTTTCCCCTGACCTATATTCAGGGGCGCGCCCCTGCGGCGGAGAACGAAATCGCGCTTTCGGTGATGAACGCCAGAGAAATGGGCAAAGAGGTGGGGGATGTCGTCACACTGACGATCAACGGCCGGGAGATAATACTCACGGTCTGCGGCGTCTATTCCGATGTGACCCACGGCGGCAAATCGGCCAAAGCGGTGTTCGCCGACGACTCGGCCGACACCATGTGGAGCGTCATCACCGCCGAGCTGGCAAACCCGGCGCGGGTGGATGAAACGGTTGCCGCCTACGCGGACAAGTTCGCTTTCGCCAAAGTCTCGGACATTGATGAATTTGTCCGGCAAACCTACGGCGGGACGATCAGCGCTATCGGCAAGGCTGCTTATGCGGCCGTCGGCATTGCGCTGACGCTCATCGCGCTGATCACCCTATTGTTCATGCGCCTGTTGGTCGCCAAAGATAGATACGCGATTGCGGTGATGAAGGCCATCGGTTTTACGAACGCCGACATCAAGGCGCAGTACATGGCGCGTTCGGTCTTCGTCCTGATCATCGGCATCTTACTGGGCACACTGCTGGCAAATACGCTCGGCGAGGCGCTGGCGGGGTTGGCGCTTGCCTCGTTTGGGGCGGCCTCCTTCAAATTCATCGTCAACCCCGGCTTTGCCTACCTGCTCAGCCCCCTGCTGATGGCGGGTGTGGCCCTGGCGGCGACAATCCTCGGCACCCTGGACGCGGGACATATTAAAATTTCTGACAACATCAAGGAGTAAGCCATGCAACAGCTCATTACCAGTGAAAAAATTACCAAGTCTTTCGGCTTGGGCACGGAAAAGCGCAACGTCCTCGACGGCATCTCGGTGGACATCCGCCAGGGCGAGTTCGTCGCCGTGATGGGGCCTTCCGGTTCGGGGAAATCCACCCTGCTGTATGCCCTGAGCGGCATGGACAGCGTGGACAGCGGCACAGTCACCTTCGACGGCGCGAATTTGTCTGCGCTGAAGGAAAACGAACTGGCCGACCTGCGCCGCACCAAAATGGGTTTTGTCTTCCAACAGCCGACGCTGCTCAAAAACCTGAACATCCTCGACAACATCATCCTGCCGTCCATGCGCGACGGCCTGGCGAGGACGGCAGGCCGTAAAAATGGCGCGCATCTGGTCGCCAAAGCCAGGACGCTGATGGAAACAACCGGCATCGCCGAGCTGGAAAACCGGGACATCACCCAGGCTTCGGGCGGGCAGCTCCAGCGGGTGGGCATCTGCCGCGCCTTGATGGGCGACCCGAAAATCATCTTCGGCGACGAGCCGACCGGCGCGTTGAATTCCACTGCCGCTAACGAGATTATGGCCCTCCTGGCACAAATCCACCGCAGCGGCGTGACCATCTTGCTGGTGACGCACGATGTCAAAGTGGCCGCCAAAACGGGGCGGGTACTGTTCATCCTGGACGGCCAGATTGCGGGCGAATACCGGCCCGGCGTATACGATGAAACCCGCGACGACCTCAAAGCCCGCGAGGAAAGCCTTACCGCCTGGTTGGCCGGAATGAATTTCTGAATTTCAGGAGATGAACTGACATGAAGCGCCCCTTTGCCCTTTACTGGCTCAGCTTTTTCCTGCTTTTCCTGGCCTTTGGCGGCTTGTATGGCGGTATAGCGATGCTGCTCGACCCCAGTGGCGGCTCGTTGGACATGGCCGGCATTTTGCCGCTGCTGCCGGTATCTAGCTTCGTTTTACCCGGCCTATTTTTGTTGTTGGTGATGGGGCTGACGCCGCTTGCGCTGGTCTACGCCCTGCTGTCCCGACCAAAATGGGACGGGTTGGCGCGGTTGTTGGGGAGAAACGGCCGTTACTGGGCCTGGAACGCCACCCTCCTTCTTAGCCTGACGCTGGCCATCTGGCTGATGGTTCAAGGGTGGCTCATTGGGTTTCAGTGGCCGATACAGTATGTAACGGCCGTGAACGCCCTCCTGATCCTCCTCCTTGCCCTGACGCCCGGCGTACGGCGGCATTATGCTTATGCTGTCCGCAAACAACAAGATAAATGAGGTGATAGATGGACACAACCGATTACCAAATTCGAGTACGCGGCCACCTCGACGACCGTTGGTTCCGCTGGTTTGACGGCTTAACCTTAGACTTCACCCCAGACGGCGAGACCGTCATCAGCGCGACAGGTCTCGACCAGGCTGCCCTCCACGCCCTGCTCAACCGCATCCGCGACCTGGGACTGGAACTCATTGCCGTGAAACAAGTAGCTGAGTAAGCGGTATGAAGAGCTACCGAGCCGCCACGCCGCAGACAAGCGTAACCGCTCTGGTCAACAGTCAGCGCGCCATATCTGGAAAACTGTATTGCCCCAAAGCGCTATTCCGTCTATGCTTAAGGTATGCCCACCCAGCTTCTGCGTACCAAATGCCATCTGCCCCCAGCGCGCCCTAACAGCGTTCCCCGCGCCCGCCTGGGTGAAAGCCTCCAAGACGGCCTGCTGGCCGGCCGCAAACTGACCCTTGTCTCAGCCCCAGCCGGCTACGGCAAGACGACGTTGGCGACCGACTGGGCGCAGCAAACAGGGTTACCTGTCGCCTGGCTCTCGTTGGATGAGCAGGACAATGAGTTCGGCCGTTTCCTCGCATACCTGCTGCTATCCCTGCAACAGGTAGCCGACGACGCGGGAGCGCAAATCCGCCTGATTTTGGATTCGCCGCAGTTGCCGCCAGTGGAAACCGTCGCCGCCAGTTTGTGCCAGGACCTGGCACATATTGGAGAAGCCAACGGCCGTTTCCTGCTCGCCCTCGACGACTACCACAAAATCCGCCAACCCCTGATCCACGACCTGCTCAACCGGCTGCTGGAACATTTGCCGCCCGCCTGCCATCTGCTGCTCATCAGCCGTGAAGACCCACCGCTCCCCCTGCCCCGCCTGCGCGCGGGTGGCGAACTGACCGAGATTCGCGCCCAGGAATTGCGCTTCACCGTCGCCGAGGCGGAACAGTTCTTGAACCAGGCGATGCGGTTGGGACTATCGCCAGATTGGGTGGCGGCGCTAGAGACGCGCACCGAAGGCTGGATCGCCAGCCTACAACTGGCGGCGCTCTCGCTGCACGGGCGCGACGCGGCGCAAACGGAGGCGTTCATCCGCGCCTTTGGCGGCAGCCATCGGTACGTCTTCGACTATCTAGCCGAAGAGGTATTGGGTCAGCAGCCGGAGGAGATACGGGCGTTTTTGCGGGCAACGGCCGTTCTCGACAGCTTCAACGCTCCCCTCTGCCACGCCCTCACCGGCCACGCCGACAGCCAGGCTATCCTGCACCAATTAGAGCAGGCCAACCTCTTTCTGATTCCGCTGGATGATGAGCGCGACTGGTTCCGCTATCACCACCTCTTTGCCGAATACCTGCGCGCCGGACTGGACAAAACAGAACGAACGGCGCTCTGCCAGCAGGCTGCCTGCTGGTGCGAAGCCAACGCGCTGCTCTTTGAGGCAGTCCGCTATGCCCTGAAAAGCGATGACCCTGATTTTGCCACCGCGCTCATTGAACGCGCTTTATTGAGCGACCAGACCTGGTCCGGCGGACATGTCGCCTTGCTCTCATCCTGGCTGGACGCGCTGCCTCCTCAAATCTGGCAAAGCCGTCCGAAATTAAGCCTGCAAGCCGCGCGCGTCCTTGACCTGGCCAAGCGTTACGATCTGGCGGAAAGGTATATTGACCAGACGGAGCAATCCGTCAAAGCGATGCCAGAAACGGCCGAAACGGAGCAACTGCTAGCGCTGGCCGCCCTCTATCGCGGCTCCATCGCCGCCATCCGCGGAGATGCGGCCCAGGCTGTGGAGCAGACAGCCTTCGCCCAGGCGCGCCTCGCGCCAGACAATCGCCTGGCCCACGCCCGCGCCGCCTACAGCCTGGGGCTGGTCCATGAACTCTCCGGCGATGCCGGACAAGCTGTGCAGCGCTATTTGCAATCTGGCGACGAAGCGCGGGCGGCCGGCGTCTTTTTTCTGGAAGTCCACGCCCGCTGCGCCGCCGCGCAGATGCAGATCAGCCAGGGGCGGCTGCGCCTGGCCGAGCAAACCTGCCGCCAGGCGGAGCAGGTGGCCGAACGGGAAGGGCTGGCCTTGCTGGGGCTGCCCAGGGTTATTCTGGGCGCGATTGCCCTGGAGCGAAATGAGTTAGCCGCCGCCGCGAACTTGTTACAGGAGGGCATCGCCCTGGCCCGGCAGAGCGGCGCGTCGGACAATCTGGTGTGGGGACTCTCTTTTCTCATCCGCCTCCGCATCGCCCAAAACGATTTCGACGATGCCGTGGCCGTAAGTCAGGAGGCGCACGCCATTACGCAAACCTATGGGGTGCCGCGCCTGTCCACGCTGGCCGACGCCCACCTGGCCCGCTTTCAGCTACAGTCAGGTCAGACGCAAGCGGCGGCAGGATGGGCGGCCCAGCGCGCTGCGCCCACGCCGCCGCCAGATACATTTGTGGCCCTGACCCTGGCGCGTATCTTCCTGGCGCAGGGCGATCGGGCGCAGGCAAAGCCGATCCTCCTCGCCGTACAGCAGAAAGCGACGGCGGACGGACGGCGGCGGGCGCAAATTGAGTCGCTGATTTTGCTGGCGCTGCTGGCCCTGGCGGATGGGGAGTGGACAACGGCCGTTGCCACCCTCACCCAGGCCCTACAACTGGCTGCGCCGGAGCGGTTTCTGCGTCTCTTTTTGGATGAGGGCGCGTCGCTGGCCGCCCTGCTGCCCTCGGTTCGCCCCGCTGCCCCACAGTTTGTAGACGAGTTGTTGGCTGCTATGAAGGAGGAGATGGGAAAAACGGCCGTTGTCCCTACTTCCCCCGATGCCCTCAGCGAACAAGAGACTAATGTCCTCCAACTACTCTGCGCCGGGCTGTCTAATCGAGAAATCGGCGCCGAGCTCTTCATCAGTCCCGGCACCGCCAAATGGCACGTCCATAACATCCTGCAAAAATTAGGGGCCAGCAACCGCGCCCAAGCCGCCGTTCGCGCTCGCGAGATGGGCTTGTTTGCCGACTAAACATCCGCAACCCTACCCTTCACCCTACCTTTCGGTAGGCGATCCCCCTCCCTTTTAGCCGTATACTGTCAACATAGGCAGCAAATGAAACGGAATGCTGCCACAAATTTTTCGGATGAACACGAATCGGTGGAACTGGAGTTCATCTGTAGCTCTTTACACGAGCAGTAATCAAGAACAAGCGTACAGAACAAGACGCAATTAAAAAACCAGTTTTCCGACAGGTCGTTTAAGAACGGAATGTCATGATGTTAAGTGATCAAGAATACTTTGTAGATTTGGTGAAGATATGAAGCCTAAAAACAACTCCATGCTACCGCCACATCTGGTCACCTCCTACGACCGCGACGCTCATCCAGTCGAGTTTGGTCGGGTGTTGGCTCTGAGTGATGGTGTGTTTGCCATTGCCCTGACGCTCCTAGTGCTTGATCTGGCTCTGCCTGCGGTAACGAGTAGTAGCCTGGCGAGTACCCTAACAAATATGTGGCCTAAGTTCCTGGCCTTTGCGATAAGTGTCTTTGTAGTGGCTATGTTTATTGACGTGCATCACCGGCAGTTGAGACTTATTCAGCGGCTTGATAGCGCCTTGCTGGGGCTTAACATCCCTTATTTGACATTAGTGGTATTAATCCCTTTTTTTCAAGGGGTATTGAGCGAGTATCCAACCGAACCATTGGCCTATGCGCTTTATGCGCTGGTCATCGGAGCAATCAACACAATTGATGGCATCATGTTCTGGCATGCGCATCGGAAAAAGCTCTTGCGTGTTGCCTTACCTCCACGCCATCTCAGGGTAGAGAACTGGCGGGCTGTGATACCCGTTCTGCTGTGCTTGCTGAGTGTTCCCATGGCCTATGTTATCGGCGCCTGGACGGCGCTCTTCTGGATAGCCTTGCCTGTGGCAGATCGTTTCCTGAGTCGGCTCGAGCAGAAAATGGTGTAAATCAGCCATATCAATGAAGATTAAAGGACAAATCATGAACAAACGTACAAAACAAGACACAGCAAAACGGAAACCTATTTACACAGCAACCGGGATCGCTTTAGGCACCGGGTTAGGTCTCGTCGCCAGCCTGCTGTTTTTTGATAACCTGGCCCTCGGCCTCGTATTCGGCGCGGCCGTTGGTCTGGTGATCGGCGCTCTGATTGATTTCCAGGCCGGCAAGAAAGGGTAGAGACCGTGACCAATTATGTGATCGAAACGAACGATTTGAGCAAGCAGTACGGCGACGTGTTGGCCCTCGATAGGCTGAGCCTATCCGTACCCCAACATGCCATCTTCGGCTTCCTCGGCCCCAATGGCGCGGGCAAAACGACGGCGATGCGCATCTTGCTGGGGCTAATTCAGCCCAGCAGCGGCGCCGGCAGAATGTTTGGCCGCGATATTGTCACAGACAATCTGGCCATCCGCGCCCGCGTCGGCTATTTGCCGCAGCAGCCCGCCTTTTATAAGAAAATGACAGCGCGGGAGGCGCTGCGCTTTACCGCCAGCTTCTTCTATACCGGGCCGCAAGCGCAAGTCGAGGAACGGATCAAGGAGACGCTAAACCTGGTAGGGCTGGAGGCGAAAGCTGACCGGCCAACCGGCGGTTTCTCCGGCGGCGAACGGCAGCGTCTAGGCATCGCCCAGGCGCAAATCAACTACCCGGACTTGCTGATTCTCGATGAACCGGCGGCGGCTTTGGACCCGCTAGGGCGGCGCGACGTCCTGACGATCATGGAGCGGCTGCGCAAGTACGCGACTATCTTTTACTCCACCCATATTTTGGACGATGTGCAGCAGGTGAGCGACGCGGTGGCGATTTTGAATAACGGCCGTCTCATCACCCAGGGGCCGATTGACGCGCTGCTAAACGGCAACGGCCGTTCCTTCTTCACCGCCACCCTGCGCGGCGAAAGCGACGGCCTGTACCAGGCCGTCAGCCAACAGCCCTGGGTGCGGCAGGTGGAGACCGTTCACCAAAATAAGCTTACCCAATGGCAAATTGAGGTGACCGACGAAACGGCCGCCGAAGACACTCTCTTCCGTCTGCTGGCGCAGACTGAGGGGGTGGCCGTGATCGCCTATGGCCAGAAAAAGTACGAACTGGAAGAAATCTTTATGCAGCTCGTCGAAGGAGACAACTATGAGCGCTGACATGAAATTAAGGAACTATTTGTTAGTTGTTGTAATGCTTTTTACCCTGCTCGCATCATCTTCTCCAACTTATTCAATGGACAAAGTTATAGAAGAAGAAATATCGAGGATATTAGAAGAAAACAACACAACCGCTGCAAGCATTGCAATGATTGAATCAAACGGTCATTGGCACACCTTGGCAATAGGTGTTGCCGACAAAACAACAGAACGGCCTGTTGACGCAGATACGTTATTCAGAATTGGCTCCATATCTAAAATTTTTACGTCATTATCCGTCTTAAAACTCGTTGAAGATGGAACGCTGGCGTTAAACGATCCAATCCGCGACTGGGTAGAAGAAGTCGAATTTCAGAATCCGTGGGAAGATGAATCTCCCGTCAGAATTGTTCATTTGTTGTCCCATACAACTGGATGGGATGATTTGCACATGTCTGAGTACGCGCATAATGACCCCACACCTGTCGCCTTGCGGGACTCGTTTTTAGTTTATCCAAAGTCGAGGACTTCCCGGTGGGCGCCTGGTTCACGCATGTCTTATAGTAACTCAGGCCCTGGCGTTGCCGCTTATATTGTAGAAAAAAGTACAGGGCAATCCTATGAAGAATACATTCAACTCACCTTCTTTGAGCCGCTGGGAATGAAAACGGCGACTTTTTTTCAGTCTGATAACTATATAAAAAATAGCGCAACGCTTTATCAGAGCAACGCTGAACAACCTTATTGGCACGTAATAATGAGACCCTCAGGCGCTATCAATGCCTCAGCCAATGATATGGTTCAACTGCTTGATTTTTTCATCCATAGTTCGAACCAATCGATACTTTCCGAAGATTCCCTTAATGCCATGAGACGGCCTCAAGGCTCGTCATTAGCTGAAAGCGGTCTTGAAGTAGGGCATGGCCTCTCACATTTCATTGAACCCAAAGATGGATACACATGGTATGGCCACAGTGGTGGGGTAAATGGTGGGCTTTCAGATTTCAAATACATACCTGAACTCGGCATAGGGTATTATGTGGCCATCAATAGCAATAGCGGCGACGCCATCTATGAAATAACTAAACTTCTGAAGGCGTATTTAACCGAAGACCTCATTCCCCCAGTAACCCCCTATAATGCGGATACGACAGTCGATACAGAAGCATTGGCCGGCTACTTCAGAGTGGTCAATCCCAGAAACAGTTCTTTGTATTTTATAGAATACTTTCTGAGCGTGGGACGAATAGAATCTCGTCCGGAGGGAATTGCCTTGGTAGGTATTTTAGATGGGTCCGTTGACCTGTACTCGCCTGTGAATCAAAGTCAGTATGTTGACCCATTAACTGGCAAAATTGCTTTGACAATAGCGGAAGATCCCTTGATTGGCACGGTCTTGCACAATGAATGGTTTACATTGCAGCCAGTCTCCTTTCTATCAGTTTATGGCCCCTTGGTTTTCATCGCTATTTGGCTTATAGCAACTATTGTCATCCTTATAAAAACAATCGTCTTGTTGATCCTTAAACTGCGTAAAAAACAGATAAACGGTAGTTTCTGGACGCATGCCCTGCCTCTTTTGCAGATATTGAGTCTCGGATTGTTTATACGAGGTTTTATAGGCGTCATGATGGTTGACTTCCTTGTTGACAACAGCCTTATATCCGGATTAATGGCCTATGGCACGATTCTATTCCTATTGCTTTCAATCGTTTCGGTCATATGGTTCCTCTTCAAAAGAGAGCAGAACCACCACTATTATCAAAGTCTGGTTTATTCATTTATGAGTCTTACCATTGGTATTTACCTTACGAACATGGGAGTCACCGGATTTCATTTCTTTTAAAAGAGAAGGTTTTATTATGAGAAAGATAAGCCTATTTGCTTGCATCCTATTGCTGGCTTTGTTTTCGGCCACCTATATTCAATACCGTGGCGAGATAGCTGCTGCCCGCCAAAGAGTCCTTGAAGGAAGCCAATTGCTGATAACAGATAATGGCGCGATAGAGTATGCGGTTGAGGGTGAAGGGCCGGCCGTTCTTTTAATCCATGGCGCTGGCGGCGGTTATGACCAGGGCATGCTCATCGGCAAAAAAGCTCTCGGGGATGGGTTTACTTTTATTTCAGTTTCACGCTTTGGTTACTTGCGATCTCCGTTCGTGAAAAGTTCTACTGTGGAGGATCAGGCAGGCTTGTACGTTGAGCTGCTCAACCACCTGGGGATCGATGAGGTAATTGTTGTAGGCGCTTCTGCTGGCGGGCCTTCGGCGCTTCAATTTGCCCATGACTATCCCGAAAAGAGCAGCGCGCTGATTCTGTTGTCAGCCGTTTCTATGTTTATGGGTGATGAAGTTCCGTTCGCTACAAAAGTCATTAACACTGTTCAGCGATCTGATTTTGTCTACTGGGCAATTTTGAAACTATTCCGCACTCAGTTCTCAGAGATGGTCGGTATTCCGCAAAATCTATACGATGATCTATCACCTGAAGATAAAATGTACGCTGATGATATGCTGGACTTTATGAATCCCATTAGCCCCCGACGCCCCGGAAACATCCATGAAGCTGCGATCAGGCCGCTTTCTGGCGAAGACATGAGCAGGATTGCAGTTCCTACGATTATGTTTCATGCCAGGGATGATTTTTTGGTCACCTTCGATCATGCCGAGTTTGTTTCTCGGAATATGGAAAACTCAGAACTTGTCTCTTTTGAGAGCGGAGGTCATGCCCTGGTGGCGGAATTGGAGACTATTTCCGCACGAATAAATAATTTCCTCAAACAGAATCAGTGATTGATAGTGATATGGCCAGGTTTGTACAGGCCCTGGCGCTCGGAGATAGCGATTCAACCTGATCCCAAAGCGTTGGACAATGGCCTACGGCCGGAAAAAGTACGAACTGGAAGAGATCTTTATGCAACTCGTCGAAGGAGACAACCATGACCGCTGACATGAGATTACGGGAAATAGCGGGAGATAGCTGGCAGCGCGGGCTGCGGCCGCTGCTGCGCCGCGAAAATCGCCAATGGTGGGGTGGCCGTCGCGGTTTGGTGCAACTGCTTCTCTGGTCGCTGCTGTTCAATGGCCTGCTGCTCTTCGCCCTCTACCTGCTGCCCGACATGGCCGCCACCGAGGGAGAGATGCTGTCAACTGGGCAAGCTCTGGTTGAAGGGCAGCAACTGTTCTTTGGGCTGGGTATTCTCCTCCTGGCGTTAGGGGCGATTGTGCTGCTGCAAGACGCCTTTATCGAGGAAAAAACGTCCGGCACGGCCGAATGGGTCCTCTCCAAACCGGTATCCCGCACCGCTTTTGTGCTGGCTAAACTGCTGCCCAATCTGCTGGGCATGGCAGTGACGATGCTGCTCATCCCTGGTCTTATCGGCTACTTCATCATGCGCCATTTTGACGCAACGGCCGTTACCCTGAGCGGCTTTCTCGCCTCATGGGGCATCGTGGGGCTGCACCTGTTCTTTTACATCACCCTGACGCTGCTGCTGGGTGTGCTGTTTAACACCCGCGCCCCCTTGCTTGGCGTTGCTCTGGGGTCGCTCTTTGGCGGTTCACTGGTCCCGGTGGCCCAGATTTTGCAATTCACGCCGTGGAAGTTGGGCAATGTGGCCCTGCTGCCGGTAATGGGGCTGCCTTTGCCGCCTGTCGCCGCGACTATGTTGCTCAGTACGGCTACGTGGAGCCTCCTCTTCATCACTATCGCCATCTGGCAGTTCAACCGCCAGGAAATCACCTGAAAGTAATAGCCTCTAGCTCTAGCTCTAGCCCTTCTTGGAAAACAATATCATGACAAACCCAGACATTCATTTCAAACGAATCACCGCCCAAACCGTCATCCCCATCTGCCAATTGAGCGAGACATTGCCGCCCGCCCAGCGAAAGATGGTCACCGACAACGCCATCTCTATCGCCCAGGCCCACTTCTCGGAAAGCTGCTGGCTGCGGGCCATCTACGCCGACGATACCCCCATCGGCTTCATCATGCTGCACATTGGCTCCGACTATGACGACGGCATTGATTGTCCCGGCGTCTTCCTCTGGCGCTTTATGATCGCCGCGCCCTACCAGGGGCTTGGCTACGGCCGGCAGGCGATAGACCGCCTGCTGGACCATCTACGCGCCCAGGGAACTCCGGAGTTGTACACCTGCTGCGGCTTGGGCGAAGCAAGCCCGGAAGGGTTCTACAAACGGCTTGGCTTTGTCCCGACCGGCGAATGGTATGGCGACGAAGTAGAACTCAGGCTGACGTTAAATAAGGAAGAGCGATGAAAAAGAAAGTCTCCACGGCTCTATGGATTTTTAGTGGCTCATTGGCGACTGTCGCGCTGGTCGCTGGCGGATTCATCATCAACAACCTGACTTACTTTTACCGGAACATGGCGGCCGTGCGGCGGGCAGGCTTCGTGGAAAAACAGGTTGTGCTCAATGGCGTTGAGTTAAACTACAGCGAAGGACCCAATAACGGTCCCCCCCTCTTACTCATTCACGGGCAGGTCGTTGACTGGAAGAACTACGCCAGGGCGCTGCCCGGCCTTGCGGCTCATTATCATATCTTCGCTGTGGATTGTTACGGTCACGGCCGTTCGGCCCAGGCTCCTGAGAAATACACTGCAGCAGCTATGGGCGCCGATTTCGCCCAGTTTATCAATGAGGTTATTGGCCAGCCTGCCGTCGTGTCAGGCCATTCATCGGGCGGTCTTCTAGCCGTCTGGCTGGCCGCCAACGCGCCAGAGCTGGTCCTGGGCGTGGTACTGGAAGACCCACCTTTATTCACGACGCTTCTGCCACGTGCCCAAAAGACCTGGAACTACGTTGACCTGGCCGCCTCCGCCCACGCTTTCCTGGCCAGCGGGGAGGAGGACTTTGTCGCCTACAATGTGACGCATGGCAAATTCTTCACGCTCTTCGGAGATCTCCAGCCAGTCATAGCCCAAAGCGCGCTGGCGTACCGGGCGAAGCGCCCCCACGAGCCAGTGAAGATTTTCTACATGCCACCGGTAATGAATGAGATTTTTCGCGGACTGCACGGCTACGACCCGCGCTTCGGCCAGGCATTCTATGATGGCTCTTGGGATGATGGATTTGACCACGCGGATGCCCTGACACAGATAAACGTCCCGGCGGCGCTGATCCATACCAACTGGAGCTACGACGCTGACGGCATCCTGATGGCAGCCATGGATGACCAGGATGCGGAGCGAGCTCATTCGCTCATCAAGGACGTTCAATTCTTTCGGGTTGACTCTGGTCACGGCTTCCACTTTGAAAAACCGCGGGGCTTTATTCAGATCATGGTAAATTTCAAGGAGCGCGTTAGCGCCGATCTAACACATGAATAAAACTCTGACACGCCGCCGCGCTATTGCCGGCATTTAAGGTAGAGGTAAACATGGAACTTATAATCGACAACGTCAGCAAACAATATCGGGGCGATGTCTGGGGCTTACGCGATTTCAGCTTACAGCTGGGACCAGGCATTTTAGGGCTGCTGGGGCCGAATGGCGCGGGCAAATCCACCGTTATGCGGATCATCGCCACCATCACCCGGCCTACCAGCGGGACCATCTCCTGGAATGGCGCGGACATCGCCCGCCAGCCGGATAATTTGCGCCGGGTGTTGGGCTACCTGCCGCAGGATTTTGGCGTCTACCCCAACCTGAACGCCGTCGAGTTCCTCACTTACCTGGCGGCGGTGAAAGGGCTGGACCGGATGCAGGCGCGCCGCCGCATTGAGGAACTGCTGCAACTGGTCAATTTGACCGAAGCCGCTTACCGGCCGATTGGCGGCTTTTCCGGTGGGATGCGGCAGCGGGTGGGCATCGCCCAGGCGCTGCTCAACGACCCCCACCTGTTGATTGTAGACGAGCCAACCGTCGGCCTGGACCCAGAGGAACGAGCGCGCTTCCGCAATCTGATCGCCGACCTGGCCGGAAAGCGGATTGTGATGCTCTCCACCCACATTGTCTCCGACGTGGAGGCGACGGCGACGAGTATTGCCTTGATTGCCAACGGCCGTCTCCTCCGCCACTCCCTGCCCGAAGAGCTGCTGCAAGCGGTGGCGGGCAAGGTGTGGGGCTGGCTGCTGCCGAGTGATGAGTTAACGGCCGTTCGCCAAACCCACCGCGTTGTCAACACCATCCGCCGCCCGGACGGCGCTTTCGCTCGCATCGTCAGCGACAGCGCCCCGCACCCGAACGCCACCCCCCTACCGCCCAGTTTGGAGGACGCTTACCTCTATTTTGTCGCCCAACGGCCGGAGACAACCCCATGACCGCAGGCCATACAGGATTTTTCATTGTCAATATCGTTATCCTGGCAGCGGGCAGTTGATCGCCCCGCCAGACACAAGAGGAGTTTCGAGATGAATTTAGATGAGCTGCGATTCGATAGCGCGTACCGGCAGAAAAAAGGGTTACACTTTATTCTGGCTTCGATCTTGATATGGACGGCCGTCTTCATTGTCCACCTGACTGATTTGCCCATTTTGACCAAAAACCTGCTTACCTTTTGTTTTACAGCCCCGCTACTACCCCTGGCTTTTGCCATTTCCAAACTGATTCGGGTAGATTTCACCAATAAAGGTAATCCGCTAACCAATTTGGGCGTCTTGTTTTCCCTCAATCAAATGCTCTATCTACTGATTGCCATGTGGATATATAACGCCGCCCCAGAGAAAATGGTGATGATCCTGGCAATGATATTTGGCGCCCATTTGTTGCCCTATGGCTGGTTGTACCAATCCAAAAGCTATATGGCATTGTCGGTCATTATCCCGATTGCTGCGCTGCTCATCGGAGTCAATTTTCCCCCTTACACCGTAGCCGGATTTATGATCGGGGTCGAGATTGTTTTTAGCCTGTTACTGGCGTTTGAAGTCAAGAATTTATCCAGCATTGACGCCGCTATAAGAAGCGCATGATGGCATTGCGGAATAAAAATCTGAGCAAACAATACGGCCGCGACGTATGGGGGTTACACGCATTCAGCCTGATGCGCATGATTGCCACCATCGCCCGGCCGGGCGACGAGTTAACTGCCGTTTGCCAAGCCCATCGCGAAGCCGACCCGCTGCCGCCCAGCCTGGAGGACGCTTACCGCTACTTTGTGGCGCAGCGGCTGGAGACAACCCTATGAACGCACTCACCCAACTGGCCCTGGCCGACTTCCGCGAGCGGACGCGCCGCTTTAGCTTTGTGGCGATGATCGCCCTGGCCGTCCTGCTCGGCTACCAGGTGATTAACGGCCTCTTCATTTTGCGCCTGGGCGCCTACCGGGGCGTCTACAACGCTGCCTGGATTGGCACGCTGATGGCCGTTACCCTGGCCTTTTTCCTCTCGCTCATTGGCTTTTACCTGGTACGGGGCAATGTGCAGCTAGATCGGCAAACCGGCGTGGGGCAGATTCTTGCGGCCACGCCACTGCGTCGGGTGGCCTATGTGATGGGCAAATTTGGCAGCAATACGGCCGTTCTCCTGGTCATCGTGGGCGTGTTAGCGTTGGCGGCGCTGGCCATGCTCCTGATCCATGGCGAGGATAAGACGCTCAACCTCTACCAACTGTTCATGCCCTTTCTGGTTTTTGCCGGGCCGGTGGCTTTGTTGGTGGCGGCAACGGCCGTTTTCTTTGACTGCACCCCCTTCCTCCGCGAAACAGCCGGGAATGTCCTCTTTTTCTTCCTCTGGCTCTTTATGGTCCCTGCTTTGGGCAGCCATCTGCTCGCTTTTCAGGTCATCGAAGAAGAAATGGGCGTTGCCCTACTGGCGCAGGGGGCCGACTACGGCGGCGGTCTCGTTCTGGGTGCTACTCAGGCTGTCGAGATGCAGACTTTTCTCTGGAGCGGCTTTGACTGGACGGCCGTTGCCGGGCCGCGTCTGCTATATGTGGCCGTCGCCTTGCTGCTGGCCGCAGTCGCCGCGCTGCCCTTTGACCGGTTCGACCCGTCACGCGGTCGAATGCGCCAACAGCGCCGCAGCCGGTTGATGGCGTGGCGGCAGCGCTTCTCTGTAGAACGATTTTCAAAATCGTTCACCAAGCAGGCGACGATACAGGCCAGTATTGAGCGCGGCGGCCAGTTGACGCCGGTCATGGCTTCCCATCATAAGCTCAGCCTGTTTGCCCAAATCATGTTGGCCGAAGGCAAACTGTTACTTAAAGGTCGGCCCCTTCTCTGGTGCGTCGTCGCCGCCGGACTGATTCTGGCCTGCCTGACGGCCGAGTTGGCGACGGTGCAGCGCTGGCTGCTGCCTCTAGTCTGGCTCTGGCCGCTGCCGCTCTGGTCAGAGATGGGCGTGCGGGAAGGCAAATATGGGGTGTACCCACTGCTGTTCAGCGCTCCCGCTCCGCTCTGGCGGCAGTTGCCGGCCTCATGGACGGCCGGCGTGCTGCTCTATTTTGTCTTGGGCAGTGGGGCGCTGCTCCGTTTCCTGACCGAACCGGCGCTGTTGCCCGGCTTTTTGGCCGGGGCGTTGTTCATTCCGGCGCTGGCCTTGTGTTTAGGCGCGGTGGGGGGATCTGAACGGCCGTTGCAAATCCTGCTGCTCATCTTCTGGTATCTCGGCCCGCTGAACGGACTGGCTGCCTTCGACATCACCGGGGCGACGCAAGAAGCGTTGTCCCTGGGCGTTCCCTGGTATTATCTGGCCGTGACTGCGCCGCTTTTGGCAGCCGCCTTGCTGATGCGGCGGCGACAAATGGGAGGATAAACCCAGGGCAAGATATTCATCCCTGGCAGAAGGGCGCTTCCTGCACCAAATGGCTGAGCAACAACTTCAAGTAGGGTATTTTTGCATATCCCCCCAAAATCATATATTTTAAGCTCATTCAGTCGAGTACTCCGAACCTGAATTACGAACCAATTCCTGTACAATCGCATCAATGTCAATTGTCTGAACCGATTTGGTAAATTCATATCGGCCATAGAAATTGATGTCGGAATGTGTCAAGGATTTTGAGACACCAAAATTGATAAATTAGTGAGCAACCGGTGTTTACAGTCGAGCCGAAAACAATATTGCCAAGGAGATGAAACGACGACGGCGGGCCATTGATCGTTCTTTGACTACATTTCGCACGTTGGGAACCGTCATTCTG
>SLGK01000130.1 GCA_007123775.1 Anaerolineae bacterium | reverse complement strand
TTTCTCCTAATTCTCTGTTAGCTTCAGTAAAATCAAGAGAGAGATGATAGTCCATTTTGCTTAATTTATCCGATGACCCCATTGCCAGGACCACCGCATGGGCTTAAGTTGACACTTATGGCGTGCCGATTTATTGCCGCGTATACACAAAGAGGCTTTACCACGCTTGTATAGATGATCCGGCGAGGTCAGGCAATCATTGTCATCGTTGTCAGGCATAGTACCAGACCATGATAAAAAACCGACTCTCCATCCTCATACCGAAATCGTTTCATGCTGGCCTGCTGCTTACGGCCGTTGTGGCAGCTTTCAGTTTCGCGATCATTGTTCCCCTTTACCCCCGCTATGGTACCGAACTAATCCCCCTGGTTCTCCTGCCCATGCTGGTGGCTGCCTGGGCTTTGGAATGGCGGGCGGCGGCCCTGAGCGTGGTCGGATTGTTTGCCATCACCTTTTTGGTCAATTCAGTTATGGCCGACGCGACGGTTGCCGCACAACAGCTATTTAGCGTCGGTGCTTTAATTTCGGTCTTCACGGCCGTCATTGTGGGGCTGATGCGCACGTTGATCATTCGCTCGCAGCAGCAGTCGGCGCTACAGGCTGAAGAACGAGCAGCGTTGCAGCGCGAAATAACTGAACGGCATCTGACAGAACAGGCTCTGCGTCAGAGCGAAGCCCGGTACCGGGCCATCGTTGAAGATCAGACAGAGCTGATTTGCCGCTTCCAACCTGGCGGCATCCTCACTTTCGTCAATGATGCTTACTGCGCCTACTTTGACCGGCGTCGTGAGGATTTGCTTGGCACCTCATTCATGCCGTTCATTCCTGCCGAAGACCAAACCTTGCTGGATACAGCCTATGCCAACCTTAGCCCAGCCCAGCCTACAGTCAGCGTCGAGCATCGTATCATAAAAGCAAATGGCGAGATTTGCTGGATGCACTGGACGGACCGTGCTATCTATGACGAAAATGGTGAGCTGACAGAGTTCCAAAGTGTTGGTCGAGATACAACGGAACAGAAGATAGCTGAGGCAGAGGTCAAGCGGTTAAATGCTGACCTGGAACAGCGTGTCATTCTACGCACGGCAGAACTGGCAGAGGCTATCGAAGAATTGCAGAAGGAAGTTACTGATCGCCACCAGGCCGAAGCAGAACTGCGTGAAAGCCGTCAGCGGCTGCAACTGGCTTTGAACGCTGCTAAAGCCGGGGCCTGGGCCTGGGATAGCCACACCGGTCAGGCTATCTGGTCAGATGAAAACTATCTGGTGATGGGGCTGCAACCTGGCAGTGTAGAACCCCACTACGATACATGGCTGGCTTGTGTTCACCCTGAAGACCGGCAGAGAGCAAGTGACCAAGTGGCTGCGGCAATCAATGATCGCACAAGCTTAGACATTGAATTCCGTGTCGTATGGCCTGATGGCAGCATCCATTGGTTGAATGATATTGGACAAATGCGCCTGGATGAAAACGGCCGGCCCGAAGGGATGTATGGCATCCAAATGGATGTTACCGAGCGCAAACGAATTGAAGCAGAGATTAGGGCCTCTTTGCATGAAAAAGAAGTGCTGCTGAAAGAGATCCACCATCGCGTAAAAAATAACCTGCAGGTAATTGCCAGTATGCTTAGTTTGCAGGCCGCCTACCTTGCCGACACGCAAACGCAAAGGGTACTCAAAGACAGTCAAAATCGGGTCGCGGCTATGGCGGCTATTCACGAGAAATTATACCAATCGAAGAATCTGGCCCGGATCGATTTTGGTAAATATATCCGCGATTTGATGGCTCAGTTGCTTAGCAGCTACATGCGTAATGGCCAAGATATTCAGCTAACGGTAGATGCGGACGAGATCTGGTTGGGCGTTAATACGGCCGTTCCCTGCGGCCTGATTGTCAATGAACTTGTGTCCAACGCGCTCAAACACGCTTTTCCCCATAAACAGCCCACGAGCCAGATTACAGTGCGGTTTCATCGCGTTGCCGCCGATCAGATCTGCTTGTGTGTGGCTGACAACGGCGTTGGTATTCCCCCGCACATTACCCCCCTGCAAACCAACTCCCTCGGATTACAGTTGGTAAACACACTGGCCAAGCAGATCGGGGGCAACTTAGAGATAGAAAACGGACAGGACACAGTTTTTCGAGTTACCTTTCCTTTTCCCAATGAAGAGATAAAGCAATGAGTCTGAAGCGTATCTTGGTTGTTGAAGATGAGGGTATCGTTTCGTTAGATATCCAAAACCGGCTCCGTCAAGCCGGGTATACATTGGCCGGTACGGCCGCTTCCGGGGAAGAGGCAATTGCGCAGGCTTTATCGTCACAGCCAGACCTCATATTGATGGACATCAAGCTGCAGGGTCAACTGGACGGCATTGAAGCCGCCCGCCAGATCAGGGCCATACTCAACGTGCCCATTGTCTATCTGACAGCGTATGCGGATGAAGATACCTTAAAGCGAGCCACCGAAACGGCCGTGTTCGGCTATCTGCTAAAGCCCTTTAAGGAGCGAGAACTAATCGCCACTATCGAGATGGCCCTCAGCCAGCACAGGTTAGAACGACAGCTTAGGGAAAGTGAACAATGGTTTGGCACAATGCTAAGCAGCATTAGCGAAGCAGTTATAGCCACCGACAAACTGGGCCACGTCAGATTTATCAATCCTGTGGCCGAGCTGTTGACCGGTTGGCCACAAACTAAGGCAGTAGGAATCGCTGCCAAACAGGTTTTCCACGTTATTGATGCCGATGACCGGGCACTGAACCCGTGCCCGGTAAAAACGGTCTTAGAAACGGGCGAGCAGTTTAGTTTGCAAGAAAATGCGCTGCTACTCACTGAGAGCGGTAGTGAAATCTTTGTCGAATACAGTGCTGCCCCAATCATTATTGATCCGGCAGAAATTGCCGGGGTCGTCCTCGTTTTCCGCGACGTGACTGAGCGCAAGAAGGCTATGGAGCTGCTGCTGCAAGTACACAAGATGGAAAGTTTAGGTGTTCTGGCTGGCGGCGTTGCCCACGATTTCAACAATCTGCTGGTGGCCATCTTAGGCCAGGTTTCGCTGGCACAGGCCAAACTGCCGGAAACCAGCATTATCATGCCACATCTGGCCAAAGCCAAACAAGCGGCTGAGCAGGCCGCCGAGCTGACCCGCCAGCTTCTGGCCTATTCCGGCCGTGGTCAGTTTAGACGGCAGCCTTTATCCCTCACTGAGCATATTTGGCAAAACCAGCAATTGTTGGCAGCCTCCATTCCCAAAGAGATAAAAATCGAGTTTGACCTGAACGATGGGTTGCCCCTGATCGATGCCGATCCGTTACAAATGCAGCAGGTGATCATGAACCTGGCCCTGAATGCGGCGGAAGCTATTGGCGACCAGGCAGGGATAGTCAGGCTGCACACGGGCACACAGACGATTCATAAGGCACAGGTAGATAACTGCTCGTCTACCGGGGCACCTTTGCCACCGGGTGACTATGTGCTGCTAGAAGTGGCTGACACGGGCTGTGGCATCCCGCCCGAGTTAATGACACAGGTATTTGAACCCTTTTTCACCACCAAACCGTCGGGCCGCGGTTTAGGGTTATCAGCCGTTTTGGGGGCCGTGCGTGGTCATCAAGGCTGCATTATGGTTGAAAACCAGCTACCGGCCGGCACTGCTCTAAGGCTGCTCTTTCCTGTTAGCCAGCACGAGCCATCACCTGTTATGGCCGCATCAGCCGCCGTTACTGGTGAGGGAACAGAGACGCCGCTGGTTCTCGTCATAGACGATGAGCTATATGTGCGCGAGGCAATAGCCGACACGTTGGAGCTGGAAGGAATTGACACCCTGACGGCCGCTGATGGTCACGCTGGTATCACGTTATACCGGGACAACGTGGCAGAAATCGGACTCATCCTTCTTGACCTGTCCATGCCAGCTATGGACGGTGCCCAGGTTTTCCAAAGGCTGCTTGAGATTAACCCGCAGGCCAGGATTGTTTTGATGTCAGGATATGATAAGCAAGACGTCATGCATAAACAGGATTGGCAAGGATTGGCCGAGTTTATGGCCAAACCTTTCGAGACGGACGATTTACTGGAAACTGTCAGGCAGTATCTGCACCAAGAGGGCGGCGCATGATACTATTGAACACTTTCGCAACCAGTTACAGCTAATTTGACAGTGGGCAAGAATGACTGATAGCAAAATATTGATTGTTGACGATGATGTCTTTATTCGCGATGTCTTACAGACGCGATTAGAATGGGAAGGTTATCATACCGCTGTGGCCGAAAACGGCCGTCAGGCTCTTGAATTGCACCGACAGGACAAAGCGGATTTGATTTTGCTGGACATCAACATGCCGGTCACGGACGGCTTCGAGGTGATGAAGCAGCTTCGCGCTGAAGCGGACACGACACCGGTTATCGTTATGTCGGCTCTGGAGGACATTCCCAGCATCGTACACTGCATCGAATTGGGGGCCGAAGACTACATTTCCAAGCCAATCAAAAGCCAGTTGCTCTATGCCAGAATCCATTCTTCGCTAGAAAAGAAAGCTTTTCGTGATCGGGAGCAGATGCGTCTGGCTGAGCTAAAACTGCTGCGCCAGATTGACCGGGCCTTACACACGACGCTCGATCTGGACGAGGTGGCGGCCTTGACGTTGACATACGCCCAGCAAAAGACCGGGGCCTTGGCCGGTTTAGCCGGTTCTGTCGGTGACAACAGCCTCCATATCCGGGCGCAGACCGGTGTGGTGGACGGGTCATTAGATACGGCTGTACCGCTTAAGGCATTGGCTCTGGACATAGCCCACGATGAGATCAGGCAGCAACCAGTTCGAGCCAACGAATCGCTTCACCCGAAGGCAACTTTTCGTTTAGTTTTGCCTATTCGCCGTAATAACATTATCAACGATATGGTTGTGCTAGACCTGGCTGAGCCATGTGATGATGCCTCACTCAGCTTTTTGCAGCAGTTGGGTACCTACGCCGCCATTTCTTCGCACAATGCCCGGCTGTACGCCAACGCCCAAGCCGCTAACCTGGCCAAGAGCAATTTTGTCGCAATGGTCTCTCATGAATTGAAGAATCCGTTAGCGGCCGTTCAGACAAGTGTCCACCTGTTAAAACGAACATCTGCCGGCCAACTGTCAGAGAAACAAGAGAAATATATTCACATAATTGACGACAGCGTCCAGCGTATTCGCAACCTCACGTTGGAGCTAGACGATATTACCCGCATGGACACCGGTCACTTCAAGCTGTCGTTGACACAGCTAAACCTGCCAACGGTGGTGGCCAACGTAGTTCGCCTGCTGGCGCAGCAAATCGAGGCCAAGAAACAGCAGCTAACGGTGAACCTACCGCCTGATCTACCACTTGTTTACGGCGATGAGCAGCGGCTCAGCCAGATTTTGACCAACCTGATTAGCAACGCCCACAAATACACAGGTGACGGGCAAGAGATAAAGATTGACGCGCACGTCGCAGAGCAGGAAGCAGGCCGATTTGTACAGATAACCGTACAAGATTCCGGCATCGGCATCTCGTCTGAAAACCAAAAACACATTTTTAGCCAGTTCTTCCGAGTCAATGAGGCGATGGTTCGTCAACAACAAGGCACTGGCCTGGGACTATACATCACTAAGAGACTAGTTGAAGCCCAAAATGGTCAGATTGGATTCCATAGCACCGTTGGCAAAGGCAGCCGCTTCTTCTTTTCGATACCAGTGGCCATGACAGACAATGGCTTTGCTTCGGATACCACAGTCACGGCAGCAGCGGCGAAGTGAGCCAAACGATAGGATAGACCGGTCAGATGAATAAGAGCAAGCCACAACCAGACGAGAATGCCACTTTTCTGAATCCTATTGCGAGCTATCAACTGCTCCAACCAGTTGTTAGTTTTTTCATCCCCCCACCGCAAGAAAAGGTTGACATCATCGTCGGTCAGAGCCACCGCCTGAACCAATTAATAGAACAGGCCTTCACCAGCACAATTCGTTTCTGTGTGTTTGTCTTTTGCCTGGCGCTTATCGTTTCCTCCTCTACTTTGCAAGCAGACGGTGCCACTGAGGCCCTGCGTTTTTTTGTGGTGGGTGCCGGTTTCATAGCGATCCTGGCCATTGTCCGCAATATCAGATTCATCTACCGAGTACGCGGATTTCTTACCGTTTTGTATCTCATCGGCCTGGTTGAGGTCGCCTACTATGGTTACTCTGTCGAAGCCTTTGTCCTATTCCTGACGCTGATTGCTTTGGGTGTTTTGCTTCAGGGATTCCGTGGCGGGTTACTGATTGCCACAATTAGCACGGCAACCCTGGTCATTATTGGCTGGCAGATCGCCCAGGTCACCTACCGGCCATCGGCTATGCCCCCTGGCGCTGTCGCCGTACCCACATCAATCGAGTCGGGTCTGGCAACGCTAAGCGTTTTTGTCGGTGGCGTAGCCGTGTTGTTGACAACGATTGCTCTTTTACTGCGCAGCGTCAACATTGCCTGGCGTGAGGAGGCAGATACCAGGCACCTGCTGCAACAAGAGCGGGATAAGCTTGACCAACGGGTAGCAGAACGCACCAGGCAAGTCCGTAAGCGGGAGTTGATCTTGGAAGCCGTCGCCTTTAGTTCGGCTGAATTGTTACAGGGTGAGGAGTGGCAAGAGTCAGCAGCCAATATCCTGGCCAAGTTAGGGCAAGCGACGGGGGCCAGTCGTGTCTACCTGTTTGAGCGGCAAAAAGACAAAACCAGCCCAACGACCCTGGTTAGCCAGCGATTTGAGTGGGTAACTACCGGAGTCACGCCCCACATAGATGATCCACTGTTACAAAACGTACCAATGCTTCCCCGCTGGCAGGAGGCTTTCGAGCAGGGAAAACCGATTAGCGGGTTAGTCAGGAATCTTCCCCTTGCTGAACGAAGCATACTTGAGCCGCAACAGATTGCCTCTATTTTGGTCACGCCGATAATGGTAGACAGACAGTGGTGGGGCTTTGTCGGCTTTGACGACTGCAAGCGGGAACGGACCTGGACAGCAGCAGAAATTGAAGCGTTGGCCGTGGCCGCTAACAACTTTGGTGGGGCCTGGCAGCGGCAGCGGCGTGAAGAACAGCTCAGGGAAAACGAAGCGGCCTTGCAAGTTTACGCCGACCAATTGGCCGCCGCCCGCGACCAGGCATTGGCTTCCAGCGACTACAAAAGCCTGTTGCTGCGTAAAGTAAGCCACGAACTGCGAACGCCGTTAACCGGCATTCTCGGTTATGCCGAGGTACTCAATGATGGCATTGCCGGTCCATTGCCGGCTCAACAGCAACATTTCGTACAACAAATCATCACCTCTTCTGTCCATTTAGCGGGGTTAATTGACGACTTGCTGGACCAGGCCAAAATTGAGCAAGGCACGCTGGAAATCGTTGAGCAACCGTTTGTGCTATCCGAAACGCTCACCTTCTTGAAGAACTTGCTTGAGCCGGTCGCCGCAGCCAAAGGGCTGGCACTGGCCCTTCAATGTGCATCCGATATGCCTGAGCGGATTGTGGGGGATGAGAAGCGGTTGCGTCAGATCATCATCAACCTGGCCAATAATGCCATCAAGTTTTCGTCCAAAGGGCTGGTGCAGATCAGCATCGAACCAACCGCCAACAGTGGCTGGCGCATTCTGGTTCAGGATACCGGTCCTGGCATTCCGCCAGATGTACAGGATAAGATTTTCGATTCTTTCTGGCAGGCAGATAGCTCTGCCAACAGCCCGTATAAGGGGTATGGTCTGGGTCTGTCCGTTGTCCAGCAGCTTGTGACATTGATGAGTGGGCACATTGAAGTGATGAGTGAGATAGGTCGTGGCAGCCGGTTTACCGTCTGGCTGCCTCTTTCAACGCCGCAGCCGACGGCATCATCTTTTGCCTCTTAACATTTCACCCGATTACGTTTCGTCCAGTATATTTCAAGACCAAATTACCGTACAGGTCAACGGCCGTTTGCCAACCAGGCGGTATTACAGTTGTCGTATCATATTGCACCACCAGCGCCGGCGACGGCAGGATCATCCCCGGCCGCAGCGTGTCGCGGTCAAACAGGGGTGTGTCATACGGCCGTTCGGCAAACCAGACCGACCTGTAAGCAAGCGGTTCTGGCGACTGCTCCCCACCCACTGAATACTGATTACTGGCTACTGAATACTGGCTACTCGCCACAGCCGTTACCCGCACCGTCACCAGTTCAACCAGGGTCTGCGGCTGCCGGTAGCCATAGCGCTGCTCATGGGCTTCGTGGAACAATTCAGCTAACCGCAGAGAACGCCAGGAACGCAGAGTTTCTTCTGTTTTTTCTCTGCGCTCTCCGCGCCCTTTGCGGTCAATTGCTACAGTCAGCTCGTGGGACTGGCCCAGGTAGCGCATGTCGAGGTGGTGCTGGAGGGTGACATCCTCAGCCGCGTGGCCTTCGGCGGCCATTTCGGCATAGGCCCGCTCCTCTATCGCAGTGAAATAAGCGCGTAACCAGGGAGAAACGGCCGTATCCCCCTCCTCCACCTGATGCAGCACCGTCCGCGAATAATCCTTCGTGGGCGCGGCTACCAGCATCCCCAGCGCCGACAGCACGCCGGGCACGGCCGGAATCAGCACGCGCGGAATCTGCAACTGTTGGGCCAGTTCAGCCGCGTGCAGCGGACCGGCCCCGCCAAAGGCCACCAGCGTAAAATCACGCGGATCATAACCGCGCTCCACCGAAATGCGGCGAATGGCCCGCTCCATGTGGGCATTGGCCAGGGCAATGACGCCCCAGGCGGCTCGTTCGGGCGAGTCTACCTGCATCGTTTCAGCCAGATGGGTCAACGCCTGACGGGCGGCCGTTTCGTCCAGCCGCATTGTGCCGCCCAAAAAGTGATCGGCAGCCAGCCGGCCGAGCAGCAGGTTGGCATCGGTGACGGTGGGCTGTGGCGGATGGGTGAGGGAACGGCCGTAGCAGGCCGGTCCCGGATCGGCCCCCGCGCTATGGGGACCGACGTGCAGCGCACCGCCGGCATCGACGTAAGCCAAACTGCCCCCGCCCGCGCCCACCGTGTGAATGTCGATGATAGGCAGCCGCAGCGGCAACCCGGCAATCTCCCCCTCGGCCGTGGTGGGCAGCCGGCCGGGACAAAGAGCCACGTCGGTGCTGGTGCCGCCCATATCGAAGGTGATGAGCTGCTCATCCTGCCCCGCTTGTTCGCCTGCTTGCAACGCCACAAATCTGGCCCCTACCACGCCCCCTGCCGGACCGGAGAGGGCGGTACGGGCTGCCTGCGCCCCGGCCGTCTCCGCGCTGATGACGCCGCCGTTACTCTGCATAATGGTCAGGCGGCGTGGGGCCACCTCCTGACGCAACCGCGCCAGATAGCGGGCCATCAGTGGGGCCACGTAAGCGTTGATAACTGTGGTGGACGTGCGCTCATACTCCCGGTATTCGGGCAAAATGTCGCTGGAGAGGGACACGTGCAGAGCGGGCCGCGCCTGGCGCAAATAGTCACCAATCGTCCGCTCGTGGTCGGGGCGCAAAAAGGAAAAGAGGAGGCAAACGGCCACCGATTCTATCTTGTCAGCATCTAGTTGGGCCAAAATGGGGTCCAGTTCGGCTAGATTGAGCGGAATCAACACCTCGCCCTGAGCCGTGACGCGCTCGTTAAGGCCAAAGCGCCACGGGTGCGGCACCAGCGGCGGTGGCTTCTGGGGCACCAGCGCATAAAGATCAGGCCGATTCTGGCGACCAATGGCCAGAATGTCGGTAAAGCCAGCCGTCGTAATGAGCGCCGTCCGCGCCCCACGCCGCTCCAGCAGGGCATTGGTGGCCACCGTGCTGCCGTGAACGACGTCAGCATCCGGCGGAATGCGCAGTTGGTCAATACCACTCACAATCGCTGCGGCCGGGTCGTGGGGGGTGCTGAGCTGCTTATGGATGCGTATACGGCCGTTCCCATCCAGCCAGACAAAATCGGTAAAGGTGCCGCCGGTATCAACCCCAAGTCTTGTCACATTTCTCCTGCATGGTGGCGGAGTAGCGGAGTGGCGGAGTGGCGAAGTAGCGGTGTCACCTCGCCACCTCGCTACTCCGCAACCTCGCTACCTCGCTACTCCGCAACCTCGCCTCCTCGCTACTCCGTTACCAATGCCATATACCCCACCGTCCAGGCCACGATGAAATAGGTCTGCACAACCGCCTGGGGAATAGCCCGCAACACGGTCAGCAGTAGGCCCAGCGACGCACTGAGGGCTACGGGCAGCGTGGACAGAAGGGCAAAAAGAGGCCAGCTAACGGCGCTGAGTAAAAAATGGGTGGTCAATACCAGACCCCACAGCAGCAGGGCCAAAATCAATATCTCGGCCGGATGGGTACGCGCTACCTGAACCGATTTTTTGATGGCGGCGCGAATGGTGGGGGTACGCACGGCCGTTTCCCGTAGGGCCAGCGTACGCCACAGCAGAGTCAGGGGCAGCAGCGGCAGCGCCAGGCAAAGCAGCAAACAGCCACAGGCTGCTCCCAGCAGCAGGGGCATAGCCAGCAGTTCCACCGTCTCAACGCGCGGTTCTAACCAGACAGTAGCCAGCAGTGAGCCAAAGGGTAGCAGCAGGGCCAGGAACATCAGCAAGAAGGGGGGGATAAAGATAAGGGCGTCAATAGCCAGGAAGCGCAAGAGCAGACGACGCCCCCAGCCGAAAACGGCCGTTTTGTCCAAAACCGCCCCTTGTTGCAGCGATAACACAGCACCAACCAGACCGCCTTCAGCAAAGGTAATAATGAGCCAGTAAAGCAGGAGCAGAAGGAGAACGGCCGTTGCCCAGGGGCCAACTCCCGCCAAAGGGAGCGACTCTGTCACCAGTAGCCAGCGCAGTACCGCTTCGGCGTCGGTCACAACGGCCAACCGCGTATCAAAAGCCAGCCAGAAGTTGAGCAGCCCCGCCGCCAGCCCGCTTAACGAGAAAAGCAGCAGCAGGGGCCAGATAGCCCGTCGCTGCTGCCAGCAGATAGTGACGCTGTGGGTGAGGATACGGCCGTAATCGAGCATTCAACAAGCAGTAAATGGGAATCTAGGCGAGTAGCGGGTGGCAGGTGGCGGGTTGCAGGTTGCAACCACTCGCTACCCGCTACCCGCCGCCATTATCAACCATCAATATTCAGTATCAGACAAATCCAGCTTCTTGTTAGGGTACAAACCGGCCAGATGTTTATAGCCCAGCGTCATCAGCGTCGAGCGGTACGTCACCAGAATCGCATTGACCACGGCCGCAAACAGCGCCACGCAGAGCAAACCGCCCAAACCTAACACAATGGTCGTTACGCTCAAACTGCCGGCAATTATACCGGAGGCCAACGCCGGCCCCAAAAGCAGCAGCGCCAGCGGAATGATGGCAATCGCTGCCAAAAAGCCATAGAGGAGGGTTATACCAATGGCAATAATGATTAGTATGGCGGCATCGCCCACGTTCTCGCGCATGACGTGCCAGCCGTGACTGATGCTGGCTACTGCCCCCTTGTTTTGTAGAACAATTGCCCGCTGGCTAAAGGGGTACAAAATCTGGATGAAGATTGCTAACGGAATGAGCAAGCAACCCAGGCAGGCCATGATAATGCCCAAGATGGCGAAAAAGGCACCGCCATCGGCCACAAATGCCCCGACACCAACGACCGACACCAGCAGCGTGAATAAAACGAAGGGAGCGAGCAGCAGCAAGCTAAGACCAACTAGCGATAGCAGTTTGCTAACGCCGGCGGCCCAGGCTTCACCAAAAGAGCTGGAACCACCCTCGTCAATACGGTCTACGGCGTCGATCAAGCCGGCCTGAGCCGTTAAACTGATCAGCCAGATGACGATACCAATGAGCAGTAAGATAACAACGGCCGCAATAATCAGGCCGGCATACTGGCTCCAAAACAGTTCCGCCTGGCCCACCAGATTAGTAGGGTCGTCAAAACTGCTTTCGTCAACACTGCCAAAATTGAAGTTGCCGCCCCCACCGCTGCCGCCGCCGCTGCCCAGCGCGGCCAAAAAGCCAATCACAAACAGAAACTTGTTGTTCCAGACAATTTGCCAGGAACGGGAAAGCAATTTACCAAAATCCATGGAATCCTCCTGTAAAGCAAAGTGCGAAGTCGCGGCGTGGCGAAGTCGCAAAGTCGTCAGTTAATGTTGTTTATTGGGCTTGCTGCCCATGTCACAATACGCAGTTTATGCTATTCCGTTGCGGCCTCAGACGTATTGCGTATTCCGTATTGCGTAGTTCTTTCTGGTTACGCAATACGAAATACGCTTTGTCAACCCCCTTTCTATTCCCACTCGATGGTGCCGGGCGGTTTGGAGGTAATGTCGAAGACGACGCGGTTGACGCCCGGCACTTCGTTGACAACGCGGCGGCTGGTGCGGGCCAACAGGTCGGTGGGCAGCCTGGCCCATTCGGCCGTCATGAAATCTTCGGTCGTCACGGCGCGGAGAGCGATCACTTCTTCGTAGGTACGGCCGTCGCCCATCACCCCCACACTTTTTACAGGCAGCAAGACGGCAAAAGCTTGCTGCGTATCGTCGCGCAGCATATCAGCCTGGGACAGTTCCTCAATAAAGATAGCGTCCGCCTGACGCAGCCGCTCCAGCCGCTCCCAGGTCACTTCGCCCAGGCAGCGAATAGCCAGCCCCGGCCCGGGGAACGGCTGCCGCCAGACGATGCTGTCCGGCAGGCCGAGCGCCGTACCCAGGCGGCGCACCTCATCCTTGAAAAGCAGGCGCAGCGGTTCCACCAGCTCAAAATTCATATCCTCAGGCAGGCCGCCCACGTTGTGGTGAGTCTTGATGACGTGGGCATCTTTCTTGTCTTTGCCTGCGCTCTCAATCACGTCGGGATAAATGGTGCCCTGGGCCAGAAAGCCAAAATGGCCCAGCTTGTTGGCCTCGCGCTCAAAAATACGGACGAATTTTTCGCCAATGATGCGCCGCTTGGCTTCGGGATCGACCACGCTGGCCAACGCCTCCATGTACTCCTCGATGGCATTGACCGCCACCAGCGTCATCCCTTGCTCCCGCTCAAAGGTCTCAACCACTTGCAGCGCTTCTCCCTGGCGCAGCAGGCCATGATCGACAAAAATGCAGGTCAACTGGTCGCCGACGGCCCGGTGGATGATGGCGGCGGCTACGGCCGAATCGACGCCCCCACTCAAGCCCAACAGAACACGGCCGTTACCTACTTGCGCCCGAATCTGGGCCACCTGTTCGTCAATGACGTTAGCGGGCGTCCAGTCGGCAGCACAGCCACAAATCTGCTGCACAAAGTTACGTAACAGCAGACGCCCTTGTGGCGTGTGTACCACTTCGGGGTGAAACTGGACGGCGTAGTAGTTGCGGTCGGGGTCGGCGGCGGCAGCAAAGGGGGCGTTGGCGGTGTGGGCCAGGGGCACAAAGCCGGTCGGCAACCGTTCGACTTTATCACCATGACTCATAAGAACGGCCGTTTCTACCAGGTCAGGCTGAGCAACATTTACCTCCTGCCATTGGGCAAACAAGGGGCTATCGGGCCGGTCAACAACCAGCCTGGCCTGACCATACTCACGCTTTTGGCTGCCGGAAACGCGACCACCGAGCCGGTGGGCCAACAACTGCATCCCGTAGCAAATGCCCAGCACCGGCACACCACTTTCCAACACGTAATTGGGCAGCGTCGGCGCGTTTTGATCATATACACTGTTTGGCCCGCCGCTAAGAATGATACCTTTGGGGTGCAGCGCCATGACTTCATCCGCCGGGGTGTGCCAGGGCAATAGCTGACTGTAAACATTGGCCTCCCGCACCCGCCGCGCAATCAGTTGGGCATATTGAGAGCCATAATCAAGTATGATGATAGTATCGTGGGCCATTGATTTCCTTTGTACGCCTTACGCACTAAACAATGTATGAGTTCATTCTAAAAGCATTGCCAAAGCAAGCATATCCTATTATCATCTGCCAGGCTATCCTACCAAATATCGCAAGTGAGGCAACGACCTTAGATTGTGAACCAAAAGCGATCAGCAACAGGTTAGACGACAATAAATAGTTTGCTCCATTCTTCACAAACTCTTGACTAGAAATCGGCACTCCTTTATAATCCCAATAAATCGTTCAAAAAAAATTGAAAGTTGTGAACAAAGGCATTTACTATGGCTAAAAAACAGGTAAAGACACTACTCAACGAGGGCTTATCGAGCGTTGAAGGCTATTTAGAATCACTTGTAACCAGTGATGTGAAGACGCTCTACGATGCCAGCCACCACATTTTGACCGGCGGGGGCAAGCGCGTGCGGCCGCAGGTAGTTATTCTGGCTTACCTGGCCGCCGGTGGGCAGGAAGTTGAAGAAGTTATACCGTTGGCAACGGCCGTTGAAACCCTGCACACCGCCACCCTTGTTCACGACGACATTAACGATCACAGCGATATGCGCCGGGGCAAAGTGTCGGTCCCCAGTCGTTGGGGGCGTACTTTTGCCCTGCTAACGGGCGACTATCTATTTGCCAAAGTCTATGAGCTGATGGCCCCGTATGGCTCGCCCTATAACGAAATCATGTCAAACACTAGCGTGCGTCTGGTTGAAGGCGAGACGCTGCAAGCGCTGGCGGCCAAATCGGGCGAAATGGACCGGGAAACTTACAAGAAAATTATCAGCCGCAAAACAGCCAGCCTGTTTGAAGCCTCGGCCCACATGGGGGCAAAATTGGCGGGCGCAACAGAAGCTCAGGTCGAAGCCCTGGCCGACTATGGCTATAATCTGGGCCTCACCTTCCAAATTGTAGATGATATTTTGGACATCGTGGGCGATCCCGATAAGCTAGGCAAGCCAACCGGCCTGGATATGCTGCAAAACCGGGGCGTTATGATGGTGCAAAATGGCGGAGCGGTCCTGGCAGAAATGAGCAATGCAGCAACGTTAACGATGCCGGCCGTACTCGAAGATGACCCTATGCAGCGTATGATGGATGACCTGCGCGAATCTGGCGCGGTGGAAGTGGCCCGAACGCAGGCCCGAGAAATGGCAAACCGCGCCCGCGCCGCCCTGGACCAATTGCCCGACTCTGAGGCACGCGAGCTGCTCTATGACCTGGTTGATCAGGTGATGGAGCGAGACAAATAGGCGCGGAGTGGCGAAGGAAGTTACCTCTCCACCCCGCCACTCCGCCACTCCGCCACTCTGCTCATGGACAAAACGATGGTGCTGCCAACGGCCGTTTCTCTTGTCAGAGATGGTGATACGTTGGGGCTGGGTGGTATGACGCTCTACCGGCGACCCGTTGCTTTTGTCCAGGCCCTCATTGACCAGCCCACCCCTCCCAAAAACCTCACATTGCTAAACTTCGCCGCCGGTCTGGAATCTGACATGCTGGTCGGGGCTGAATTGGTGGCTAAAACGCGCACCTGCTATTTTGGCCTGGAGGGGTTTGGTCTGGCCCCCATGTTTACGCAGGCGGCGGAACAAGGCACGATTACTATCATCGAAGAGAGTGAGGCCAGTATTGCCAACGGGCTGCGGGCGACGCTGGCAGGCGTGGGCTTTATGCCCAGCCGCGCCTGGCAAGGTACCGATATGTTCCGCGCCCGCCCCGACGTGCAAACGATTAACGACCCCTATACCGGCCAGCCCGTGACCGCTTTCCCGGCCATAACCTGCGACGTGGCCGTCATCCATGTGCTAAAGGCGGACAAATTGGGCAACGGCCGTTTAGGTAGTCACCCCACTATCGACGAAACCTTAGCCAGCGTGGCCCAAACGGTCATTCTTACCGCCGAAGAAGTGGTGGAGCAGCTAGACGCGCCGATTGATATACCGGGACAGGTGGTAACGGCCGTTGTACCCGCCCCCCGCGGTGCCTGGCCCACCTCCTGCTACCCCCTCTACCCCCTCGACGGAGAAGCGATTCTGGGCTACATTGACCGATGTTATCGTAGTGCGTAGTGCGTAGTGGCTTTTTTACGTTTTACGCTTTACGTTTTACGCTTTACACTTTACGTCCCACGCCTTAACACGTAATTACAAAATTCCGAATCTCATACCCCTTGACCGTCTCGTTGTAGATAACGTCCGGGGTGCGCTCCATTTGCAGCGTGTCGATGGCCAATAACTGGCGCATGAAAATGTCCGTCTCTTGAATGGCAATGAACGCGCCTGGGCAGCGATGCGCCCCATCGCCAAAGCTCATCATGAAAGCAGGTACTTTAGGCCGCATGTCGGCCATCTCGCGGCCGGGGCAGACCCGCAGTGGGTCATCGCCCACCACGCGCTCATCGGCGTTGGTGGCGTAAATATGGAGATCGATGAGGCTGCCGCTGGGGATGGTGACGGAACGGCCGTTGCTTTCCAGCACAATATCTTCTGTCGCCCGCCGCAGCAAACGGCCGACAACCGGCTCCAGGCGCAGCAGTTCATGCAAAAATTCATGGCGGGTCTCTTCAGCGGCCGTCAGCATCAGCTCACGGTAGGCCGGATTTTCCAGGCAGTGCCACGTCACCACGCTGATAAACTCCCGCGTCGTCACCATGCCGGCCGCACCATAAGTCACGCACTCGGTCAAAATTTCCATCGTGGCATACTCATTGTCCAGCAAATGGGATATAACATCTTCACGCCGTTCTTGCTGCCGCGCTTTGACGGCTGGCCGCACGTCGAGCAGCAAAAAAGGCAAAATATCCCGCTGATTTTTCACAAACAGCCGCACCTTCTGCCACAGGTTCAGGTCCTTCTGCGAAAAATCTTGATGGACCAATCTGTCAATGCGCTCTTCCATACCGGGCCGCAGGCTGTTGGTCAGACCGACCACCTGCGCCGCCACCTGGACGGCCATCTTCATGCTCAAATCGCTCAAGTCGGCCCGCCGCTGCTGTCGAAACTCGTCTAATACCTGCGTGGCATAATCTTCCATAAATTGGCGGTATTGGCTGTCGGTGGTGCGTGGGGTAAAAAAGCGGGCTGTCTGACGCCGCTGCTCATGATGGGGTTGGCCTTCCAAAAAGAGGATGGGCGGCTTCATCGTGGCCGGAAGCTGATCCATTAGCTCAGAGCC
>SLGK01000114.1 GCA_007123775.1 Anaerolineae bacterium | reverse complement strand
TTTGGCTTGAGGAGACACGGGCGTAAATAGCGGCCTGATGTTCTCTCGTACTGTCTTGGCTGGTATCGGGTACGATGATAGTCCCGGTGGGTAGCTGGTAGGCACCGGGGATTTTACCAGCGCGAAAGTGGTTCCAGGCAGTACGGTATGTGATGCCAATGGACTTGGCGTAGTCGGACAATTTCATGCTTAAAGTATACAACAAAAAACAACGTATTACAATGCTATACTATGAAATCAATTTGCTTTTATTATACTCTGGCCGTTCGCGGGCCTGTTTCGGGTCAAAGCGCCATCGGAACATATCATCCTGTTTGTCCAGGATTTTCTGGACGAGACGCTTTCTAATAGCGGCAATCTGCGTATCCATAATCTGGCTCCTTGTTGCTGCTCAATGGCAGCAGCGATGGTTCAAGTAACGGCCGTTTACACCTGATGGCAAAGCTGACTATGATTGAAAAGATTCGTTTACAGGCCCAATTCCGTCAAAGATTGGGTGGCCGCGCTATACGACTCGGCTACCAGTACCTCCTTGAGACCCAGAGCCAACAGACCACCCCCGCCCAGCGCCAGGGCTAATTCACGAGCGACGGCCGGCCACAGTTGGGCTGGCTTACATTCTGTTACCACCAGGCTGTTGGTCTGGACATCCAGCCTGGCGATTGCCGCCTCTAGCGGGGTCGTCACGGCTCCAGCGGCAGCCAGCGGCAGCCGGTATTGCACCTGCAAGCGCGGGGTGCGCCATACGCGCAGGCTGTCTAAGAACGCGGTGGCGTCGCTGGTTCGCTGGTCGGCAGCCGCTGTAGACAGAAGCCGCTCAATCAGCGGACGGCGCTGCCTGAGTCGTTCGGCCAGCGCCGGATCGGCCACGGCGTTCGCCGGATAGATGAGTTGTAGTTGTAGGGCTGTTGATAACGGCCGTACCCCCGCTGCCGCTACCGCCCTCCCCCACAGTGTTTCCGGCAGCAAATAGGTATCCAAATCCGTAAATTTAAGCGCCAGGTCTACCTGATCTGGCCAGAACAGGTGGTCGGGCCGCGTCAGGATATGGTGGCGGCTGGGAATGACCGGCTGTACACGCAGTAAGATGGCCGTTGCCTCGCTTAAAGGCGCGTCCAGTTCATTCAACGTCTGCCAGCACTGTTCTACCCTGGCCAGCGTCCCTGCGTCCAGCGGTCTGGCCGAAGCCGTCCGGGCCAGGGCCAGCAGCGATTGGGCTACGTCGGCCGGCGTTGGTTCTGTCCGCACCCCCAGCCAGGCATACAGCGACCGCACGGCCTGGCTTTCGGCCGGTTCGGCCACGTATGCTCCATCGCCTAACAGGGTAATCACTTCCCGCGAGGCATACACCTGCTGCCCGGCGCGAAAAACGCCGTCCATGCAGGGAATCAGGGGCAGTTGGCTAAGCTGGGCTTGCAGCGCATCGTCATCACGAATTTCCCCCAGGCGGGCCGCCAGCAACTGCAAGAGCCGCTGCCGGTCATCGGCGGCCAAATCAGGATGTTGGGCCAGCACCCGCGGCAGTTCCCGCTGGACATAGCTGTCAAACGTCAGTTCCGGCACGCCCAGGTCACGCAAGAATTGAGGCCGTCCGCCCAGGGCCGCCAGGTCTACCAGCCCGGCCAGCCTGAGCGGATCGTGGAAGTCGCCGGGCAGGTACAGATGGGCCAACGGTCGTAATTCTCCCGCCGTCGGGCACAGGGGCAGGCGCCGAATGGCCGGCCGCAGCGCGGGATCGTCGGCCAGGATTTCTATCTGCTGCGCCTCAAACCAGCGCCAGAGCCGGGGCAAATCGAGCCGCCCCAGCCGCCACGCCTCTTCCAACTGATCGATGGGCATTTCGGCCAATAAATCAACGGCCTGGCGCACGCCAAAGGGAGGTACAAAGCGGCCGGGAAAGGTGTCGGCCGGAACAGCCGGATGCAGCCAGGCCACCTTAGGAAAGAGAGCCTGTGCTTCTGCGCCGCCCCGGTAGACATAATTGGGGCGGCTTAGCTCCATTCTGTCGGTCAGAACGATGGCGCAGCGGTTGAGGGCATTGAGGGCGGCCGTTTGGTGCGCCAGTCGCTCTAGCTGAAGGAGCAGCCCATCTAGCAGCCGCCATAAGACGAGCCAGGTGTCCAGCGTGTCTAAAGGAGGGAGCGCTGCCGACAGGGGGCGCGTTTTGGTCAGGCCGATTTTGGCCAGCGCCTCGACCACGTCTGGCACGGTTAAGGGGGTCGCCCCCACCTCTGGCCGCCGCATGAGGGTCAGGTAGGCTGTCAGGTCAGGATGACTGAGAGGGATGTTCAGTGCTGTGAGGAGGGAAACGGCCGTATCCGCAAACGGCCGTCCTGCCGGTATACGCCCCTCAGCCGGCAGGCACCATTCCCCCTGGGCGGTATAGAAAATGGGGGTTTGGGGCAGCCGCGGTATGACGGCTTGCCAGAATGCGGCAAAAACGGCCGGCAGTTCGCCAATGGTGGCCTGCCGCCCGGTTTCGGCCATTTGCTGCAAGAGATGCCAGAAATTGACCGGGCCTAACCGGCCCGGCAAGATGGCCAGTTTAGCGGCCAACAGTTGCGCCGCGCTGCGGATGGCCGCCTCGTTCCAGGCGACCTGGTAGCCACTGTCGAAATGGATGCGCTTGCGGTCGGTCGTGGGGAAGAAGTCGGCGTTGATATGGAAGGGCAGCGGCGTGGTGGCAGCGGTGGGCAAGACGGCAAAGAGACGCCCCGGTTCGGCCGGGCCGTGCAGCGGCAGGGCCAGGTGTACCTGGCTGCGTCGGTGGGCCTCGATTTGCCACTCGTGGGTCGCTCGCAGGGTCGCAGCCTCGGCCGCAAATTCGCCGCTGAGCAGCAGCCAGACGGCCGTTTCTTCGTGACCAGTTTGGGCATTGTAAACGTAGCGCGTCAGCTCAGTCTGGCCGCCGCTTTCTGCTTCAACCTGCCGCGTTACCCGGACCAGCAGGTCTCCGTTGCGCCGTACTTCCAGCGTTTGTAACTGGCGCAGAAAGAATACGGCCGTTTTGATTGCTGCCGTTATCTGGTCGGCAAATTCGTCTAACTGCTCCTGCCGAATGGCGGCCAGGCGTAAAGTACGCCGCACCGTAGAAGCAGCGTCAAAGGCCCAAGGCAGCCGCAAGCGCGTGCCGGTTGTCTCCAGGTGGCGCTCGCGAATGCGCTGCGCCGGCGGGGCTTCGGGCCGGATAATCCAGTGGCGGTCACCGGCAAATATCTCCGGCGCGTCGGTCACCTGGTAGACGGCAATAAAACCCAGACCAAAGGCACCGGTCGTATCGGCTTCGGCCCGCTTGTCGCCACCGGCAATGCTTTGCAGCCGGGCAAAGTCAGCCGGCCGAAAGGGACCATCGTTGCTTACAACCAACGCTTCGTCGGTAATGTCGAAAGAGATAATGGTGGCGGGGAAACGGCCGTTTTCGTCTTGGGCATCATCGGCGTTTTGAATCAGCTCATAGGCCAGCGTGTCAACGCCCTGCAAATCGCGCAACTGCGCTTCCAGGAAACCCAGGTAATTGACATCCTGAGCCTTATAGGTGAACTCACGCTCTGGGGACCAATCTGCCTCTCGTTTAGTCATAGAGAGGAGTATACCATAACAACCGGTCAGCTAAACCAGTTAGAATCGTTAAGAGGCTCCGGCTAGATTGACAATGAAGGATTCGTTTGTATAATTGATTGCATACGTATGCAGAACTGTTTGAGGAGATAATTTATGCCCCACCCCAAAGTCACCCCGGCCGAAATGAGGCAGCGCGTCGTCCGCTTTAGCGATTACAACGAAGAAAACGCCGTGCCTCTCATGTTTATTGACAGTATGCTGCCTGGTCACCACCGCCTCAACTTTGCCGTTATTGGCGACACCGCCAGCGAAAATCCCGACTTCAAGCCCCTGTTGACCCAACCCCACAACTTCCAGATTGGTATGTTCAAGGCCATGCCCCATGGCAACGGCCCAGCCTATCACACCCACGACTACATCGAGCTATTCCTGCCTCTGGAAGGCAAGTGGCGCTTCTACTTTGGCAACGATCCCGAAGGCGAACCGGAGGGTGAACTCTTTTTGGAGAAGTGGGACCTGATCTCCTTCCCGCCCGGCCTGTGGCGCGGCTTCGAGAATATCGGCGATGAACCCGCCTGGTGCTTTGCCGTACAGGAAACGCACAATGTCTTTGAGGGCAAGGACCCCTACTGGGCGCCACAGGTTATGCGCAAGGCGCAAGAATATGGGTTTGCCTCGGACGAACAGGGGCGCATGATTAAGCCGGCCAACTACGATGAGCTAAACGCCCGCATGTTGGCCGAAATGTTTAACGCCTGACGGGCGTTCAACGCTGTAGGAGGCGCTATGCAACGCAGCACGGAGCGGATTCTGACCACCCACGTAGGCAGTATGCCTCGCCCGCAGGAAGTGGTGGACTTACTTTTTGCCGAGGATCGGGGGGAATTAACGGCCGTTGAACGCGCTCAATATGACGCCATCATGGCCCGTAACGTGGCCGAGGTGGTGCAAAAACAGGTCAGCGCCGGGGTTGACATTCCCAGCGACGGCGAGATGAGCAAGATTAGCTACGCCACCTACATCCGCCACCGCCTGACTGGCTTTGAGATTGGCGAAGTGCCCCGCGCTACCCCGAAAGACCTGGATGAATTCCCTGAATTTCGCGACCGGCTGGCGACTGCCGGCGGTACGCCTCGCTACCACCGCCCCATTTGCACCGGCCCCATTGGCGTTAAGGACCTGGCTCCTTTGCAGAAGGATATAGCCAACCTGAAAGCGGCGCTGGCGGCCGCGGGCGTGGCGGAAGGGTTCATGAACGCGGCTTCGCCCGGCGTCGTCGCCGTCTTTCAGCCCAACAAGTACTACGACTCCCACGCCGAGTATCTGCAAGCCCTGGCCGAGGTCATGAAAGTGGAGTACGAGGCCATTGTCAACGCCGGTCTCATCTTGCAGGTAGACTGCCCTGACCTGGCTATGGGCCGTCACATCAAGTTCCGCGATGTGGACGACGACACGTTCCTGCGCAGCGCGGGTCTACAGGTGGAGGCGCTTAACTACGCGCTGGAAAATGTGCCTGCCGACAGGGTGCGTATGCACCTTTGCTGGGGCAATTACGAAGGGCCGCACACCCATGACATTCCGCTGCAAAAAGTGTTGCCCACTGTCCTGCAAGCCAAGCCGTCCGCCATTCAGTTTGAGGCCTCCAACCCGCGCCACGCCCACGAGCGGCAGGTTTGGGCCGCCGCCGACATCCCTGGCGACAAGGTGCTTATCCCCGGCGTCCTGGACACTACCACCAATTTTGTCGAGCATCCTGAGCTGGTGGCCGAACGTATTGAGAAATTTGCCCGTATCGTAGGGCCGGAGCGAGTGATTGCCGGCACGGACTGCGGCTTTGGCACCTTTGCCGGTTTTGGCGCTATCCACCCCACCATCTGCTGGGCCAAGCTGGAGGCCATGACCGCGGGCGCACGGCTGGCCTCAGGGCGCCTCTTTGCTTAGGCGGTGTTTATGGTACAGAAGCCGGTTACCTCGATAGAAGTGGCCCAACTGGCCGGGGTGTCGCAGCCGACGGTTTCGCGCGCCTTTGACCCCGAGGCCAGCGTGGCCCCGGAAACGCGGGCCAGAGTACTGGCGGCGGCCCATAAGCTGGGCTACCAGCCCAACGTTATCGCCCGCAGCCTGAGTACGCAGCGCACCAACATCGTGGGTCTGGTCATGGCTAACCTGACTAACAGCCAGTTCTACCCGGTCGTCCTGGATGCTTTTACGGAACGGCTGCAAGCGGTGGGCAAACAAACCCTGCTCTTCAACGCCGCCCCGGACCGGCCGGTAGACGAGATTTTGCCGCGCATTTTGGGGTATAGGGTGGACGCTCTGGTTATCGTCTCTACGACGCCCAGCAGCGAAATTATTGACGAATGTACCCAGACAGGGACGCCGGTCATTTTGTTCAACCGCTTCGCCCCGGAAACCAGCGCCAACAGCATCTGCTGCGACAATGTGGCTGGCGGGCGCCGCGTGGCCGACTTGTTGCTGGACGCCGGTCATGAACGAATTGCTTACCTGGCCGGCATTGCCAGCACAGCCACCAATAGTATGCGCGAAAAGGGGTTTAGCGACCGGCTGCGGGAACGCGGCTACGGCCGTCCCTTACGAGAACAGGGCGCGTACACCTATGAATCGGGTCTGGCAGCGACGCGCCGCCTGCTGGCGCTGTCGACGCCGCCGGACGCCATCTTCTGTGCCGCCGACATCATGGCCCTGGGCGCGATAGATGCCGCCCGCCAGGCCGGTTTGTCTATCCCCGATGACCTGTCTATTGTGGGCTTTGACGATATTCCGGTAGCGGGCTGGCCGGCTTATGACCTGACCACAATCCGGCAGCCGATTGCCCAGATGGTAGCAACGGCCGTTGCCCTCATCGCCGCCGCCGAACCTGACAGTGGCCAGACCCACCTGCTGCCCGGCGAACTAATCCGGCGCGGTTCAGTAAGGAGTAATCATGGAAATCAGACATCCTGACTTCAACAAGCTGGCAGCCCCTGACGCCGTTATCGAGCAGATAGCCACCGGCTTTGACTTTTTGGAAGGCCCGGTCTGGCATCCCGGCTACAAAAGCGTCATCTTTAGCGACATCTTGGGCAACTCCATCTATAGCTGGCGGGCCGACGCGGGTATACAAAAGCGCAAGCGGCACAGCTATATGGCCAACGGCAACGCCTACGACCATCAAGGGCGGCTCGTAACCTGCGAACATGCCACCAGCCGCCTCAGCCGCACCGATCTGGCCACCGGCCACTACGAAGTACTGGCCAGCCACTATGAGGGCAAACAGTTAAACAGCCCCAACGACGTGGTGGTGAAGCGAGACGGCCGTATCTATTTCAGCGATCCCACTTCCGGTCGCAGCGCCGGTTACGGCGTACCGCGCGAGCCGGAACTGCCCTTCAGCGGCGTCTTCCGGCTGGAACCGGACAGCGGCGAGCTGACGCTGCTCGTAGCCGATTTTGCCAAGCCCAACGGCCTTTGTTTTTCGCCAGATGAGTCATTACTGTACGTCAACGACACGGTGCGGCAGCATATCCGCGTCTTTGCGGTGACGGCCGACGGGGGGGTGGGTAACGGCCGTCTCTTTGCCGAACTCACTGGCGACAAGCCGGGCGTGGCCGACGGCATGAAAGTAGACAGTCAGGGCAACGTCTACTGCTGCGGGCCGGGCGGCATCCATCTCTTCACCCCTGCCGGCGACTGCCTGGGCGTTATCGAAACGCCGGAATTTGCCGCCAACTTCGTTTTTGGGGATGAAGATTTGCGCACGCTTTACATCACCGCCACTACCAGTCTCTACCGGCTGCGCGTGCGACTGCCAGGGCACGCAACCTATACGGGATAAAACATGGACACATCCAATCAGCTTATTGACTTTCAGACACTGGCCGACTATCTGACGGCGCTGTTTGCCGCCACCGGGATGAACCAGGAAGAGGCCGCTTACTGCGCTGCGGCCCTGGTGGAAACCAATTTGTGGGGCATTGACTCCCACGGCGTTCTGCGCGCGCCGATTTACCTGCAGCGGCTGCAAAGCGGCGCCTTAAATGTGACGCCCAACATCCGCGTGATACGCGGCGGCGGCGCGCTGGAACTGCTGGACGGCGACAACGGCATCGGTTTTATCGTGGGCCGGGCGGCAATGCGCCGGGCCATCGTCCTGGCCGAACAGTACAACGTCGCGGCCGTGGGCGTGGTGGGCAGCAACCATTTTGGGGCGGCCGGGCTGTATGCGCGGCTGGCGGCGGAGGCGGGCATGATCGGGCTGGTGATGAGCAACGTCATTCCCAACATCGTAGCCCCCGGCGGCCGCCAGCCCATTACCGGCAACAACCCGCTGGCTATTGGCCTGCCTACCTGGGGCGAATTTCCCTTTGTGCTGGACATCTCGCTCTCTAACGTGGCCGGGGGTAAGCTGCTGCTGGCCAGCAAAAAGGGAGAAAAGATTCCGCTGGATTGGGCCACGGATAAAAACGGCCGTCCCACTGACGATCCCAACGAGGCCTTTGCCGGTTTCCTGCTGCCGGTCGGCGGCCACAAGGGGCTGGGCCTGGCCTACGTCATTGACATTCTCTGCGGGCTGATTACCGGCGGCGTCTTCCAGCATGAGATCAGAAGCATGTACAAACATCCCGACGACCCCAGCCTGACCGGCCACTTTATGATCGTCATCAATCCGCGCCTGCTGCTGCCCGAGGCGGAACTGGCGGCGCGGATGGCTGCTTTCATGGCCACTATCAAGGGCTGCCCCACCTGGGATGACGCCCAGGAGTTGATGATTCCCGGTGAGATTGAACACCGCACGGCCGTACAGCGGCGGCAAACAGGCATTCCCCTACCAGCCAATCTCTATGCCGAGCTGCTGGCGCTGGGCGAAGCGTTGGGCGTACCGGCGCCGCAATAATTTTTTTGCCGTTTCTGCATACGTATGCCATAAGCGCGAAGGAGGCGATATGGAGACAAGAGTCAGGTCAGCCACAAAAGAAGTCGTCATTGGCCCCGAACGGCCGTTTGTGATCATCGGCGAGCGCATCAACCCCACCGGCCGTAAGAGCCTGGGCCGGGAAATGGCCGCCGGCAACTTTGACCGCGTGAGCGCCGACGCCCTGGCCCAGGTGGCGGCCGGCGCCCAAATGCTGGACGTAAACGCCGGTATTCCCATGGCCGATGAGCCGGCTATCCTGGCCGAGGCGGTGCGTGTGGTGCAGTCGGTGGTCGATGCGCCGCTGGCGCTGGATTCATCCATTGTGGCGGCGCTGGCGGCCGGGTTGAAGGCCTACCAGGGCAAAGCGTTGGTCAATTCCGTGACCGGCGAAACTGACCGGCTGGAGGCGGTGCTGCCGCTGGTCGCCGAATATGGCGCGGCCGTCATCGGCGTTGCCAACGACGAAAGCGGTATCTCTAACGATCCGGCCGTGCGCTTTGCTGTGGCCCAGAAGATTGTGGCCCGGGCCGAAGCCTACGGCATTCCCCGTGAGGACGTGGTGATTGATCCGCTGGCTATGCCCGTCGGCGCCGTCCCTGGGGCTGGCGCCGCCTTTTTTACCCTGGCCCGCCGCATCCGGGAAGACTTGGGCGTCAACATGACCTGCGGCGCCTCCAATGTATCGTTTGGACTACCGGGACGGCCGTCGCTCAACGCCGCCTTCATTGCCATGGCCATTAGCGCCGGCCTGACCTGCGCCATCACCAATCCACTGGAACCTGAAGTGTACAAAGCTATTCTGGCCGCTGACGTCTTTATGGGCCGCGACGCCAACTGCCAACGCTGGATTACCTACCACAAACCAGCGCCCTCAGAAGAAGCTGGCCCAACGCGCCGCGCCCGCCGGGCGCGGACAGAGAATTAAATTGAAAGGAGAACAACATGTCAGAGCAAAAAGCCTATTGGTGGCAAGAGATGACCGCAGAAGCGATCATCGCTCACGCCCAAAAAGATGATATTGCTATTTTACCGTTAGGGGCCATTGAGCAGCACGGCCCCCACTGCCCCTGCGGCGACGACAGCTACAACGCCATCGGCATGGCCGAACATATCTCGCGCAAAACGGGGGTGATGCTGCTTCCCTGCCCCATGTACGGCTCCCATCCGTACCATCATTGGGGCATGCCCGGCAACATTCCCCTCACCTACGAGACCCACATTGGCCTGGTCATGGACATTATTCGCGGGGCGACTGTGACCGGCTTCAATAAGTTCATCATCCTGTCGGCCCACGGACAGGTTTCGTCCACTATCGTCGCGGTGCATAAGCTGGGGCTGGAAGGCATTTTCACCCTGTCGCTGCACTGGTACGATTTCTTGCGCGACGACAAAGATGTGTTGGAGGATTGGATGTGGCACGCCGACGAGGCGGAAACGTCGGTGGCGCTCTACCTCTTCCCGCAGTTTGTGGACATGAGCAAAGCGGACAAAGGCGGCGGCTCGCCGCTGGTGGATCGCAAATTCATCATTGCCCCCGGTATGCGGCCCCGTCCGGGCATGATGTACCATTTTGAAGGCACCTTTGCCCGTCCCGAATATCGGGAGCTGAAAAACGGCATCATCGGCGACGCCACTAAAGCTACCCGCGAGAAAGGCGAAGAGATTGTCACCCGCTTGACCAACCATGTGGCCGAGCTGATTGAGGACATCCGGCAGCGGTACCCGGTCGGCGTCAAGCCGCTGGAGTCGTAAAACATAACGCAAGCCAGAAGCCAGGCTTTTCTCCATAGCAGCTCTGCTCAACATGAGGTAAAAGTCTGGCTTCTCCAAAAGGAAACTACGATGAGATTCAAAGACAAAGTTGTCATTGTTACCGGCGCAACCAAGGGTATCGGCGAGGCCTGCGCCTACGAGTTTGCCAAAGAGGGCGCTAAGGTGGTTGTGACCGGCCGGTCGGCCGATTTGGGCGCGCAGGTGGTGGCCAAGGTGGCGGCCAACGGCGGCGACGCCTTTTTTGTGGCCTGCGACATCGGTCAGAAGGCGCAAATTGACGCTCTGATCGCCGCTACCGTTGACCATTACGGCACGATTGACGTGGTGGTCAACAACGCCGGCGTCAACCACAGCGCCGATTTCTTCGACATCAGCGAAGAGGATTGGGACTGGGTGATGGGCGTTGACCTGAAAGGAAGCTTTTTCGTCAGCCAGGGCGCGGCGCGGGTCATGGTCGAACAGGGCAAGGGAGGCGCGATTGTCAACGTCTCCTCGGTGATGGCCCAACTGGCGCTGGCCGACCAGATTCCCTACTGCGCGGCCAAGGGGGGCGTCAATCAGTTGACCAAGGCGATGGCCCTGTCGCTGGTGGATAGGGGTATCCAGGTCAACTGCTGCGCGCCCGGCCCGGTGCTGACGGAGCTGATGGAGCGCGTCGTCCACAATGAGGAAAAGCAGAAGCAGTTGATGGACCGGCTGCCTATCGGCCGTATCGCCACCTGCGAGGAAATTGCCCGCATTATCCTCTTCCTGGCCAGTAAAGAGGCTGAATACCTGGTAGGCCAGACAATATATCCGGACGGCGGCCGCAGTATTCAGGCTTTCCCGCGCCGGATGGAGAAGTAGCCCGATGAAAATCAGGTGGCTGGCCCACGCCGCATTTCTGATTGAGGGGGATGGTCTGCGCATCATCACCGATCCCTACGAACCGAATGCGATCCTCAATTTGCCGCCCATCACGGAAACGGCCGATATCGTGGCGCGCAGTTCTGACGACGATGAAGCTCACTGCTTTGTGGACACCATCCCCCCCGGTTTTGATCTGGTGACGGCCACCGAAATTGTGGAAACGGGGGCGGTGGTGCGCGGGGTTAAGTTCACGGCCGTTTACTCCCAGGAGAGTATCTATAAGGAAGACATCGTGCGGGACAACGCCATGTACAGCTTCACCCTGGAAGGCGTGCGCATTACCCACATGGGGGACGTGGGCAACCCGCTGACGGCGGCGCAACTGGCGGCCCTGGCCGGGACGGATGTCCTGCTGGCTCTGGCTGGCGGCCATCCCACCATCGCCCTGACAGATTTGCACGCCGTTATTGCCGCTGTCCAGCCCAAACTGGTCATTCCCATGCACTACCGCATTCCCGGCCCGCGCTTTGCCATGCGGACGGTGACCGATTTCACCAGCTACTATCCGGCTGAAACCGTAGATTGGCCGGACAGTTCCGAGATTGAACTGACCAGAGATTCGCTGCCCGGCGAGACGCGCATTGTCGTGCTGCGTCCCGCCCTGGCTCAGGAAGCGTAATATGACCCAGCCCAAAGTTGGCTTAATCACCTTCGGCGACCACCGGGCGCACGAATGGGAACACGTTTTTCAAAAGATGACGGAGCCGCGTCATGCCGCCGCGGTGGCCTTTTTTGAGGGGCTGCCGCTGGAACTGACGGCCGATACGGCCGTGGCCCGCACCAAAGCCCAAATTGACGCCCAGGTGGACGGCCTGCGCGCGGCCGGCGTAGAGGCCCTCATCGCCCACACCCCCTGCTGGACCTCGCCCAACCTGGTCCTGCGCGGCGTGCAGCGGCTCAATCTGCCCACGCTGCTGTTGGGTAATAAACATCCCGGCACCCACAGTACGGTGGGGCTGCTGGGGGCGGGCGGGGCGCTGAGCCAGATCGGCTTCCCTCACCTGCGCCTGCGCGAAGATTTCAACGACGATCTGGCGGCTAAAGCGCTCCCCTTTTTGCGGGGCACGGCCGTTAAATCCCGGCTGATGGGTAAAACCTTTGGCCTGTTCGGCGGCCGTTCGCTGGGCATTGACACCGGCACCTTCGACCCCATGCAGTGGAAGAAGCTGTTTGGCGTGGACACCGAACACATTGACCAGTTGGAAATCATCCGCCGCGCCGAGCTGGTAGCGGCTGAGGATACCGAGCGCATGACGACCTGGCTGACGCGCGCGGCCGGCAAGGTCGCCTACAATGACGCCAAATTCACGCCGGAGAAGCTGGCCTTCCAGGCACGCTGCTACCTGGCGACGCTGGCAATCATCAACGAGATGGGCCTGGATTTTGTGGCCATCAAATGTATGCCCGACTTGACGACCCACTTTGTGCCCCAGTGCATCTCGGCGGCGCTGCTGCCCGGCCCGTTTGACCACAACGGCCGTCGCGAGCCAATCATGATGGCCTGTGAAGCGGACGGCGACGCGGCGCTGACAATGGAAATCTTGAAAGAGATTTCCGGTGGGCTGCCGGTGTTGTTCATGGATGTCAGCTACATTGACGACGAGCGGGGCACGTTTTACTTCCCCAACTGCGGCGCGTTTTGTGCCTGGTATGCGGCGCGCTCCGATGACCCGGCGGAAAATATGCGACAGGTGGAGCTGCGGCCGGCCAACCGGCCTGGCGGCGGGGCCATCACCTACTTCACCACGGCGCCCGGACCGCTGACGCTGGCCAGATTGTACCGGGAAGACGGCCGTTACCGCCTGGCCATTATCCCTGGCGAAACAGTCAACATCTCCCCACAGGAATACGAGACCTTCGTCCAGGCGCGGGGCAGCCACCAGTTGCCCACCGCCTTCATCAAGATGGACGTCAACGTCGAGCGGCTGATTGGCGAGTTCGGCTCCAACCACATCATGGGCGTCGCCGGAAACCACGTCGAGGAATTGATCCATTTTTGCCGGATGATGGCCATCGAACCCGCTTTTTTTGATTAACGATTGGAGTCTGACGAAAATTGTGCCGACCTCTGGTAGCGTAACGCGATTTGGCAAATCGCGCTACACTGGCGGCAAACCAAAACGCCAGTGTCCAGTTAACGATTGATGGAGGAAAGAGATGGACAGACGCGAGCGATTTAAGCGAATCACCTCATTTCAAGAGGCGGACCGGGTTCCGGTAGATCTGGGCAGCCATGTGGCTTCTATCCACCGGCTGGCCTACGCCAATTTGAAGCGTTACCTCAATGACCCCGATCTGCAAAACGAGAATGCGATCCTGGACCGCATGGTGCAAAACGTGGTCCCTGACGAAAAGCTGCTGCGGCGCTATAACGTTGACTTCCGCTGGATAGCCCCCAACTGGCTGAACGTCGTCGAGATCGGCGACGACTGCTATCGCGACATGTGGGGCATCGAGTGGCAGCACATGCTCGACGCCTACAGCGTTTCCGCCTCGCCGCTCAGCCAGGCCCAAACGGCGGCCGACATCGCCAACCACCCCTGGCCCGATCCCACCGATCCCCGGCTGGTGACAGGGCTGGCCGAGCGGGCCAAATGGCTGTACGAAAACAGCGACTACGTGCTGGTAGCCGACGCCATCAAAGGGGGCATCCTCACCAAAGCGCTGCAAATTCGCGGCTATGAGCAGACCTTTGCCGATCTGGTGGCTAATCCGGCCCTGGCTGAGGCGCTGCTGGATAAGCTGCTCGACCTTTACAAGCAGTTTTGGAGCGCTTTCCTCAAAGCGGTCGGCCCCTACGTGCAGATGGTCTACTTTACCGACGACATCGGCGGCCAATCTTCGATGATGATTTCGCCCGACACCTTCCGGCAGTTAATCAAGCCGCGCCTGGCCGCCTTGATTGACCACATCAAGAGCGAGGCCGACGTGAAGTTTATGTACCACACGGACGGCACGGTGACGCCGGTGATTGAAGACATTATCGAAATGGGGGTAGACGTACTTAATCCGATCCAGACGTCGGCGCTGGGCATGGACACGGCCGTTCTCAAGGAGCAATATCACGGCCGTCTCTGTTTCCACGGGGCGGTAGACGTGCAGCAGTTGCTCCCCTTTGCCACGCCAGAGGAGGTGCGCTACGATGTGGCGCGGCGCCTCTACGACCTGGGCCGGGGCGGCGGCTACATCCTGGCCCCTTGTCACAACATCGGCGCCGACGTGCCGCCAGCAAATATTGAAGCGATGTACGAAGCGGCGGCGGAATACGGCCGTTACCCGCTGCAACTGGACCACATTCTGCAAGCCGAACACAAAGCAAAACCAACCGCCGACCAGATTGCCGCCCAGGCCGCGCCGCCCAAACTGGAGCGCCGCTCCCGGCCGCGCCGCTAATGGCTGGCTGACAATGGAGATAATCCCATGAGTCGTGAAGATGAAATTTTAGATGAATTGTATGACAACACGATTGACGGCAAGCGGGCCGAGGTAGTTACCCTGACCAAAGAGGCCCTGGCCGCCGGTATGGACCCGCTGGTCATTCTGTTTGACGCCCTGATTCCGGGGCTGGAAGAGGTGGGACGCCTTTTTGAGGAGGGCACCTTTTTTGTGCCGGAGATGCTGGTGGCGGCTAAGGCGATGCAGGGGGCGATGGACGAGTTACGGCCGTTGCTGGCCCAAACCGGGACCGAACCGCTGGGCGTCTTTGTCATGGGTACGGTCAAAGGCGACATCCACGACGTCGGCAAAAATTTGTGCAACATCATGCTGGAAGGGGCCGGGTTCCAGGTCATTGACCTGGGCGTCAACGTGCCCGAACAGCAGTTTGTGGAAGCGATTCAGCAGCACCGGCCCGACGCCGTGGGCCTGAGCGCCTTTCTCACCACCACCATTCCCATGTTCATCCCTACCATTGAGGCCATCAGCGCCGCCGGGCTGCGGGACGACCTGTTGATCTTCGTCGGCGGCGCGCCGGTCACGGCCGAGTATGCCCAACAGGTGGGCGCCGACGGCTACGCGCCTAACGCCAGCGCCCTGGTGCGCGAACTGAAGGCCAAAATGGGCCTGGCCTGACCTACGGAAAACGATGGCTGAATCCGACAACCATGCCTGCCAACTGATTTTCATGCCCGCCGGCCGGCGCGGAACGGTGACGGCCGGCACCACGCTGCTGGAAGCGGCGCGCCAGTTGGGCGTGGGCATCGAGAGTCTCTGCGGCGGCCGGGTAACCTGCAACAAATGCCTGGTGCGCGTGGAAACGGGCCATTTCGCCAGGCAGGCCATCCACTCCACCCCAGATCACCTCAGCCCGCCCCAGCCAGACGAGGTCCGGCTGCTGCAAAAATTGGGCCAGCCAGACGCCCGTCTCGCCTGCCAGGCGCGGGCGCTGGGGGACCTCCTCATCTACGTTCCGGAAGAAAGCCGGGCGCACAAACAGGTCATCCGCAAGGCGGCCACCGAACGGCCGATCCCCATTGATCCAGCCATTCGTCAGGTTTACGTCAGCGTAGACGCTGCGGCCTTGGGCCAGCATCACGGCGATTGGGGCCGGCTGCAGGACGCCCTGCGCCAGCAGTGGCGGCTAGACAATCTGACCATTGACCTGCCCGCGCTGCGCCGGCTGCAAGCGGCCCTGCGCCAGGGGGAGTGGCGCGTCACCGTCACCCTCTGGCAGGCGCAAGAGGTGATTGACGTGCAGCCCGGCTACGCGGAGGGGCGCTACGGTCTGGCCGTGGACGTCGGCTCAACGACCCTGGCCGTCTATCTGTGCGACCTGCGCACCGGCGATATTTTGGCCACTGAGTCGGCCATGAACCCCCAGGTTACCTACGGCGAAGATTTGATGAGCCGCATCGCTTACGCCAATGAGCGCCCCCAGGGAACGCAGAAGCTGCATACGGCCGTCATTGCCGCGCTCAACAAGCTGGCGGCCGCGGCCGCCAGCGCCGCCGGGCTGACCGTCGAGCAAATTCAGGATGCGGTCTGCGTGGGCAATACGACCATGACCCACCTGCTGCTGGGATTGCCGCCCCAGGAGTTGGGCCGGGCGCCTTTCGCCCTGGCCAACCGGGAGGGCTACGACGTCCGCGCGCGGGAACTGGGGCTGCGGCTGCATCCGGGGGCGCGGCTGCACCTGCTGCCGGCCGAGGCCGGTCATGTGGGCGCAGACAACGTGGCCGTGCTTCTGGCCGAAGCGCCCCATCAGCAAGACGACATGCTGCTGATCGTTGATGTGGGCACCAATGCGGAGATTGTCCTGGGCACCCGGGAGCGGCTCTACAGCGCTTCCAGTCCCACCGGACCCGCCTTTGAGGGGGCGCAAATTGAACATGGTATGCGCGCCGCGCCGGGGGCCATTGAGCGCGTGCGCCTGGACCCGGTCACACAAGAGCCGCGCTTCCGCGTGATTGGCGAAGAACGCTGGTCTGACGAGTGGGATTTGTCGCCGGAAGCGCCGTTGGCGCGGCAGCCCGCCCATCTGGCGGCGGGTATCTGCGGGTCTGGCATTATTGAAGCGGTGGCCGAGCTGGTGATGACCGGGGTGGTCCTGCCCAACGGCCGTTTCAATCCCAACTGCCGTTCCCCACGTCTGCTCCGGGACGGGCCTAGGAGCGCCTACATCCTGGCCACGGCGGCGCAGTCGGCCAGCGGCCGGCCCGTCCTCATCACGCAGAAAGATATTCGCAACATCCAACTGGCCAAAGCCGCGCTCTACGCCGGGGCCAAGCTGCTCATGCGCCAAGCCGGGGTGACCCAGGTGGACGGCGTGCGCTTGGCCGGGGCCTTCGGCAGCCTGCTCGATCCCCGCCACGCGCTGGCGCTGGGGCTGATTCCCAACTGCGACCCGGCGCGCATCCACGCCGTGGGCAACGCCGCCGGGGACGGGGCGCGGATTGCTCTGCTCAATCGGGCGGCGCGGCTGGAAGCGCAGCAGGTAGCCGCACAAGTCATTTACGTGGAAACGGCCGTGGACGCCGCCTTCCAGGAAGAGTTTGCCAACGCCATCCACATCCCCCACGCCACAGATGCATTTCCAGACCTGGGGAACCTGCTGCCGGCCACCACAGCCGTGGCCGCCGAGCGCCGCCCCCGCCGCCGGGAGGCCGCATGAAAACCGGCCTGATTGTCTGCGGCGCCCTGGCGCGGGAAGTACTGGCCCTGAAGGAGAAACACGGCTGGGAAGCAGACGTGTGGGGCGTGCCTGCCCTGCTGCACAACACGCCGCCGCAAATTGTAACGGCCGTGCAGCGCCGCATTCGCGAGCTGCGCGGGGCTTACGACCGGCTGATCGTCGTCTACGGCGACTGCGGCACGGGCGGCCAACTGGACAAGATGCTGGCGGCGGAAAATGTGACCCGCGTGGCCGGGCCGCACTGTTACGAAATGTTCGCCGGGGCGCAGTTTGCCGCCTTGATGACGGCCGAACCGGGCAGCTACTTTCTCACCGACTACCTGGCGCAGTCGTTCGACCATTTGGTTATCGAAGGGCTGGGGCTGGACAGGCATCCCGAACTGCGCGACGATTATTTTCGCCATTACCGGCGCGCAGTCTACCTGGCGCAGCGGGACGAAACCGCCCTACGGGCGCGGGCGCAGGCGGCGGCCGACTATTTGGGACTGCCCCTGGAGATTCGACCGGCGAGCTACGGCGCGCTGGAAACGCGCCTGGCCGACCTGCTGGCGGAGGCAAACTGATGCTGCGCTTTCTGCAAAACTACCCCCACTTTTTGGAGCTGGTTTACGCCGGGCTGCTGCGAGTCTTACGGCCGCTGCGCCGCTGGCTGCGCCCTGGCGGACGGCTGGAACCGCCCCTCATCTGGCTGGAGAGAGTGGGCAAAGGGGCCGTCTTTGACTGCCAGATGTGCGGCCAGTGCATCTTGCATTCCACCGGTATGACCTGCCCCATGACCTGCCCCAAGAATCTGCGCAACGGTCCGTGCGGCGGCGTGCGCTCCAACGGCCGCTGCGAAGTCAAGCCGGAGATGGGCTGCATCTGGGTGCAGGCTTACGAGCGCGCCCAGAAGATGCCCGTCAGCGGCCATGAGCTGCATGTTATCCAGCCGCCCCTCAACCGGCGTCTGGAAGGCAGCGCTTCCTGGATCAATATGCTGCACGGCCTGGATACGGTCGTGCCTAAAGGATGGCTTCCCGATGATCCCCCCGCCCCTTAAAGCCGGCAGCCGGTTAGAGCGTGTGCTGCGCAGCGGCCGTTTTGCCGTCACCGCCGAACTCAACCCGCCCGACAGCGCCGATCCCGAAGACGTTTACCGGGCGGCCCTGGTTCTTTCCGAAGTGTGCGACGGCATCAACGCCGTTGACGCCTCCGGGGCCAACTGCCACATGTCCAGCGTGGCCATCTGCGCCCTGCTCACGCGCGCCGGTTACGAGCCGGTTTACCAGGTCGCCTGCCGCGACCGCAACCGCATCGCCATCCAGGGCGACCTGCTGGGCGCGGCGGCTATGGGCGTCAAAAACGTCTTGTGCATCACCGGCGACGACGTCACCAACGGCGACCAGCCGGAAGCCAGGCGCGTGTTCGACTTCGATTCCATCCAACTGCTGCAAACGGCGCGCATCATGCGCGACCAGGCCGTTTTCCTCAGCGGCCGCAAGCTGACTGCGCCGCCGCGCTTTTTCCTGGGCGCCGCCGCCAATCCCTTTGCCCCCCCGTACGACTGGCGGCCAGAACGGTTGGCCAAGAAAATCGCCGCCGGCGCCGACTTCATCCAGACGCAATACTGCTTTGACGTAGACCGGCTGCGCGCCTACATGCAGCGCGCGCGCGACCTGGGGCTGCCTGACAAGGCGTTTATCCTGGTGGGCGTTGGCCCCTTGCGCTCCGACAAAGCGGCCGAATTCATGCGCCGCAAAGTGCCGGGCGTGGTCATCCCGGACGAAATTGTGACGCGCCTGCGCCAGACGCCTAAGGAGCGCCAGCGGGAAGTGGGCAAGCAGATTTGCGTGGAGATTATCCAGCAGGTGCGCGAGATAGAAGGGGTGGCCGGGATTCATCTGATGGCCTACCGGCAGGAAGAGCTGGTAGCCGAAATTGTGCAGGCGGCCGGCCTGCTGCCCCGGCCGCGCGGGATTGATGTTCAGGTGCGGTCACGAACGGCCGTTGCGCCAGCCTAAACCTGCGAGGTCTCCAAGACCGCGCAGGTTTGAATTAGATCGAGTGATAAATGAGTGATTTCAGCAAACGTCAATGGGTGTCGGCGATTCAAGCGTTTCGCAAAGCCCATTGGCAAGCCACGCTAGAGGAAATCTGGACCAATCTTACCGGTCAGACGGCTGACCTGCTCTCATACGAGGCGGTGCGCGAGGCCGTCGGCGCCCGAGAAACCGCCCGGCGCGACCTGCGCGAGATTCCGTTGACGGCTATCGTGGGCAGCGTGGGGCGCTACACCGACTTTACGCGCAGTTTCCTGCCGCGCGTTGAAGGGGATGAGCGACGGTGGGCAGGCGTCTGGTCAAAGATGGAAACGATGGAAGGGTTGCCCCCGATTGAGGTTTACAAAGTTGGCGAGGCTTACTTTGTGCGCGATGGTAATCATCGGGTGTCCGTAGCTCGTCGGCAAGGGGCCTCGCACATTGAAGCCTACGTGACCGAAGTAGCCACGGCCGTTCCCTTGACGCCAGACGTTAGCCCTGACGATCTCATTATCAAAGCCCGCTATGCCCGCTTCCTGGCAAAGACGCAGTTAGTAGAGGCTGTGCCGGACCTGGACCTGACCATGAGCGCGGCCGGCAACTACCGCGTGCTGGAAGAGCAAATCTGGGGCCACCAGCAGTGGCTAGAGCAGCAATCCGGGGCAGACATCGCCTATCCCGCAGCCGCCCGCCGCTGGTACGAAGAGGTCTATTGGCCGGTGGTGCAGCTTATCCGGCAGCGCGGCATTTTGCGCGACTTTCCCAACCGCACCGAAACCGACCTGTACGTCTGGCTGATCAAGCATCGGGAGAAGCTGGTTGAGCGCCTGGGCTGGTCGGTGGCTGCGGAAACGGCCGTACTCGACCTGGCCGACAAACAGGCGGTAACCCCTAAGCAGATCATTCAGCGTCTCGGCAAGAAGTTGAGCCAGGCGCTTGTTCCCCACGCACTGGAAGCGGGACCGACCGTGGGTGAGTGGCGCGAATCCTGGCTGTCTACGCACCGCAACGACCGCTTGTTTAGCCACATTCTGGTTGCCCTCGATGGCCAGGACAGCGGCTGGCACGCTTTCCGGCAGGCGGCTCGTGTGGCCCAGCGTGAGGAGGGCAGGCTGTTTGGTGTACACGTGGTCGGCGCCTCCGAAGACCAGGCTAGGCCGGCGGCCCTGGCCGTCAAGGCTGAATTTGAGCGCCGCTGTCTGGAAGCGGGCGTTGCCGGCGAAATCAGCGTCACTACCGGCCCAACCACCGGTACTATCTGCTACCGCGCCCGCTGGTCCGACCTGGTTGTGGTCAGCCTCAGCCACCCGCCTGGCCCCCAGCCGGTGGATCGACTCAGTTCCCGGTTTGGGCAGCTTTTGCGCCGCTGCCCCCGCCCGGTACTGGCCATACCGCGCACCCATGCCGGCCTGGACCGGCTGCTGCTGGCTTATGACGGCAGTCCTAAAGCGGAGGAAGCGCTCTTTGTGGCCGCCTATTTGGCGGGCCAGTGGCAGGCACCGCTAACGGTGGTCGTCGCTCTGGAAAAGCAGGTCACAGAAGAAACGGCCGTGCGTGTCCGCTCTGCCCTGGAGCAACAGGGGATAGCAGCGCGGTACGTTGTTGAGAACGAAAAACCGGCCGCGCTCATTCTGGCCACGGCTCGCCAGCATGATTGTGACCTGATTATCATGGGCGGCTACGGACTGCAACCGGTGCTGGCCATTATGACCGGCAGCGTAGTGGACGAGGTGCTGCGCAGCCGCAGTCGGCCGGTGCTAATTTGCCGTTAACTGTTGACACGAAATCGTTTTCGATGTATGCTATTTACACCTCATCGAAAACGATTTCGACAAATCCGTCAACTTTACATCCAAATTGCTATGTCTGTAACGATTGAAGACATTTCCCGACAGCTTGGTATTTCCGTTTCCACTGTCTCTAAGGCACTCAATGCTTATCCTGATGTGGCCGAGGGGACGCGGCAGCGGGTGCTGGCTGCGGCGCGTGATCTAGACTACCATCCTAGCGCGGCGGCCCGCAATTTGCGGCGGGGACGGACTGACAGAATTGGTCTCCTCTTAAATAATCCCATTTCTTTCTTAAGTGAATATATCTCCGAAGTCATGGCGGGCATGGCCCTGAGTGCCGAGACCTATCGCCAGAATCTAGTTCTGTACACAACGGCCGTGCAATATCCTGACGAGCTGAAACGAATCTGTCGTGCCCGTGAAGTAGACGGCTTGATCCTCATTTTTGCCCCATCCCCAGAGGCCGTAGCCGTGTTGGAAGAGGAAAAAATGCCCTTTATTGTCTTTGGGCGTCGGGTAGAGCGGTTGGGTGTCTCTTTTGTCGCCCCCGACAACCAGGCCGGTGCCTATACCCTGACCCGGCATTTGCTGGCGCAGGGGCATGAACGGATTGGTTTCACCACCCGCCCTGAGCTAGGCGTTGTCAGTGACGACCGCTTTGCCGGCTATCAACAGGCGTTGGCCGAGGCTGGTTTGCCCCTGGTTCCGGAACTAGTTGTGCCCACAGCCATCGAACCGTTGAGCGGTTACAAAGCGATGACGACATTTTTAGATTTGGACCAGCCGCCAACGGCCGTTTTTGCTTTTTATGACCTGATGGCCGTTGACGCCCTTGATGCGGCGCAGGCCAGAGGCTTGCGTGTGCCCCAAGATGTGGCCATTGCCGGTTTTGACGGGCTGCGCTCCTCGCTGCTGACCAAGCCACGCCTGACTACGGTGCAACAGCCGCTGCCGCTCATGGGCCGGCGGGCTATGGAGTTACTATTAGCACGTATTGAAGATAACCAGCAGCCGGCTGCTGCCGAGATATTTCCCGTTGAGCTGGTCATCCGGCAGTCAACCCGACAGCCTCAAAAAAGGTAAAAAGGTTCTATTCTCATGGCACAAGAAAAAGATTCAAGCAAAGCCGGTCCCGTTGCTCCCCGACCAACACTGCGGCACAAAGGGGATTTGACCCACATCTTGGCGTCCGATGGTCAGCCGGATGCTGGCAGAAACCTGCCGGCGATGCAGGGCTTTGCCCCTAAGTTTCGGGATATTGTGGACTATATTGTGAAGATCACCCATGAGATTTGGGAGGAACGGGGTATCGGCCGTCTATATGATTATTACGGCACCAACATGCGTATCCACACCTCAAGCGGCGACATCTACACACGGGACAAGGTGATTGAAAGCACGATTCAGGCGCTGGCCGCTTACCCCGATCGTCGCCTTTACACCGATGAGGTGATTTGGTGCGGTAATGATGCGGATGGCTATTACACTTCACACCGGCTAACCCATGAGGGCCATAACTGGGGCCATACGCGCTATGGGCCGCCGACCGGTAAGCGAGTGAGCTATCGCGCCATTGCCGACTGTGTTGTTCAGGCAGGCGTCATCGTTGAAGAGTGGCTGGTGCGTGACGAATTGTCTTTGCTGTATCAGCTTGGCTATGACGTGCATGAAATGGCCCGCACGATAGCCCAACAGGAAGATGACGCGGCCCGATTAGTAACCGTACCGGCGGAACCGGACCGGCTGCGGGGGCAGTTGCCGCCACAGCCGTTACCGGCCGCGCCCGCTGAATTTGATATTGCCCATTTTGTGACACGGGCGCTGCACGAGGTGTGGAACTGGCGCTTACTCAATCAGGTGGAGACTTACTATAGCCCGCGATATATTTGTGAATCGGCATCAGGTCGGCGATTATACGGCCGTAACCAGTTTGTCACTTACGTTCTATCGCTTCTCTCCCCCTTCCCCGACCTGGCCGTCTCTGTCGATCATTTCTGTGCTTTGCCCGATGGTCCGGACCGCTACCGCACCGCTACCCGCTGGACCATGCAGGGCAGTCACACCGGCCCCGGTCTCTACGGCCCGCCAACTGGCCAGTCGATTCGCATCATGGGCGTCAGCCATCATTTAGTAGAAAACGGCAAATTTGTGCAGGAGTGGACACTCTTTGACGAATTTGCCTTGCTAAAGCAGTTGTATCGACCCGGCTAAAGCTACTGGACACTGGCGGTTCTTGTCTTATCAGAGAAGACCTGCGAGGTTTCATGACCGCTCAGTATCAGTTGCCCCCAGAGGAAAACCCTCGCAGGTATTAAAAAAAGAGCCACCCAGTCAGCCGCCAAGCATGGTGAGTGGCTCTAAGCAACCGCAGGCGGAATGCGCCTGAGTGCGGCAGTAGTATAACAAGATACGGCCGTTATTGCCCAACAGCGTGCATTCCGTCAGAAACGAACGAGGAGGTGAAGCTCTGGCGAGAAAGTAAACGATTGACAAACTATTTGTTTCTGAATAGATACCTCGATACATAAGGAGAAGAGAGAATCATGCGCAAACGGCATCTGATTACCTTACTGATTATTCTAATAAGCGGCCTGATCCTGGTCGCCTGTCAACCCACTGCTGAAGAGCCGGCCGAGCAGCCGCCCGCCGCCGAAGTAGAAGTAGCTGAAGAAGCAGCAGAACCGGAACCGGTGGTTGACCCTGCTGCCTGCAATCTGGAAGCACCGGCTAACCGAACCACCATCAGCATGATCGGCTGGTCTTTCCCCATTACCGATTACTATGCGGCCGAGCTGGAAAAATGCAGCCGCGTCCAAAACCTCACCGTCAACACCAGCCTGCTGGCTTCTAGTGACGCCCAGGAGCAGGTGCGCCTGGCCCTTTCGGCCGGTGGTGCCTCTCCCTTTGACATCGTTCATGGGGCTGATGGTCAGGTAGCCGAGTGGGGTTCGCCTGGCTGGCTGATGCCGCTCAACGACCTGGTAGAAAAATATTGGGATGAGTACAACCTGAGCGACATTCCCGAAGCAGCCTGGGCCGGGGCCACCCTTGACGGCAACATCTATGGCATACCCATCGTAGGTAATTCCCTGCACCTCATCTACCGCCAGGACGTCTTCGAAGAATTTGGACTGGCTGTACCCGACACTTATGATGACGTTATTGAGATGTGCGGTGTGATTGGTCTGGACAATCGTGACTTTGATATGCCCTTTACCATCAACCTGTCTGCCGGCTGGGCCTGGGAGATTGAGTTCTTCCAGTTCTTACGCGCCTATGGTGGTGATTTTCTTGATGAGAACAATATGCCCGCCTTTGACGGTGAAGCTGGCGTAACCGCGCTCAACCGCCTGGTTGAAGTGGCCGATGCCTGTATGGGGATCGACGGCTACTCCTTCAACCTGAACGCTCAGGAAATCGCCATGCAGCTGGGCACGCTGCCAGCTACCAATATGTGGGCCAGCCGGGCCGCCAACATGAGCGACCCGGAACGGACCGACCTGGTTGATGTTATCGCCTACGCACCGGCACCGCGCGTCACGGCCGGCAGCCCTCGCGCCGGTTCGGCCTGGAACGACTATTACATGATTCCGGCCAACACCCAGAACGATCCCGACCTGATCTTCCGTATCATTATGGAGGCCGCTAACGAACACAGTCAGCGGGGTGCGGCCGAAGTGGGTATGCCTACCCGCCTGTCTGTGGCTGAATTTGGTGGTCCATACCTGCCGGCCGCTACCCAAACCGTAGCCGAAGGCATTGGCAGCTATGACAGGAACCCCGCCATTGGTATTGTTCGCGCCAAACTGTCTGAGTTCTTGCCCCTGGTGGGTACCGGTGATATGACAGCCCAAGAAGCGCTTGCTGCCGCCGCCGCCGATTACATCCAAGAGGCAAGGGCCCAAGGTTATATCGACTAACAGTCTGTACTGTAAGGGCGTTTACGCCCACGCAAATGGAGCACCAGCGTTTTGCTGGTCAGGCCGGTTGGCCAGTGGGCCGGCAGAAAGCCGGTGCTCCGTTTTCATTCTTGAGGGAGAGTGAATTATGAAGCGCGGCACCTTCTTTCGCTTTGCGGCTCCCAGCATTGTCATCATGGTTCTCCTGATGGCCATTCCACTGGTCATGGCAATTTGGCTGGGCATGCAATTTATGACGTTCCAAAACATTACCTCGCCTCAGTTTGTTGGCCTGAGAAACTATATTGAGGTACTCAACGATCCCCGCTTTTGGCAATCTTTCCGCTTTACGCTGCTATTCACGGTCATTGTAGTGCCAGGCCGCATTGTCATTGGTTTCGTCATAGCCCTGCTCCTGGATCAGGTTTCAAAATTTACGCGGGGTATCTATCTATCGCTTTTTTTGCTGCCGTTCATCATTGTGCCTATTGTGGGCACAATCATGTTCAAGCAGCTCTTTGAACCATCGGGCCTATTCAATTGGCTCTACCAGCTTATTTTTGAGACGCGATTCCGCTACAACGAGCTTACCGTCAAAACGTTGATTATCATTCATGGTATCTGGTACGCTACCCCCTTCGCCCTGGTGACTTATTTTGCCGGTTTACAAACCCTGTCGCAGGATTTGTTAGAAGCGGCTTCCATTGACGGTGCTTCTACCTGGCAAAAAATTCGCAGTATCGTGATTCCTCACGTGCGGTCACTGACGATTTTTATTCTCGTGATTTCTATCATGGATTCCTACCGTATCTTTGATAGCGTGTTTGTGCTGACGGAACTCAACCCGATTTACAGGGCAGATACGCTGATGACCTATACCTTCCAAACGGCCATCACGGTGCAGCGACTGGGTAAGGCCAACGCCATGGCCATATTGACCGTCGTCGGGATTATGATCGTCTTGATTCCCAACCTGATTCAGTCCTATAAAGAGCAAATGGAGGAACGTTAAGATGGAGAAAAGGAAAAAACCAATTGAACGTGTGATCATCCATACGGTCCTGATTCTGTTTGCTGTTTATAGCATCATACCTTTCTACTGGACCGCTTTGCAGTCATTCAAAACGCTGCGAGACGCCAACTCCCGTACACCGCTCTTCTTTTTCACGCCTACCTGGGAAAACTATGAGGCGTTATGGCTGCGCTCTTCGCCAGAAAACGGAGCCATGATCGCCTATTTTCTGCTGATGGTGGTGGTGCTGCTGATCTGTATGCTGCTTTTTGCCGAGCATATTCCCGTGCGTAACGACATTGTCTATAGCGTGGTCACGTTAGGGTTTTTCGGGCTGTTTTGGGGAATACCCCAGTTCATTGATACCGCCCGATTCTACGACTACTTTCTCAACACCATCATTGTCACGGTTGGCACGGTGGCCGTTTCCATTACCATCGGCTGTTTGGCAGGCTATTCGCTGGCCCGCTATGTTGGCTTTGCCGGCGTTGTCATCCTTATCGCCGCGCTCGGCTTCCGAGCGCTGCCGCGTCTGGCCTTCATTTTGCCCTATTACTGGATTGGTGCGGCGACTAACCTGCTCGACACGCACTTGCTGGTGATCTTGACCCTGGTTGCCGTGAATCAGCCGTTTACCATCTGGATGTTGCGCAGCTTCTTCATGGAAATACCAAAGGAGTTGGAGGAGTCGGCTATGGTCGATGGGGCCAGCCGGCTGACCGCTTTCCGCAGCGTGATTATCCCCATTATGTGGCCGGGGATTGTTTCCACGGCGCTTTTCACTTTATTGCTGGCTTATAACGAGTTCTTGCTGGTGCGCGTCTTAACCCAGACCAACTGGACGTTGCCGGTGGCCATTTCCCGCTTTACGGGCGGGGAAGACCCACGCCATCTGACGCTGGCGGCGGCCGCCTCCATTTCGGCTACAATTCCCATTATGGTGGTAATTCTCTTCTTCCAAAAGCACCTGGTGAAGGGGCTGGCAGCCGGCGCGGTGAAGGGGTAACTGAGCGATGGTCGCCAGGCATCAACGCCATAAGCAGATAATCGGCAAATTTAGGGCCGCTCTCTATGATTGCCATGCGCCGGCGTTGCCCGACCAACTGCGCCAGGTGTTTGCCCCTGATTGCCAGATACGTCTGGCCTTCCCTTTTGAGGATCTGAGCGGACCGGATGGGTTGTACGAGGCTGCGTACCGGCCGTTGCTGACGGCCGTTCCTGACCTGGAGCGGCGCGACTTCATTGTTATCGCTGGTGAATCAGGTGATGACGACTGGGTAGGCTGCGCCGGGCATTATGTGGGGGTGATGGAACGGCCGTTTCTGGACATCCCCCCCACCCAACACCTCATCGCTATGCGTTACCACGAGTTCTTTCGCATGGCCGGCGACCAGGTCGTAGAAATGCAGGCGCTCTGGGACATCCCCCAACTGATGATGCAGGCCAACGCCTGGCCCCTGACCCCCAGCCTGGGCGTCAACTGGCAGGCCCCGGCTCCCGCCACCCAGGACGGTATTGTCACCACCCCCTATGACCAGGCCCAGGCTGAGGCCAACCGGCAGCTTGTGCTGGACATGCTGGCCGACATGGGCAAACATCCGCTCAGCGGCGGTCCGGAAGTGATGCGGCTGGCCCGCTACTGGCATCCCAAATTCTGCTGGTACGGGCCAGCGGGCATCGGCTCCATGCGCGGCATTAACGGCTTCCGCCGCTGGCACCAGATTCCCTTCTTGAAGGCCATGCCGGACCGCCGGGGCGCAGTGAGCAGGTCCCGAATCTTCTTCGCCGATGCCGCCTACGTCGGCACGACCGGCTGGCCCAATATGCAGATGACCCTCAGCGGCGATGGCTGGCTAGGGATTCCCCCGGTCAACAAGGCGATTACCTTGCGCAGTCTGGACTTCTGGCGCTGTGAAGGCGGCTTGATCCGCGAAAACTGGGTGCTGGTCGATCTGCTGCACATGTACCACCAAATCGGCGTTGACGTTTTTACCCGTATGCGCGAGATGACGGTTGCCCGCCAGCCGCGCCATTAACGCAGGAAACAGAAGAAGCAAGCCTAGGAAACCCCACATGACCATTGAGCCAGATAACCGATTCACCACGCCCTTCCACTATCATCCGATCGATCAGGCTGAAAACGTCGCCCATAAACGACGGTTGGTGACCACCATGCAGCAGCTAACCCAGGCCCCGCCGGCCGAGCTGGCTGACGCGCTGCGGGCCGCTTATCACGCCGACGCCCGCGTTGACGTGACGCACCCGATTAACGGTTGCGTGGGGTTAGAGGCCATCCATACGCAACTCTGGCAGCCGCTGCGCCACGCCTTGCCCGACGTAGAGCGACGGGATGAGATTGTGGCCGGCGGCTGTTATCAGAACGCCCACTGGATTGGCTGCCTGGGTCACTACGTTGGCACCTTCGCCAATGACTGGTTGGCTATCCCGGCGACGGGCGGCGTTGTCAGCGTGCGCTATGGCGAAGGCCACGCCCTGCGCGACGGCAAAATCGTGCGGAGCTACGTGTTCCTTGATTTCCTCGACCTGATGCGGCAGGCGGGCTACTGGCCGCTGGTGCCCAGTCTGGGACGAGAAATGCGTTGGTTGCCGCCTCGAACGCATGATGGTGTGCTTTTGCAGCCGCAGGATAATGCCGTGTCGCAGCAATCTATTGAGCGCGTTCTCAACATGCACGCCGCCCTGGGGCAATATAGCGGCCGGCCGCCGACCCGTGCAGTGCTGGATGAAATGGAGATGGTAAGGCATTGGCATCCCCATTTCATGTGGTACGGTCCGGCCGGCATTGGCACCACACGGGGCTTAAAGGGGTTTGAGGACTACCACCAGATTCCGTTTCTGGTGGCTTTTCCGGATCGGGGCGGTAGTGACGTGGGACACTTTATCCGTATCGGCGACGGCCGTTACGCCGTTACCGGCGGCTGGGCTTACCTGCAAGCCACGCATCTGGGCCACGATTTTCTCGGTGTGCCGGCTACGGGCAGGCGGGTGGCCATGCGCGTGATGGATTTTTATCGCTGTGATGAAAACACCATTGTCGAAAATTGGGTCCCGTTTGATATTCCCCACCTGTTGCTCCAGATGGGGGTAGATGTTTTTGGTCGGATGCGCAGCCAGCACAGCAAATCGGCCAGTATTGGCCACTGGCTGGTGGGCAGCAAGGCCTGAGATAAGGAAAAATGATCATGCGTGCGAACACCTTACGTGAAATCTGGGCAGCAGGAAAAACGGCCGTTAACGGCTGGCTGCACATCCCCTCTTCCTGGTCGGCCGAAATCATGGCCCACGCCGGCTGGGACAGCCTGACGGTTGATTTGCAGCACGGGCTGGCCGATTACCAGGCTGCGGTCACGATGTTCCAGGCTATCGCCACTACCGACACCGTGCCCCTGGCCCGCTCTACCTGGAACGACCCGGCGCAGATTATGCGCCTGCTGGATGCCGGCGCTTACGGCATCATCTGCCCTATGATCAACAGCCGCGCCGAGGCGGAAGCCTTTGTCGGCGCCTGTCGCTACCCGCCGCTGGGTTATCGCAGCCTGGGACCAACCCGCGCCAGCGTCTACGCTGGGGCCGACTATGCCCGATATGCGAACGAAACTATTGTTACCCTGGCCATGATCGAAACGCAGCCGGCGCTGGATAACCTGGACGACATCCTGAATACCCCGGGGCTGGACGGCGTTTTTGTCGGGCCGGGCGATCTGGGGCTGTCGCTGACGGGCCAGACCGGCATGGACATGCGCGAACCAACATTGGCCCAGGCATTGGTCCACATCGGCCAAACAACGCGGGAACACGGCCGTATCGCCGGCATTTGGGTTCCTGACGCCGCCACCGGCCAGACTATGGCCCAACTGGGCTATCAATTTATTACCATTTCCACCGATACGCGGCTGCTGAGTACGGCCGCTCAAACAATTGTCAAAACAATAAAGGAGTAAATGATGGCTAAAATATTAAAACATGGGATTAGTGACGCCGACGCCCACGCTGCCGACGTTAAAGTGCAACAGGTTGTTGCCGGCATTCTTGAAGATATTCGCCTGCGGGGTGACGTTGCCGTGCGCGAATTGTCCGTCAAATTTGATAACTGGAACCCACCAGACTTCAAAATGACGCCAGAACAAATTGAAGCGGTCGTCGCCACCGTGGACCCCCAAACCATAGAAGATCTCAAGTTCGCCCAGGACCAGATTCGTAACTTTGCCGAAATTCAAAAGGCGGCGCTGCAAGATGTGGAGGTCGAAACGCTGCCCGGCGTCATTTTGGGCCACAAAAATATCCCGGTCAACAGCGTTGGTTGTTACGTGCCCGGCGGCGAATATCCGATGGTGGCCTCGGCTCACATGAGCGTACTGACGGCCAAAGTTGCCGGTGTCAAGCGCGTCATTGCCTGTACCCCGCCCATCAAAGGGGAGTTACCGGCTGAAACCATTACCGCCATGCACTTTGCTGGCGCCGACGAAATCCACATCATCGGCGGCGTTCAGGCCATTGCCCGCATGGCTTTGGGCACGGAAACGATGGAACCGGTTGACATGCTGGTCGGCCCTGGCAACGCCTACGTGGCCGAGGCCAAGCGCCAACTATTTGGTAAGGTAGGCATTGACCTGCTGGCCGGTCCCACGGAGGTCCTCGTTGTGGCTGATGAAACGGTAGACGCCGAAATGGTGGCCACCGACTTGCTGGGTCAGGCCGAGCATGGCCCCACCTCGCCGGCCGTTCTCATTACCACCAGCGAAAAGTTGGCCCGCGAAACGGAAGCCGAGATCGCCCGGCAGTTGGAAACACTGCCTACAGCCCATCTGGCGGGCGTGGCCTGGCGCGACTACGGCCAGATTATCCTGGTGGACAGTCTGGAAGAAGCGTGCGTTGAAGCCGACAAAGTGGCCAGCGAGCATGTGCAAATCATGACGGCCGACGACGATTACTTCCTCAAAAACATGACCAACTACGGCTCGCTCTTCATTGGCCCGCGCACCAACGTTGCTTATGGCGACAAAGTGATCGGCACCAATCACACCTTGCCCACGAAAAAGGCAGGGCGCTACACTGGCGGTCTTTGGGTCGGCAAATACATCAAGACGGTCACTTACCAACACGTGCTTACTGATGAAGCCAGCGTGCTGATTGGCGAATACTGCTCCCGGCTGTGCGCCATTGAACGCTTCTGGGCGCACAAAGCTCAGGCCGATCTGCGCGTTGAGCGTTACGGGCAGCCCGAACTGGTCGCGGCTGATTAGTTTTTCTTTTTTCGCTGTTTGGGAGCGTGGAGATTGGCCAGGTCCGCCCGGCCAATCTCTGCGCTCGCCTGGTGGGTGTACATGAATCAAGATAACTCAATGCAGGGAAAAGTCGCGCTTGTCACCGGCGGGGCCGGGGGTATTGGCTCGGCCATCTGCCGCCGGCTGGCCAGTGCCGGAGCGCAGGTGGTAGTGCTTGAGCTGGAGAAAGCGCGGGCGCAGGCGCTGGTGGACAACCTGCCGGGTGAAAATCATCTGGCGGCAGCCGCTTCGATCACTGACAGCGCTTCTTTGAAAATGCTGGCAGAACAACTGGCTGAACAGTATGGTGGAGTAGATTTGTTGGTTAACAATGCCGGCATTACCACGCCAGTAGCCCATGATGATCTGGATGGGTTGACCGACGACTGGATTGACCGCATTTTTCAAACCAACTGGCGCGGTTCCTTTGCCTGCGTGCGGGCGTTCAAAGGGCTGCTGCGGGCGGGCGCTGGGGGAACGGTCATTAACATCTCCTCAATTGCCGGGACAACTGGCGTGGGTAGTAACGTGGCCTACTGCGCCTCCAAAGCGGCTATTGATTCCATGACCCGCTCGCTGGCGCGGGCCCTGGCGCCTGAGATTCGGGTGGTGTCGGTGGCGCCGGGTTGGGTTCTGGGTGAATACGCCAAACGGATGGACCCGGCTTACCTGCAGCAGCAGGTTGACCTGACGCCGCTGGGGCGGCTGGCCACGCCGGAAGATGTTGCCGAAACGGTGTGGGCTATTGCCACCGCCCTGACCTTGATGACGGGTAATATCGTGCCTGTGGATGGGGGACGGCCGTTGCTTTGACGTTTGCTTGGGTCAGCTCAGACAATCAGCAACAGGCCGCGCTCTGCTGCAACTAGCGAAAAAGTCGTCGTATTTGCCCTGGCCAGGCTCTTTGTGTAAAGCGTCACCAGCGACCTGGCCGCGGCCGTTGCGCCTAAATGCCAGGCGATGTTTCTGATCCCGGTCAACTCGCGGCGGGCAGCGGTTTCACTGCGGCGTGACCCAGTCCCGGTTTTGCACATTGGGGACAAGCTGCATCTTGGCAAGCTGACCGGTACGGGGGTAATTGTGGTGCCAACGGCCGGTAACGTCAGCTTCAAACGGTACGAAATGCAGCTACCGCACGTGCCAGACGATACGGGTTGCTGGAAATCTTCGTTAAAGATAGCAGGTGCTGGAGCAACTTTCTCCAATAAGGCGAAAGTCATAGTCAGAAAATGACTTTATTTCTAGGAAAGAAATCACAGACGGGGTAGAATGTAGTTTAGGTCCATACATTCGTAATCGGAGGAAAAAATGAATACTTTGCATGAAGTTGTGTATCAGATTGTCTCCAACCCTGTTTTGCTGGCTGAGATCGTCCAAAATGGACAAGTAATTATTGACCGATTCAATATTGCCCCAGCAGAAGTTCAAGCAATATTGGCCCTCATCCAAGACGGAGAAACCATCTTTGATCTGCTTGCAAAGGATTACTTCCCCCACCCGTCACCGGATCAGCAGTGGGTTCCGTAAGCTGAGTAGAATGGTTACATGATTGAACCTTCACTGGTCGACCCACTATGGTCTAATCCTCATATCAATCAAGCTTACGCAGATGCCCTAAGACGAAGTTGCAAACTGACCCAACCAAATAACGAAGCTGGACATAAACTGTCGGCACTACCAATACTGCTATGTGAGGCAAATGGCGGTAGTCGCCAACAGGTTATGCCAATTGTGTCAGCGTGGCATTTGCTAAGGCACGCGGCCCGCATACTCGACGATATTGAGGATGGCAACGCCGAAACGGGAACCATGCCCGTGGACTTAAACGTGTCCACGGGGCTTATCTTCACAGCCGGCTACTTGCTCAGTCAGCTAGAAGCAAGCGGGGTAGCTGTGGAATCGGCTCAAGCAATTCGTGAAGGCTTTCATGTTGGCTTGTTACAGACTTGTGCTGGTCAACATGAAGACCTGTCCCTATCGTCACCCTCGCTGGAGAAAAGTTGGCAAATCGCTGAGACAAAATCTGGTACCAGTCTAGGCTTGGTTTGTTGGGCTGGTGGCTATGTTGCCTGTGCTGACCATCAGGAGTTAAACTTATATCGTCAATTTGGTCACAAACTGGGTTTGTTGGACCAAATTCATGATGATCTAGTTGATTTGGCTTCAAAAGAGGATTTATTTGCTGCTGCAAAGCATAGTTTACCTGTTGGTTATGCAGTAACCGTGCTGCCACAGGCCCAAAAAGAAGCTTTACTGGCGTTGCTTGATACGGCCGTTTCTGAATCAGAAAAGGCAGAGTTGGCCCATCGGCTGATTATTGGTAGTGGTGCTGTAGTTTACTTAGTGACCCAAATGTCACTTATCCGGCAGGAAGCATACCAGCTTGTGCAAACAATGCAGCTCGCACCAGACATCAAAGCTCAGTTGCAGCGTATATTGGACCATATCGCACCACAATCTGTACCAAGGGCAGGTTAGTGTTACCCAACAAATATCGGGGCAATGTTCAGAACCTACCAAAAGACAATTGCAGCTCAAATTTGCCTTGCGTTTGTAACGGCCGTGTCGCTGTTTGTCATAATTTGGTCGGCCTGGCAAGTAATTATCCAACCAGACCTCGGTGCCTTATGGGCAGACAATGGCGTGGTCTATTATGCCCATCAGAACTCAGACCTGCTGGTTGACGATCAGGTCCTTCGTATTGACGGTGTTCTCTTAGCTGACAGCAGTTTTCCCTATTACCAGTGGCAGCATGGAGATATCTTACAACTTGAGGTAGAGCGTGCTGGTGAGCGACTTATCATTGAAACGCTCTATACAGAACCAGCGCCACCTTTTATCTTAATCGTTCGTCTCTCGCTCAATTTTGTTGCCCTAGCGTTTTGGCTGGTTGGCCTGGCCGTCATTTTGCTGTCGCCGACGTTTACCAAGCAAAATATTCTCTTCTTCTTGTGGTGCCAGGCATTGGGAGCAAGCCTTGCCTTAGGGGCTGTAACGAGTCAGGCCTGGGCCGGCCACTTTTCTCACATTGCTACCTGGTGGGCCATAGGATTGGCGATTCATTTTCACCTGATCTTTCCGGTAGCCCAGACTCTCTGGCAAACAAGCAAGCCGATTATTGGTGTCTATGGCATCACGTTGTTGGGTGTTACTTTGAGATTGGTTTTGGCCCTTGAGTCAACACCCTCTGGCATCTTAGCAACGACATATGCCCTCACCCTAAACCTGTGGTTGTTAGTTGGCCTTATTCTGGTACTTTGGTTATTGGTCAGAGCGTATCGTAACAGTTACTCGCCCGTTACCAAACGGCAGGTTGGTATGGTTGCACTGTGTGGTTTCGTGGCCGGTGTGCCTTTGCTAACATTGTCAATTTTTCCCGCTATTCTATTTGGCGAGGCGTTGCTGCCCATACCATTTTCCTTGCTGTTTTTGATTGTGTTGCCTTTAGGTTACGGCTATGCCATCAGACGCTATCAGTTTATCCGATTGGAGCGTTATATCAGCCGCAGTGCAACGGCCGTTTACGTAATTGGTACTCTTTGCGTCTTATATTTTGCCATTTCCTATCTGCTTCAATCCTTGTCAGATGACAATGTACTGACTAACCCGCTTGTAAACTTGCTAATGGTCATGACACTTGTTGTCGTTTACAATCCACTTTACCGTCGCTTACAAAACCTGGTTGATTACCTGATGTATGGTGGATGGTATGACTACCCCACAGTTGTCAGCCAAGTAACACATACACTAGAATCAACCACAGGTATTGAAACCATTGCCCAAACGTTGACCATGAGCGTACAAAAAACGATGCGCGTCAACTGGGTCTATTTACTGTGGCAAGAAGACATCGATACACCCACCAGTATCTATGCGTCTGAAAACACCGAAAATCCTTTGTTGCTCGACACGCTGTACTCAGACGGATTGCCAAGTATCATCCGTTTCTTGAAACAACAAACCCAGCCAGTAAATAACCAGCAAATTCGGCACAAAGCAGCTGATTGGGATTTAACTGACGAAGAAGCACAACTGATTGAAAGCGATTCAGTTCGCTTGTGGATACCAATACAAGGGCTAAAACAATCGCTTGGCCTCCTGCTCCTAGGTCCAAAATATGGTGGTGATTTATTTAACGCCGAAGACTTGGAAATTCTGGACGTTGTGTCTCGTCAAGCCAGCGTTATCTTCCAGAATGCCCAGCTTATTGGCGAATTGGAAGAAAAAGTTAATGAAAACGAGCAATACCAAAAGGAAATTTTCAGAACACGGGAGGAAGAAAGAAAACGTATTGCCCGTGAGCTGCACGACCAGATCATTCAACAACTGGTTGGTTTGAAGTACCATACAGCCCAGATTGAGGCGACTGCTGTGCATTATCAGACAGCCTCTACTGACAATGGGCAGCAAAGACTAGACTTAGAAAGCGAAATCGGTGCGCTCATTGAAACAACTCGCCACTTATGCCAGGATTTGCGGCCGGCGGCTCTAGACCTGGGGTTGATACCTGCTATTCGCTCTTTGGTAAATCGCTTTGAAATGGACCACAGCATTGGCGTGAATCTGAACATAGAGGGAGATCGCAAGCTGCCCATTGATGAGGATACTGCCCTTTGTCTTTTCCGCTGCACGGGCGAAGCATTATCCAACATTCGCAAACACGCATCTGCTACCCAAATTGATATTGACCTGACTATTCAACCAGAACGGGTCAGGCTGACTATTGGCGACAACGGGACAGGCTTTGAGGTTCCACAGCGTTTAGGTAGGCTGATGAACAACGATCATTTTGGATTGGTAGGGATGCGGGAAAGGGTTGAACTGTTACAGGGTACATTTGATATAGTCTCTGCTCCGGCTCTTGGCACTCGACTGGAAGTTTCTATTCCTGTTTAAACCACATCATTTTGGAGGACAATTATGACCGTAGATGAAGCATCCAAAACAGACGCCAGAAGAATCCGTATAATTTTGGCCGATGACCATCATGTTGTGCGTTCCGGCATTCGCAGTGCGCTGGAACGGCACGCCGATATAGAGGTGATTGGGGAAGCTACAGACGGAGAACAAGCATTGCAAATAGTCCAGTCGCTACGTCCGGATGTTCTCCTTCTGGACATCAATATGCCAGGGCTACAAGGGACCGATGTGGCCGAAAAGATTACCCACATGACGGTTGATGCAAATGATCGGACTGATACCTCAGCTCCCTGGCCACCGCATATCTTGATTCTCAGCGCATATTGTGAGCCTGAATATGTCTATAGTCTGTTTGCGGCCGGCGCGAAAGGTTACTTATTGAAAGATGAATCAGCAGACCGCATTGTCGTCGGAATCCGGCAGGTGGCGAAAGGAGAACCAGCCTTGAGCCTGCCGGTGCAAAAGTTGCTCTTGACCCGCCGCGACGAACCGAAACATAGTCTGAGCGAGCGAGAGTTAGAAGTGCTGCGTTTGATGGCCAAAGGTTACACCAACGACGAAATCGCTGAGGCTTTGATAATCGCCGTCGGTACGGTCAAAAACCATGTCATGAACATATATAAAAAGCTGCCAAATGTTCGCACACGTTCTGAGGCAGTAGCCTGGGCCTGGGAGAATCGGATTGTTGAAATTGAATAACCCAAAAGCTAGACGAAACCAATGAACAGGCTTTAAACAATCTTCAATCCAGTCGCGCCAGAAGAAAGTAAGCTCAAAGTCACAATCGACTAGTGACTTGGTCACAATCAAAATAGGTTGGTCTCTTCAACACTTCCTGAAAAAAGTGGGGACAATAGCCGGTATGATTGAATCCTTGCTGCCGGCACGTTCAGGTTTAGGCCATGATCCGCGTTTTCATACCGTCAACACAATTGGTGTCTTGCTTGCTGACGCGCACCAGATAATCCGCGAAGGTTTGCGGCAGGAAATCGAAAGGCAGCAAGATATTGTTGTCCTCGGAGAAACAGGTGACGGCCAAGAAGCCATGCGGTTGGCTCAAACCTTATCTCCACAGGTAATTGTACTCGACATTAACCTGTCGCGGTTGGGGGGTATTCAGGTGGCCCGCCAGCTAAATCTGTTAAGACAGCAGGAATCAATCAACGGGCATCCCCAGATTCTCGTTTTTAGCAGTTATCAGGACAAGCAGTATATTTGGAGTATGTTGGCTGCTGGCGTTAGGGGGTATCTTCTAAAAAGTGACCTGCTAGCTACTGTCCTAGATGGTATTCGGGCCGTGGTTGCTGGGCAAACGGTATTGAATCAGCAAGTTCAAAATACACTGCTTCGCTATATCCCTGAACTATATCAAGATTTGAGCCCGACGGAATTAAATGTGATTAAGTTGTTAGCTAAAGGTTTGACAGACGAGGAAATTGCCCGGCAGCTACAAATAGCTCCCAATACCGTTCAATCCCATATTCACAACACGTATCGCAAAATCCCCTGGATCCGATCTAGAGCAGAGGCAGCGGCTTGGGCCAGAATCAACCGGATTGTCTATCGTTAACGAGCATAGGGTCAAAGTCACACCACTCTTGTATAAAGAATCACAACCGAAAGATGATTATTATATCAGGTAATCTTTGTTACGTTTGCCGATAATTAGTATTGTAGTACTTGCACGAGAATGTTAATTAACGGAGCTCAATTATAAGTGAAGGAGAAGCACGTTATGGCTATGTTGTCTCCACTGGATTTATTAACTGTTACAAATACGGAGCAAGATGTTATTCGGTGTTTGATACGAAAACCCCAGCTGACTTTGCAAGAAATTGCCGGCTTGACCAGAATTCCGGTAGATGAGCTGGAAGGTGTAGTCTACAAGATGGTTAAAGAATCACGGTTAAATATAGATAGCGATAGAAAATATCAAGTTCAAATGCAGGGCAAGCCTAAACCTAAACGCAGCAGTGTTGGCTTGCTAGATACACTTTTCAATTAAGATGTCCGCTCTTTCTCCCATTGACCTGCTATCTATGTCGTCTGATGAACAGACGATTTTGCGCTGCCTGACCCGGCATCCCAAATTGACTGTTTTCGACCTGTCTGCCAAATTGAATCTGGCAACGGCTGCTGTAGAGAAAACAGTTAACAATTTGTTAGGTCAGGGGCGTGTTGTTGAACAGTTGCTAAATGGTCAACGTGTTTTTTCGACGCGATTCCAGTTCAAGCAGCGTACCGTTCGCAACATGCCGGCTAAAATTGTCAATTTATTGGAGCAAACACCCAATGCGTTTTTGGCTGAAGTGCCTGTTACCTCAGTATTGCCACTAGCCGAAAGGGAGAAACTGTTGGAGTTGGGTCAAGAACACACGTTGTTGCCCGATGAAGTAATGGTTTGGCAAGGGCAAAAGACGGAGCATGTTTGGCTGGTGAAGCAGGGGTTATTGGCACAGGCGCGGCTAAAAAGCAGGTACACGAAACAGAGGAGTGGCTATTTGCATCGTGGGAGCTGGGTCGGTTTGGCTGAGAGCTTGAGTCAAACACCAATTATGACGACGTATACGGCCGCTACCCCCACCACCCTACTCACCTGGCCCGCCTCAGACTTCTTTGCCTTTGCCCAGGAGTATAGCCAGCTTGGCCACGCGTTGTCCCATTACTTGAGCCAGCAGTTGACCATTTGTCAGCAGGCTCACTTACAACAGCAGAGCAAGCTGTGGGTGGTAGAAGGTGTACACTCTCAAGCTGGCGTGACAACATTTGCCCTTAATTTGGCCTGGCTGGCTCAGCAGCAAAGTGATTCAGAACAGGGTGGAAAAACACTGTTCTGGGCTACAGAACAAGCCTCTGCTTTACAAGATTTGGGTGACGTAACGGCCGTGTCCCACAAAAAAGTAGGGCTGGCGACTATCACCGTTTACAGCGACGGCCCGGATCGGCTCACCAAAATAGACCCAAGCAGTTATGCGCCCCAGGTCCAACTCGACATGCTTTTGAGTGACCTGCAGGCGCAATATGAATACATTATCTGCGATAGCGGCAGCGAAACCCAAAGTGAACTAACGCTGCGCCTGCGCGGACAGGCCCAGACCTTGCTTACACTCACGAAAGATGAAAATGGGGCTGACGAAGGTTTACAGAGGTGGTCAAAACTACAGCCTTACTCTTTCCCTGGCCAAAAGCGTGTATTAGCACTCAACGCTACCAGCCAACAAGCTGCCAACATCGATCCCCGGTTTCATCTTGCCCTACCAGATGATAAAGAGGCGCTGACCACCAGCGCCGCCCAAAACAAACCGCTGGTAAAAGCGGACTTGGACAACCCGCTATCAGAAGCATTACACGAAGTGTACCGGCGGCTCTCGCTCAACCATGCGGTGGCCCTATTCGTACCCTCAACAGTTGATGTAGACCAGGAAGTTGATAACAGCCAGCAGGTAAAAGCCACCCTTTCATTTCTAGGCAACCTGTTTGGCGGGGCCACCAGCAGTGATGCAGAGGGTGCCTGGCGCAGCGAAGACAGTGGCCTGGTAACAGAGCAAGTAACAATCGTGCGTACCTTCGTTTCTAAAAAGGCGCTCGATACGCACCTCGATGACGTTATTCATTTTGCGACGGACTTGAAGCGGGATATGAAGCAAGAAGCCGTTGCCGTAAGCGTAGACAATCAACTTATTCTAGTTTGAGATGGAGGCATCCCATGACCAAAATAATTTCAACACACTCTTTTCGTGGCGGCACTGGCAAATCCAACGTGACCGCTAACCTGGCCGCGCTCCTGGCGCAGGAAGGCTATCGAGTGGGTGTTTTTGACACCGACATCCAATCGCCTGGCATACATGTGATTTTTGGGTTGACCGATACAACGATCACCCATACCCTCAACGACTTTCTCTGGGGCAACTGCACCATTGAAGATGCTGCTCATAAGGTATACGAGGCCGAGCAAGGTGGCGAAGTTTACCTGGTCCCTTCCAGTTTAGACCCTAACGACATCGCTCGCATTCTGCGCGAAAAATATGATGCCAGCGATATGCACGGCGCTTTCCGTGACTTGATTGCTGCCCTATCACTCGATTACCTGCTTATCGATACCCATCCCGGCCTCAACGAAGAAACGCTGCTCTCCATTGCCATTTCCGACAGCCTAGTCATCATCCTGCGCCCCGACCAGCAGGACTTCCAGGGTACCAGCGTCACCGTGGACGTGGCCCGCCGCCTGCGCGTGCCTGAAATTACTCTGGTAGTCAACAAGGTCCCGCCAGAATACGATTTTGAAGCGGTAAGAGAACAGGTAGAAGAGGCCTATCAGTGTGACGCAGCCGCTCTGCTACCCCTATCAATCGACATTGCTGAAAACGGGAGTGCATCACTATTCTCCATTAACCATCCTGGTCATCCATTTACAGAGGGTGTATATGTCCTAACTCAACGACTGCTGGAAACCCCAGAATTGATGTCGGCCTGATCGATAGCATCCATGTTCATCCATTTCCTGTGTTTGTAGAGGTCAGCATTCTTGGATACGTACGTATCTGAGAATGCTAATGGCTTTCACCCCGCTTGATTGAGGAGTTGCTTCATCACGAAAAGGAACAGCCAGTTAACCATGTCATTTTTTAACCAACAAGAACAAGCTCTAATTATTGGTCAGTCAGCAACATTCATTGAACGGGCAACAGATAGTAGGTACCAGCCCATATCGTCACAATCATCTGAAAAGATTGAACAGATCTTATCTCAATGGCGCAAGGCCTTGGGTACCCATAACCAGGACGCACTACACAAGCGATTAGCTTGGGACAATTTTACAGAAGATGAGGCCAGGCAACTTCTTGGCGATATGGTATGGAATGGACCGGTAAACGAATGCAGGTGGATGTCAATTTTAGACAACTACTTAACAGAGCTTAGCCTAGAGTGTAAACCGTTAATCGATGATTATCTGATGATCGAATTAGGAAATGACCCAGTTCCTTTTCAACATATATTCTATCCCATTGTCAATCGAGCAATGCGCGAATTGTCTGATAAAGTCGATTTCATCTGGTCACGGTTGAGCGACAAGGCACAGGCAAAATTAGCTTACAGCCTATCGAAGAAACTGGGAAGTTTAAGCGAATTTGTGTTTTTCGCCATATTTGATCAATTTCGCATACAAGCTAAAGATGCAAAGCTGCCAGAGCAAAACGGAGATGCTATCTACCAATCATTTATTGACTATTTACTAGATGATGGTTTGCATCAAATCTTTCTAAACTACCCGGTGCTGGCCAAATTTTGGGGGCAAAGCATTGAGATATGGCAAGAAAGCTATGCGGAATTTTTACAAAGACTTGAAATAGATTGGGACGATATAACCAAGAAGTTTGGTGGTTGTCACTGTGTAACTGACTTCAGGCTGGAGTTATCTGATCCACACAATCGCGGTCGTACGGTTCATATTTTAACAATTGATGATCAAACACGAGTTGTTTACAAACCAAAACCTATTGCAATAGATGCAGCCTATTTTGCAATTGTTGATTGGATTGAAGAACAAGGATTTCCCCTTGACTTCAAAAAGTGGCAAGTGATTGCCCGAACGGAATATGGCTGGGTGGAATTTATTGAGCAAAAGCCCTGTGGAACAATCGGAGATGTAAAACAGTATTATCAACGAGCTGGCACTTTGTTATGCCTTTGGTACGTTCTAGGGGGTAGCGATGGTCATCATGAGAATGTGATTGTCCATGGCGAATACCCTGTTCTTTTTGATTTAGAGACATTGATGGCCCCCCTTCCAAAAGAAATGGGTAAAAATGGTTTGTCTGAATTTCATAACCTTTCCTTTGATACGGTAATCACAACAGGATTACTTCCTAGCCAAAACTTAGACACAAAAAATGATCTAAGCGGGCTTGGTTTAATGAAAACGGGCAAAACAAAAATGCCGGGATGGAAAAATATTAACCAGGATACAATGAAGCGAACAATTTTGGAGAAAGAGACAACACTGGGAACCAATGTTGTTCAGTTACACGATGAAATACAGCCGTCATCAAAATATGTCGCCGAAATCTGTTGGGGGTTTGAGCAGATGTATCACTTTCTGGTTGACAATAGACAGCAATTAATTCAGACGGAACTTCTAGCAAGATTGGCAGCATATCCAACGAGATTTCTCTTTCGCAATACAGACGTTTATGGCAAACTGTTGCAACGAACAGTTCATCCTCAGTTCTTGCAACATGGCATTGCAACCAGCCTGGAGCTAGATCGTACAGCAATAGCCTTTATGTCACTAAAAGAACAGCCGGCCGAGTGGTTGATACAGCGTGCAGAAGTGCATGACATGTTGCAAGGCGACATACCATTTTTTGCCTCCCGTCCTATTGATACTGTCTTATACACCAGTACGGGAGATACGATAGATAATTATTTTGCCTCTCCTAGTCTAGACAACGTTTTGCAGCGTTTGCACAGACTCGGAGCAGATGATTTGGCACAGCAGCTTGATATTGTCAAAACGGCACTGTCATCTCAAAACAGGATGGACTTCCACGGTCTGTCTGATGAGTATGCTACAGATTCTTCCTTAGATTTTGATACAAAATCATCTGTAGATATTTCGAAGCAACTATTGTTAGGTGAAGCCAAACAGATTGCCGATTTCATTCTTCAGCTCGCTAAAACTGATAGCAATTCTTACTTGAATTGGTACGGCATGCAGTATTTTGACGAAATAGGACGTTATCAACTAGGTCCCCTGAAACATGGTTTCTATGAAGGTTTATCTGGGGTTGCCGTATTTCTGATGGCGTATGCGAAAGTAACAGGCAATTCAGAAATTGAAGAACTTGTCACCAACAAAGTTATTAAGGGGATCACCCAGCGGCTTAATGAACTTGATGCAAAGAATAAACGTCAATTGAGTAAGTTTTATCGTGCAGAAGAACTGGGCACTTCTCGTGGAGCCAGCAGTCTGGTCTATTCGTTTGCTACATTGGCCCGCTTATCTGCACATAAAGACTTGCTCGATTCCGCTGAGAAGTTTGCAGACCTGATTTCACCTGAATATATATATCAAGATACTCATATTGATTTACTACGTGGTGTGGCTGGAACAGCTCTAGCCCTTTTATCTCTGCATAATCTGAACAATAGTAACCGCGTACTGTCACTTGCTCGACATTGTGGCGAGCATTTACTGGCAACGAGGCAACCATCACCCTATGATGGTCTTCGCGCCTGGCCAACCGTAGCCGGGCAACTGGGTACCGGTTTGTCGCATGGCGCTGCGGGAATTATACTTGCTTTGGTGAGACTTTATGCCGTGACGCGGGATAATCGGTATCTGGAAGCGGCTAAAGAAGGCATTGCCTATGAACACGCAACGTTTTCTACCGAATACGGCAATTGGCCCGATCTCAGAAACCCGAATGAAATCAACTACGTTAGTAACAGCAGTTGGTGTAATGGTGCCCCCGGCATTGCAATTGGCCGGGCAGCCGGATTAGCAGTCCTGGATTCAGATTTGGTTCGCAGTGACATTCAACGCGCAGTAGATTTTACACTGTCACAACCAATTAGGGGTGTCGATCATTTATGTTGCGGAAATCTCGGGCGTCTCTTCATACTGCAGTCATTAGCCCGCACTATCAAAGACTCTGAATTACAAGCCCAACTTCGTAACCGGTTACAATTAGTTATTAAGCGCAAATATTCTCGTGGCCATTATACAGTATCCTCAAAATTCCCGCTGACCTACTGTCTAGGTATGTTCCAAGGTCTCGCGGGAATTGGTTATAGTCTTCTTTATCTTGCTGATCCAACCCTACCAGATATTTTGGCTATCCAATAATCCTGTGTTTTTTTGCAAGAGGTTCAAAAAAGCACCTTGTGAAGGTGCTTTTCTTGATCTTAATGGGAAGTGAGTGTATTTCATGCTGGTTGAAGCGGTTTAGGTAAATCGGTCGAATTCATCACGTCTCTTCGAATTATCTGCTGCAATTCATAAGCTTCAGGATGATCAAGTGACTGACAAGAATTGTACATATCAAATCGTACAGCTTGCCATAACACAGGCCATTCGCCTTCCCCTTCTTTGATAAAGTCTGCTGCCGCTTCCAGGTAACGATCTCTTGAGTCAAAATAATAGGTTTGTTTGAGTCTTAGCCACTTAAGCGCGGGTTCAAACACAAACTGCTCATCTTCCAGTTTGTCCAGACTGCCAAATTCAGAAATGAGAATAGTTAGCAATTTTGAGCCGGTTGCATCATCAACTTTGGTAAGAATCAAAGCTACCTCTTTAAAGAGCTGGTAACATAAGGCCCAACGTTCTTCACGGGTCATCTCATTCAAGAGTTGTCGATTTAAGTCGGCCTTGAAATTTCCGTTGACATAGTTTCCCATTAGATAACTAAGTTCTTTAGCAGCCAATGACATGGCGGCATCATAACGCTGTGCAAAGGCATCAACGCGCACTTTGTTACGGCATAAATGTACCCGCCGCGGCTCAAGAGGCGTACATCCCAGTTTAACTAACTGGTTATTGATTTCTAATGACCATTGCATCTTCTTGTTGGCCTCTTCGTATTCATGTAACCGGTAATCTATATAAGCTTCCGCTGCAAGCTGGAAAGTATTTCCAAAAAGATAAGCAAGCTGAGGTAAGCCAACTAGGTCTAGTTTACTTCTAGCGACATGCATAACTTTCTCAGCACCCTCTATATCAGACTGATGGGCACGCCTTAACCCAATCGCACGCCATCGCGATATATGAGTAAGTGCATCCATTTGTGATTGGGAAACAGAAGTCTGCGAAATAAGCCACTTCATAGCCTGTTTTTCCCTATCACCGTCTTCAACAGTCATTTTCATGGCGGTCTTCTTACGGCCAATTCGATAACTGTACAGTATATGACGAAAAATCCCGTTAGATTCAGGTGTATGGATTGACATGTATTCTCCTTTAAAGCAAAGCTGAACAGCTAAACAAAAGAACTAAAATGAGCCATCTCTCGATGGCTCATCTTATTAAGCATTGCACTATTTACATTTTGACTAGAATCGCTACTCTTGAAGTTGCGCTCGACTTGAGTTAATGATGCAGGACCAGGTCCAACAACTGAGTACGGTACAATCTGGTGAAGCAGCACCACCGGCAACGACTTCTAACTCTTCGTCTGTTAGTTCAATTTCTGAAACGAGTAGTTCTGGGACAATAAACTTGATGCCATTGCTTGGATTCTCTGAAACAAGCTCAACTTCAGTATCAGCAGGAATATTAATCCCTTCGGCAGCGAGGGCTTGATGGGCATCCTCAAAAAGTGCGTTGCGGAAACTCTCATCAGTTGCAGCTTTGATATAAACTTGCTCTTGCGCCACAAAGCGATCACCAACATGTGTAGACATTTTACTCTCCTTTATTATGATAAAAGTGGATTATGTCACTACCCTATTGCAATGACTGATTAGATTATAATTGGTACATGCGTGATTTACATGAGGTGTGAGCAATATTTTGCCTGTGCAATAAATCATGTGTTGTAACAAACGTATAACATATTGGATTATATTACTCTCATCCATATCACCGTGACTTACAGCCTAATAAAACTAGTCTATTGACCTGATCAATTCGTGTCTATTACATCATTGAAAATGATGGGCTTTCAGAAGAATATAGATAAGGTAATCGATTCTCTATACTCAGTAGATCGAAATGACCAGTGAGCTTTCCTGGGTAAGCTCGGTTCGGGTTTCGATCTACTGATACTAAATAGCGTAATCATTCTTCATAATGCCTAGGCAGAGGAATCATGGATCATAAAGATAGGGTTTCCCTATATATACCACTTGATGAAAAGTTAATCTCAGTTTGGAGCAGGTATGCTAGGGTAGCCTTTTTGCCAAAAGAGGTAGATATCTCCATGTGGCAACAATATCTAAACCAGGGTGTGAATGAAAATGCTTGGGACTTTTTATGTGAACGACTGGTGCAGTTACAATTTCCTATTCGGCAAGGCATAAGCCAAACGGCCGTTTACCGCGCCGCCACTAAACAAGGGGTAGATGTATCCAATTGGCCCGAAGCCAGCGGATTGATTCTGGAGCAGCCGGAAGACCTTGAATTACGAATTCACCAAAGCTTAGCCGGGACCATCCCCGTTCTCATCCCGGCTACACGGGCCGATTTTTGTGCGCTGGTACAGGCCCTGACCAAACGCAACGAACCGGTGCCTATTCCCGACTCTATGGGGGCCTGCATGGTCGCCGGTTACAACAATTGGGACCGCATCCGTACCTATCGCCGGGAATGGCTGGCAGCCGATCCCCAGCGCACCCCGGCAGACTGGCCCCAGGCATTTCGGGAGCTGATTCCCCAAAAGCATCTCTATCAGGACCGTTTTATTATTTTGAGCCGGGGACCGTACAGTAATGTGGCGGCCGGTGCGTTGGGGCTGGCAGAGGATGAATGGCTCTCGCTCTCTCTACAAATACGGCTGGAACACGAATGCGCCCACTACTTCACCAAACGGGTTTTTGGCGTCATTCGCCAGCATGTGCATGATGAACTGCTGGCTGATTATGCCGGTATTGTGGCCGCCAACGGCCGTTACCGGGCCGATTGGTTTCTCCGATTTATGGGTCTGGAAAATTATCCCCATTACCGGCCCGGTGCCCGCCTGGAAAACTACCTAGAACCAGCCTGGCGGCAGGAACCGGTCTTTACCGAAGTAAAGCAAGTCGTGGTCAGGGCAGCTCATAATCTGGAGCGATTTGACCACACGTTGCCCGGCCAGGAGCGGGATGAGTCTTTGCAAGCCGCTGTTTTGTGCGGGCTGGCCAGTATTGGGTTAGACCAACTGGCTGCCACGAAAGGACCTGCCCTGTTAGCAGAGAAAGTGTGTGTTTGGCAAGAAGTTATTTTGGACAGCCAGCCAACGGCCGTTTCTGCCTCAACCAATGAAACCGAACCCACAGTCCCATCTTTCGCTTGATGGTAAAAGGAGGAAAGTATGAATTCTGCCATTTTTCGTAAAGTAGCTCTTGACCGGCTCTCATCCCCGGAGCAGCTTGATTTATTGATGCGTGTCACCAGCCCTCGAAGCTGGCTGGCCTTTCTGGGCCTGACAATATTGGTGGCTACGGCCGTTTACTGGGGCATCTTTGGGTACATACCATTACAACAGACAGCCCCGGCCGCCCTCATCACCACCGGCGGCATCAAAAACATCATCGGCGTAGACAACGGTCAACTATATGCCTGGCATGTAGAACCCGGCCAGACCGTCACAAAAAATCAGACCATTGCTGAAATATTGCCCCTCGGTCAGGATACACCTGTCCCGGTACGCAGTTTGTACGACGGCCGTATTCTGAGCCTAAGCGCTGCTGTTGGTCAAATGGTTCAGGCAGGGGATTCACTGGCTAATCTCCAATTTGTGGGGCCAGACGTGCGCTTAGAAGCCGTCCTCTACCTCTCGCCAGACCAGGCCCGTCAGCTCGAAGCCGGCATGCCCGTCGTCGTCGAGCCTGTCTCGGCGGCCAATATCGGCCCACTGTCAGGCACCATTGCTACGATTAGCGAATTCCCTGTTTCCACCCAGCAAATCAACAACTTGCTGGGGAGCCACGCTTTGGGCCATACCCTGCTTCAAGCAGAGCAACCCATTGAGGTGCGTGTCTTCCTGGAAACAGAGACCGCTGCCGACCAACTGCCCCCTGGTCTCATTGGCACGATTGCCTCTGCTACCGTTCAAATGGGTACACAGCGTCCGGTCGAACTGGTACTACCCGTTCGTTAATATTCCATAACCATTCCGAGGTGATCTTATGAGTAAAAGCTGGAGCAAGAGAGTAACCGAGATGTGGCCGGAAGTAAAAAAGCGCATGTTAGGCCAGCATCGCGCCAAGACACCCACCGTTATACAAATGGAAATGGTGGAATGTGGCGCTGCCGCCTTAGGCAGCATCTTGGGCTATCACGGCAGCTACATCCCGCTGGAAGAGCTGCGAACAGCGTGCGGTGTCAATCGAGACGGCAGCAAAGCCAGTAATATGCTCAAAGCTGCCCGCAAATATGGTCTGGTAGCCAAAGGCTACCGACAAGAGCCAGCCGGATTACGCGATATGCCCTTACCGGCTATTATTCATTGGAACTTCAATCATTTTGTTGTGCTGGAAGGCTTTTACAAAGATACCGTCTACCTGAATGACCCCGCCAGCGGTCCACGCACCGTCTCCGCCCAAGAATTTGATGAAGCCTTTACCGGCGTGGTCTTAACCTTTAGTAAAGGGGAAAATTTTCAGCCCCAGGGCAAGAAGCCCAGCCTGCTATCCGCTTTGTTGCCGCAGCTATCCGGTTTAGAAACAGCCTTAACCTTTGTCGTATTGATCAGCCTGGTGCTGGTCATTCCCGGCCTGCTCATCCCCGCATTCTCACAAGTCTTTGTCGATTATTATCTGGGTGCCGGCCGCCAGGAATGGATGATCCCCTTGCTGATAGGGATGGTGTTAACGGCCGTTTTGCGTTCCGCCCTGACCTGGATGCAGCAGCGCTACCTACTGCGGTTAGAAACACGCCTGGCCCTAACCAAAGCCAGCCAGCTTACCTGGCATATTTTGCGCCTGCCGATTGAATTTTTTAGCCAGCGTGGCGCCGGCGACATCAGCTCCCGTATCGAACAAAATGACCGCGTAGCCGAACTGCTTTCGGGCGACCTGGCTACCACCCTACTCAACGTTATTTTGATAGGTTTTTACGCCATCCTGATGTTCCAATACAGCGTGACGCTCACGGTAATTGGCATTGTAATGGCTGCCCTCAACTTTGTCGCCCTCCGCACCGTAGCCCGCCGACGCAAAGATGTCAATCAGCGTTTGGTTCAGGAACAGGGCAAGCTCTCTTCAACCACATTTAACAGCCTGACCCAAATCGAAACCGTCAAATCAACCGGTCGTGAAGCCGATTCCTTTGCTACCTGGGCCGGGTATCAAGCCAAAGTATTCAACGCCAACCAGGAATTGGGCGCTACCACACAGATGGTCAACGTCGTTCCTTTCTTGCTCACACAAGTAACCACCGTTGTCATCCTGGTTGTCGGCGCATTTCTCATTTTAGAAGGCCAAATGACGGCCGGTATTCTGGTTGCCTTTCAAACCTTGATGGCCAGCTTTTTAGCCCCGGTCAATCAGGTTGTTGGCCTGGGTACACAGCTCCAAGAAATAGACGGCATTGTACGTCGCCTCAATGACGTAGCCAATTATGAGCCAGACCCGCGAGTCCATCTAGCCGACGCCACTATTGACACCTCCCAACCCCTGCAAAAACTGATAGGCAGCATCGAAATACGCAACCTGACCTTTGGCTACAGCCGCCTGTCTCCTCCGCTGATTCAGGATTTTAACCTGAGGTTAGAACCAGGTATGCGCGTAGCCCTGGTTGGCGGCAGCGGCAGCGGTAAATCTACCATTGCCCGCCTGGTGGCTGGTCTATACCTGCCCTGGGAGGGTCAGATATTGTTTGACGGCCGAGAGCGAGAGGAGTTCCCTCGGGCCATCATTAGCCACTCGCTGCGGATTGTTGACCAGGAACTATTTCTGTTTGAAGGTTCGGTCCGCGACAACCTCACCATGTGGGACAAGCAAATACCGGAAGAAGCCATCATCCGGGCGGCCAAAGATGCCCATATCCATAATGAAATAACTGCCCAGGCCGCCGGTTATGACCATCTGATCGAAGAAGAAGGACGCAACTTTAGCGGTGGGCAGCGGCAGCGGCTGGAAATCGCCCGCGCCCTGGTTAGCCATCCTTCTATTTTAATACTCGACGAGGCCACCAGCGCCCTGGATCCCATTACGGAAAAGATTATCGACGGTAATCTGCGCCGCCGTGGCTGCACCTGCCTGATTGTAGCCCATCGCTTAAGCACCATTCGTGATTGTGATGAAATCATAGTCCTCAACAATGGCCAGGTCGTCGAACGAGGTACGCATGAGGAACTATGGCGGCGCGGTGGTGAATACACGCGCCTGATCAAGGCAGAAACACCGGAATCAGAACGACTGCTTGATTCAATTTTGGAGAAGCTGTACGTATGAAAACGCAACGAGTAAGCCAAACGGACCAATCAGGCATCCAAGCTATGCCCGATGATGAACAACCAGATGGAATGCCCGTAGAGGAACTGTTCCTCCTCCACCTGCGCTATAAAGAAGCACAAATGGTGGAAAGCGGCGGCAACAACCCTATCCTGCTGGATAATCCGGCTGACTGCTGGGTTGTTTATACCGGCTGGGCCGATCTTTTTGCCGTCACTTTGCACGAGGGTCAGGCAGTTGGGGCCAGAACCCATTTGTTTCGCGTCGAGGCTGGTCAAGCTATTTTTGGCATGGACCTGCTTTCTGAACAGCATAACGTAGGGTTGTTGCTGGTTGGTGGCAAACAAACCAGACTGCTGCGCCTGTCAACCGAGCGCCTATACTATTTGTCTCAGGATAATGATTTTCGGCAGCCGGTAACAACGTTGATCGACAACTGGGTGCATCAGCTCTCAACCTGCCTGCTAGACAGCTTACCACCCAAAGATTGCCGCCGCCTAAATGCTGGCTCTGCTATTGCTATCGAAGCGGCCAGCACTGTTTGCGCCCGGCGTGGTGTGCTGTGGGTCAAACACCAACAAGGCCATTCCCGTTTTATGGGCAGCAACAACCAGTTGCCCCTCTTAAACGGCAATATGCGCTGGCCGATTTCTGAACGGGCCTGGATTCAAACGGCCGAAAACAGTCAGCTTGATCTCATCGACACCCCAACCTTTTTGACCCAGGCAATACCCTGGCCTGATCTGGCCGATTTCCATCGCCACATGCTGCAACACATTGCCCAGTGGCTAGAGCAAACGCGCCAACAAGATATAGAACGGCTGCGAAGCAAACAGGAATCCGATCAATCAATCGTCAGCGAAGCGCTTACACGCCTGGCAGGCCCTTTCCTATCACCGGCCACGCCCATTACACCTGAGAGCAGTGATGATAACTTGCTGTTGCAGGCCTGTCGCATCATAGGCCAACAGTTGGGGATTGAGATAGCTGCGCCGTCTAAACAAGCGCAACAAGACGAGACACTTGCCCTGTCTGATATTGCACGGGCCTCTCATTTTCAAACGCGGCAGGTGGTTCTGAAGGGAGAATGGTGGCGGCAAGACAATGGCCCCCTGCTCGGATTTTGGGAAGAAACAGAGCAGCCGGTCGTGTTGATTCCTTACAAAAAAGGATACCAACTATACGATCCCGGCAAACGTCATTACCAAAAAGTCACCGCAGAAACGGCAGAGACCCTCAGACCCTTTGCCCACATGTTTTACCGCGCCTTGCCCAACAAGCCTATTGGTGCCTGGGAACTGCTCAAATTTGGGATGGCCGGGGATACCAGCGACCTGCGTCTAGTTTTGTTGGCTGGTGTAGCTGGTGGTATCTTGGGTATGCTCATTCCTATCGCTACCGGTATTATTTTTGACCAGGTTATTCCCCAGGCAGAACGCCTACAGCTTCTTCAAATTGGTTTCTTTCTAATGGCTATCGTGGTGGCTATGGGTCTTTTCCAGGTGGTCCAAAACTTGGCTTTGCTACGCTTGCAAGAACGGATGGGGGCTGACCTGGAAGCGGCCGTGTGGCAGCGGGTGCTGAGCCTGCCGGTTTCATTTTTCCGTGACTATACCTCTGGTGATTTGGGAAATCGCATCATGGGTATTCGCCGTATTCAACAGATTCTTTCCGGGACGGTTATGAGTGCACTGTTGGCCGGCATCTTCTCGATTTTCAGCTTCTTCCTTCTTTTCTACTATCACAGTGGCCTGGCGTGGACCGCGACGGGATTGGTTGTCGTATCCGTGGCCGCCATGATTTACGCCGGCCAGCGTCAGATGGCCTTTTACCGGCAGTTGGTCCACTTGCAAGGCAAAATATCGGGGATTGTCTTGCAAGCCATTGAAGGTATCTCCAAGTTTCGGGCGGCCGCGGCTGAGGGACGTGCCTTTGCCACCTGGGCGGCCGAATTTAGCCAGGCCAAGCAGGTTAGTTACCAGGCGCGTGATGTCTCCAATAACTTGCAGGCTTTCAATGCCGGTTATCAGGTCATTATGACGATGGTTATTTTTACTGTGGTCATTCTGTCGGGCAGAGAAGCGTTGACGATTGGTCAATTTCTGGCGTTTAACACGGCTTTTATCCAATTTACGATGGCTGTTTTGACCTTAAGTGGGGCCTTTTTGACCTTTCTCAACATTATTCCCATGTATGAACGGGCACGCCCCATTTTGCAGGCCACACCAGAGATAAATGAACTCAAAGAGCATCCGGGTGAACTGGTAGGCGGGATCGAAGTAGCCAACCTTTCTTTCCGGTACACCGAAGACGGCCCTATTATTCTGAGAGATGTGTCGCTGGAGATTAACCCCGGTGATTATGTAGCACTGGTTGGGGCTTCGGGTTCCGGTAAATCCACCTTGTTCCGCCTGCTGTTGGGCTTTGAACGGCCGTTATCTGGCAGCATCTATTACGACGGGCGCGACCTGGACAGCCTTGATATACGTGAGGTGCGGCGGCAGTTAGGCGTAGTCTTGCAAAATGGCAAGATAATGGCCGGTGACATCTTTACCAACATCGTTGGTTCGCTGCCCTTGACTGTAGACGACGCCTGGCGTGCGGCTGAGATGGCAGGCATGGCCGATGACCTCAAAAAGATGCCCATGGGGATGCACACAATGCTGAGTAATGGCGGCGGCACCCTGTCCGGTGGCCAGCGCCAGCGTTTACTGATTGCCCGCGCCATCGTTAACCGGCCCCGCATCCTCTTTTTCGATGAGGCTACCAGCGCTCTGGATAATCATACCCAGGCCATTGTCAGCCAAAGCCTGGAGGATTTGCAAGCAACGCGGGTTGTTATTGCCCACCGGCTGAGTACGATCAAAGGGGCTGACAAGATTTTTGTGTTGGAAAACGGCCGTATTGTCCAACAAGGCACCTATGACGAACTCATAAACGAAGAGGGTTTGTTTGCTGACCTGGCAAAACGACAAATGGCATAAGGTTATCGGAGGAAGGAAAGATGGCGCAGAATTCACAATCAGGCACATTTACTATCGGCAAGAATTTGATTATACCAGTTGTTGGTATCCTTCTTTACGCCTCGCTGAACTGGTTAACAACCATATTCCCGCTGGCGGCAGCCGGTGATGTCAATATTCGTCCGGGCGTGGTCGTTCCGATTTTCTTCGGTTTTGCCTTTGGCCCGGCCATCGGCTTTCTGACTGGCATGGGGGGGAACATACTGGGCGACTTAATGTCAGGGGTTGTCTCCTTTCCGGTAGCCACCTTGACTGGAAACGCTTTTGTAGATTTTGCGATGGGCACCTTCTTGCCGTGGCAAATTGGCAATGGGCTTATGGGCATGATTCCTGGTTTTGCCAGACGGTTTGTACCTCAGTTCAATGTCGTCAAGGATTATCTTGTCGCTATCGCTATTGCCATTATTGCCATCGTCATTGGTATGGGAACAGCGTCCTGGTTGACAGTCACGCTTGGTGTCCTCGATGCCAGCTTTGTATTTAGCCAATATTTTATACCAGCCGTTTGGAGCAACGTATATAACATCGTTTTTCTGCTGCCGGTGCTGCTCTATAATTTTCAAAACTTTGACATCAACGCCTTCAAAGCCTTTCGCTCCCCATTTATGCGGCGCCTGCTGTTCTTGCTCCTGAGTGCAACCGCACTGCCCATTATTTTGCTCGGTTTATTTCTGGTTCAGCCAGATATGGCCGGGGGCAGCAGCGAGCAAGGTGAAATCCTGTTCAAACTGCTATTTACTATCATTCTGACTATGTTATTCGTGGTGGTAAATGCCAGTATGATCGCGCAGCGGTTGTCTGGTGTCATTGTTAACCTGAGTGATGCGGCCCAACTAATGGAAGCGGATCGCTTGTCAACCGACCACATTCGAGATTTGAAACAAACACCAGGCAATGATGAGATTAGCCATCTTTGCCGTATATTTGGGCAAATGGCACAGGAAACGCGCCTGCGCCAAGAAAACATGAAGCGTCAGATTCGACAGTTGCACATTAAGATTGATAAAAGCAAAACGGCTAATGAAGTGGCCAGTATTGTAGAAACTGACTATTTCCAACAGCTTGAAAGCAAGGTGGAGCAACTGCGAATTAGTGTCAAAGCTTAGCCCGTTGTCTATCATGCTTATGTCCGGTACGTGCCGCTGGTAGATAAAGGGGCTGAAGTTTCAGATAACCTCATTCAGCGCCGGGCCTACCTGGCCAGCAGGACAACGGCGTACTCTCATCCTCTCGGTGGCGGGCAACTCATCTCTGCCCAACCGACTGACGGCCGTGACCAGCCAAAACCCTACCTGTAGCGACCTGGCCGCGGCCAAGCTTGCCGGCTCCTTCTTCTTCAGCTATAAAACGTTAGCTACGCCGGTTGCCTACTTTTGCCGAAAGCGTGTCGCCGCCTTTCGTGGGCTGCTGGTGGCCACTGGTGGCGTGGAAATCGCTAGAGGGGTAAGGGCCAACGCCCCCAATTGCGACATTTTCCATGCAACCAGACCGAAATCGGGATCTTCCAGGACTGTCTGGCGGTAAAGAAGGCCGTGCCAGCGTCGGAGTAGGCACTGCTGGTGCATTACCGACAGGTGGCGAGGCAAGAGGCAGGACGGCCAGGTTACATAAAGAGATGAATCTACCACAAACAGAGTTTGACAAATGGTTGGGCCGTTCATGGCCCACGACCACTATAGCCGCTGTTGGCTTGCTTCTATATGGCGTGGCTTTTCTGGTTGGCTATTTGGTATACGGATTACCAGACTTGTTTAGCGATGGTGTATGGCGCGCTATTTTTCGTGCGCCATCAATTATACTCTTTGTTTTGTTGGTCGCGCCTAGACTGAACCAGACAGAGGCGGAAGTCGTGAAGGCTCTGTCCCCTCTGACAACATTAGATCAGCGTCAACTGGCGAAGCTGCTTCGAGACAGTACAACCAATAAACCGCTGTACGAGTGGGCCAGCGTAGGGGTGGGCCTGGTGGTGGGCAGCCTGATAGTTCTTGTCAATGCAGACTTTAGCTGGAGTTGGCTGGGGATATACTCATTGGTGTCAACGGCCGTTATCGGGGGGTTGTTGGCCTGGATTATCTATGTGTCAATGCTGAGCGTGGATTTTACGGCCGTTTTGCTCAAGCAGCCGCTCCGTGTCAATCTGTTTGACCTTAGCCCACTTATCGTCGTCGGTCGTCAGAGCCTGCTGCTGGCTCTGGCTTTTGTAGGGGGTATTGCTGTCAGCCTGCTCTTTGTGACCGTCGATCGGACATTTGGCCAGCGGCTTGATTTCTGGCTGTTCTATGTACCTCTTTTGTTGATGCCAATCGCTATCTTCTTTTTCAATATGTACCCCACCCACCGCCTGATTGCTGCCGCTAGAAAAGCTGAGTTAGTCAAAGTACGCCGCCATATCCCCGAACTGTCCCAACAGTTACTTGACCGGTTGGACAGCGGTGAAAAGGTTGATAAGCTCAGTACGACGGTAGCGGCCGTACTGGCCTATGAACAACGGCTACGGCAAATCTCTACCTGGCCCTACGACACCGGTATGCTGCGGGCACTGCTCGTTTCTGTCTTCTTCCCTTTGGCAGCACTCCTGCTCTAGCCTGCCGTAAGTAGGCGGTCAAAAGCCCGACCGTGTCATTTTGCACAGCGCTGACACAACCCACCAGCAGGCAGCCTCTTGTAGTCGAGATGGCTAAGACGTCGCTTTTTGCCAGGCTGCCCCTATCGAATAAACGATGAGCATCTGCCCCGGCCCATAGGTCAGCCAGACAACGTCTCCAATCAGGGGAAAGAAAAGGTCGCCAAACATATCTCCGGCAAGAATCAAGTCGCTCAGCAAAAATAACGCCCCTCCCAACGCCAGCAGTACGAAACGCCGGTCTTGCCAGGCCAGCGCCGACCCCAAACCGGCCGTGCCCGCCAGCAGGAGGGCATACGATGCCTGTAACTTTGATTGGGTGAGCCAAAAAGGAAGCCGCCGAAGAGAAAAATGGCCCAGAGGACAATCAGGGCGATGAGCCAGGTGCGTTGGGATGGGGTCAGGAACGGGTAAGTTGGCTTCAATTCAGTTCTCCTCGTGCATAAAAGTTTGGTCTTTCACGATTATTCCAGGTTGCATGGTGGATTATCAGTAGATCGAAACAACTTCGGAGCGAGGGCAGCTTTGCCCGCAAGTGGCGGACAGGGCTGTCCGCGCTCCACTTCGATCTACTGATTATGGAAAAACGGCCGTAGCAGAAACAGCTGTGTCTGCCTGTCAATAAGCAAGGTAAAGAAAGTATAGATGGGGAACGGCCGTATGGCAACAGCCGTTTGCCAGGTTTTTCATCCGCTTCTTTTCATAAACGAAGTGACGCCTATCGTCAAACACCGGTTTATGCGGTAGGATTGGCCCGCTAATAGAATCGTACCCTGGACATCCCTGTCCGGGCACGCAGCGGGCAGGGATGCCCGCTTTACGGAGGGTACTAAATTGGCACGCTACTATGAAGGCGACCGCATCGGCCGTAACGGACGGCTCTTATTGGGCTGTTCGGCCACTTTGTTTGATGAGCAGGGGGCCAAAGTTTTGCTCACCCGCCGCGCCGATAACCAGCGCTGGTGTTTGCCCGGCGGCCAGGTTGAGGCCGGTGAAAGCGTGGCCGAAACTTGCATACGGGAGATGTGGGAAGAAACCGGTCTGCGTGTTCAAGTGGTGCGCCTTTTAGGCGTATACAGCAGTCCGCACCGGCTTCTTGAATATGCCGACGGCAATCGTTACCATCTCGTTTCCCTCAACTTTGAGGTAGTGCAGGTAGGGGGAGAACTGCAACTCAGCAACGAGACGACCGCCTATGGCTATTTTGATCGAGCGGAAATTGCAAACATGGATGTTATCGAACCGCATACCGAACGTATTCAGGATATATAGGAGCGTGACGATGGGCCATTCATACGATAAGAATGAGATGTATTTCCAGGTTCAGGGCGATCCCCACCCCTGGCCGCATAATGGCCGGACGCCGGCCGCAGCCTGCGCTGTTCTGGTGGTGGACATGCAGCATGATTATTGCTCGCCCGGCTATTACATCGCGCAGGCCGGTTATGATACCAAACGACTGCGAGCGCCGATCCGGCCTATCCGGCAGGTATTGGCGGCTGCCCGCGTCCACGGCCTGCACGTGCTGTATACTCGTCACGGCCGTGTTGAAGCGAGCCATTCGCCCGGCCCGAAAACGGCCGCTCCCGGTGAACCCGGCTGGCAAATTGTGCCGGAACTGCTGCCCCAGGCAGGTGAGACCATCATTGAAAAGTCAACGTGCAGTGCCTTCATCTCCGGCGAACTGGACCGCGTTTTACGGCACAAGCCAATTACCCACCTGGCCTTGTGTGGCAATACGATTGATGTTTGTGTACATTCGACGCTGCGCACGGCCGTTGATCTGGGTTACGAGTGTTTACTCCTGGCCGATGGCTGCGGCGCAGTCAATGATGGTTTGCACCGCTGGGCCATCGAGTCGGTCAAAGTTGAAAATGGTATTTTCGGCACCGTGGCCAGCGCCCAATCGTTTGTTGATGGCTTGCGCCTGGCAAAGGAAGCACAGGCATGACCCAATTTCACCACCGCCAACTGCCGCCATACTCCACTTTGCTCGCCGGCCATACGCCACCGAATGAGGTTGGTTTCCCATCAAGCCAACTGCAAATCTGGTACAACCACACCGGCGAGAGCTGGGTCGGCGACGGCGAACGACCGCATAAACATCTGCACAGCGACGAATGTTTTATCGTTCTGCGCGGCAGCCTGGTGGTTGAGGTAGACGGCCGTCGCTTCACCATTGGCCCGCGTGAATTTTGTTGCTTTCCGGCCGAGCAGTATCACGCCATTGTGGAAGTCCGGCCGCCGGTAGAGACGCTGATGATTCGCGCCCCGTCGGTAAATGACAAGGTGTATCAGGAGGAAAAAGAAGCGTCGCCGGACCCAATGCCCATTCGCCCGGCAACGGCCGTTGACCTACCCTCTCTTTACCAATTAGACCACATTGCCCGCTCCGACGCCGAACGCCGCGCCTTTATTACCCGGTCGGTGAGGGAGGGACGCGCCTGGGTCATGGTGCCGGCCGGGCGAGTGTGTGGTTATGGCGTGATGGGGCATGAGTTTTTCGGCCGTTCCTTCCTGGAGATGGTCTACGTTGCCGCTGAGCAGCGGGGCCAGGGCCTGGGGCCACAGCTCATCCGCTTCATGGAAACCCAATCCCGCTCAGACACATTTTTCACCTCCACCAACGAGTCCAACGGCCACATGCAGCACGTGCTGGAGAAGCTGGGCTATGAGCGTTCAGGCATCATCTACAACCTGGATCCGGGCGACCCGGAAATTGTCTACGTCAAACATTTGACGGTGTAGTTTGACCTGTAGGAGGGTAATCATGCTGTGGAAAGAGTGGTTTTTGTCGGAAAGGGGGGTGTGGATTACGGCCGTTAGCCTCACCCTGATCGCCTTATTGGAAAACAGCCTGCTGCCCTGGGCACCGTTTTACGTTGTTTACGCCCTGCTGGCCCTGGCTCTCCCGCTCTGGCTGGGCAGCTACCGCTTTGGCGCTATCCGGGCCGTGAAATGGTGGCATTGGCCGGCCGGGATTGCAGCCGCCGTTTTGTTCCAACTGGTCGGGGCCATCATTTTTGTGGGGCTGGTGCCGCTCCTGTTTGGCGACGTGCTGGGCAATGCCTTTTATGACATTGGCGCGGCCCTGCCGGCAATGTGGGAAGCGGCCGCGACCCGCCTCAACAGCTCGCCGGCCGCCATCCAGAGCGCCTACCTGCTCTTCATTTTTCTGTGGGCGGGCGTGGGCGAGGAGTTGTTTTACCGGGGGTATGTGCAGGGAGCCTTACGGCCGTTGCGCGGTTTTCGGGTGGCCATGCTGGTATCGGCCGTTTTTTTTGCCGTGCGCCACGCCGTCCAGTTAACCCTGCTGTGGCCCGATTATCCCTGGATAGCGGCCATCGCCTGGGTCCTTTTCGCCTTCATCTTTGGCGTGGCCATGAGCTACCTGTACGAGCGCACCAAATCCCTTTACCTGCCCGTTTTCATTCACATCCTGTTTAACGCCATACCATTGTTGGCTGGGTGAACGGGGATTCACAAGATGAACGGATCAAACTTTTACACAAAGGCAGAAGTAAGAAGGCAGAAGGAAGAAGGGCGGGAATTGTGGGAGCAAAAGGCAGCTTTCTGGGACGCGCTACACGGCGACGAAGGCAACCGGTTCCATCGCCGCCTGGTTGCCCCGGCCGTGGAGCGGCTGCTTGAGTTGCGGCCGGGCGAGCGCGTGTTGGATATCGCCTGCGGCAATGGGGTCATGGCCCGACGGCTGGCGGCGTTGGGCGGGCGGGTCACGGCCGTTGACTTTAGCCCGGCCTTGATCGAAAAAGCGCAGCAGCGGGGCCAGCCAGCCGGCGAACCGATCCAGTATAGCGTGGTGGATGCGACCGATGAAGAGGCGCTGGCGGCCCTGGGAGAGGGGCAATTTGCGGCCGTCGTCTGCACGATGGCCCTGATGGATATGCCCGTCATCGCCCCCCTTTATCGTGCCGCTCGTCGTTTGTTGGTCGAGAACGGCCGTTTCGTCTTTGCCACTACTCACCCGGCCTTTAACGCCAACCACGTGTTTGTGGCCGAGATGGCCGATCAGGGTGGACAGTTGGTGACGACCACGGCCGTGAAGATCAGCGCCTACCTATCTATACCGCCGGTCAAAGCGGGTGGCGCGGTTGGTGAACCAACACCGCACGTTTATTATCACCGCCCGTTATACCAACTTCTCGGTGAAGCCTTTGCTGCTGGCCTGGTTTTGGACGCCCTGGAGGAGCCAGCTTTTGCACCGGAAGACGCTGATCCGCAACGGCCGTTAAGCTGGTCGAGCCTCTGGCAAATACCGCCGGTGTTGGCCGGCCGGTTGCGGCCCGCAAACTGATCTTGTCGCAGGATTACATATATGACGACAAAGTACATACCGCAGCTTCAACAAATCTTTACCGTACAGCAAACCATCCGGGACATTCACCCCTTCCTGGAAAAACTGTTCCCGGTAGCCATTGTCAAAGATGAACAGTTCTTCATCTATGACCTCGACACAGGCACTTGTTGCCGATCAAGATTGAGGTATAAGGCGCTGGGGCTTAGCCGTTTTGAGTGGCGCTTGTAAGCAAGATGGAACCTATCCAGAAATTGAAGCAGGGTTATGCCCACCTGCTGGATGCGCCCGTGGCCGCATTTGAATCGCCTGGCCTGACGTTCGTCGAAACCGGTAAACGCGAGCTGCCCGAATGGGCTAATTGGGTCATAACCCTCTGGTTGCTTTCTATGGGGCCGGCCGTCATCTGTTCGGTAGCGCCACGGTACACGGCCGTGGCCCAAACGCTCGTCGAGTCCCTTAAAAACGAAAGCCTGCTCAGTCCGGCAATGGCGGGCAAGGCACGCCAGCTCATCAACGCCGAAGGGTGGCAGCAACGAGAGATTCTTTACTTTCCCGCACAAGAACTACCGCCTGTTTTTAGATCAGCCCATATGCGACCATATCCGGTTGAAAAACTGAGGCCCGGCATAGCGGGCGAGGCGATCCTGAAGGCGTTTGATGGCCCGGTTTTTGTTGTCCGTAACCAGGCAGAACAAATTGTGGCCCATGCCGGCATCAAGAAAAAGGGTATACTACGTGAAATTGCCGTGGGCGTAGGATCGGCCTACCGGCGTAAAGGTATGGGTACGGCCGTTGTAGCCACGGCCGTCACTGAAATATTGGCCCAGGAGCAACTCCCGGTTTTCATCCCAGACAGGCTAACGAATGCCGCTTCGTATGCCCTGGCTCATTCCTTGGGCTTTGTAAAGGGGGCCGAGATGTTGTTCTGGGAATATGAACAGCCAGGTTGGCAAGGATTTTAGCCACACCTGATGGCAAACCACAGTAAATAGGTCTGGGCAACTATGAGAACGTCTTTGATGACAACGCTTCTTGCGTCCGCTGAAACAGGCCATCCGGTGGTGACAAAATGGGGCATTTCCGGTCTGTTGCTGCTCTCGGCGGTGGCGCTGCTGGCCGCGCCGCTGCTCATGCCGCCCGGCTACTCCTGGTTAACCCACACCACCAGCGAATCGGCGGCGCAGGCGCTGGAGGGGGCCTGGCTGGCCCGCCTGGGGTTTATCTTGTTTGGCCTGACCGTTATCTGGTTGGCTTCTTTCAAAACGGCCGTTTGGGCCCGCGCGGCCGTTTGGTTTCACCTCGCTTTTGGCGTCTGCATGGTGGGCACGGCCGCTTTCTCCCACTCACCCTGGCTGGCCGGCGTTCCCTTTGACCCCGTGGAGAATTTTCTCCACTCCTTGACGGCCACGGTGCTGGGCTTTGCCTTTGCCTTTGGCGTGGTGGTCCGTTTCTTGCAGCGTGAGAAAGGTGATAAAATGGGGCGGCTGCTGGACGTAACGGCCGTGGCCGCTGCCACCTTCCTGCCCCTCCTCATGGCCACCCAACCAGACATCATTGGCCTGCTGCAACGCGCCATGTTCCTGGTCGCCTATCTATGGTACGGCCGTGAGGCGCTCACTCGTGAATAGGACGGAGGACAAAGGACCGAAAGCTTGCACTGCGCGTGTCGAAGAAACGGAAGGGCATTCTACATGTTCCATCCTCGGTCATCCGTCATTTCCATTTATGACGAGTATGCTGCCTAAGATAGTTTAGGCAGCGGTTCAATCCCAAGAAAATCAGGGCGCCAGGCGCGTTTGGTCGCGGGGGAACAGCGTGGTTAGGCGTAAGTTGGATACACCCAACAACTGCATGAGCAGCCGTTCCAGGCCAATGGCAAAACCACCGTGTGGCGGCATGCCGTAGCGAAAGGCATCCAGGTAGTGGCTAAAAGCTGCCTCCGGCAAACCGGCCTGGGTCAGGGCCGCCTGGTAATCCTGGTAGCGGTGGAGCCGCTGCCCACCGGTAATTAACTCTAATCCGCGAAAAAGCAGGTCGAAAGAGTTGGAGTAAATGGGATCGGCCGGATCGGGATGGGTGTAAAAGGGGCGTTTGGTCATGGGGTAGCCGGTCACAAACAGAAAATCACTGCCATGCTCAGCTTTAGCCCATTCACCCAGCCAGCGCTCCTCTTGGGGCGACAGGTCTGGTTCGGCCCGGCCATCTAACCCATGCTGCTGCCAGACCAGTTCCTTGGCCTCGCGGAAGTGGATGTGGGGAATGGGTTGGGGTACGACCGGCAGTGTGACGTCGAGCAGGTGGAGGTCAGTCACGGCCGTTTGGGCCATCTGCTTCATTATGGCCGCCAGCAGCACCTGCACCAGTTCCATGACCGTAAAATGATCTTCAATGAAACCCAATTCTACGTCCAGGCTGACGTATTCGTTGATGTGGCGCGATGTATCGTGGGGTTCGGCCCGAAAAACCGGCCCCACCTCATAAACACGTTCAAACACGCTCACCATGATCTGCTTGTAAAATTGGGGGCTTTGGGCCAGAAATGCCTCGCCGCCAAAATAATCGAGACGAAACACGTTGGCGCCCCCTTCTGTGGCCGAGGCCACCAGCTTGGGCGACTGTATCTCAGTGAAGTGGCGCGCTTGCAGCGCTTGGCGAAAACCGGCCATAGCGGCCGCGGCCAGGCGAAAAATAGCCCGGCGTATCGGGTGGCGATTGGCCAACACGGCCTGGTCCAACAGAACGGGTAGGGTGGCAACTAAGGTCGGTTTGTGCAGAGTAAGCGGGAGTTCGGCCGTTACGGGCGTAATCACCTCTATCTGGGGCTGGTGCAATTCCAGGCCAGCAGCCGTTTGGGTAGTGGCCACCACCACACCCGTCAAGCCAATGACGCTCTCCAGGCCTACCCCGGCCAGCGGCTCCAGATCAACGGCCGCTTCTGTTACGGCCTGGATTGTGCCCCACCCATCACGCAGCAGGACAAAATTAACACCCCCCAGACGGCGCACATTCTGCAGCCACCCTTGCAGGTAAACCCGTTGTCCTACGTGGTGAGCTACTTCTGTGGTACGAATACGTTTCATAACAGCTTCTCCTCCTTAATACAAAAAAGCCCCCGTCCTTTGGAGGACGAGGGCCAATTATGCCTTCGTGGTGCCACCACCATTTGCCCCAACACAGGGGCCTCTTGCGGGTGATTTATGGATACCACCCTATGCGCAATAACGGGCGCGCCCGGAAACCGGCTACTAGTAGTTCACCGGCCAGCTCTGGGGTGTCACTCTGGGGGCTAAACGGCCGTGTTTGCAGCCTATGACATGACACAGCTCTCTAAGTCGTTCAGGTGACCCAACAGCATGTCCCCTTCATTGCCTTTGTGATGATCAAATTGTTGGAGACCATAGTAGCAAAAACGCCCACCGCTTGTCAACAGAGATTGGGCACAGATCCATAACGGACTCTTGACAAACTGCTGACAATTGTCGAGAATGCTTTTAACGGTATAGTGGAACGGCCGGTAATTACCGTCATTGACCTGGCTAGATTCAAGTGAAACGGCCGTCCAACAATAACATGCCGAGTTTCAAGTCACGCAAGATTGCCGTCACGCTGGACATGGCCGGTTGTCCCAACCGCTGCCGGCATTGTTGGTTGGGTAATCCGCCCAACAGACGTATCCCCGAAGCTACGTTGCGCTGGGTGGCAGCACAATTCCGTGACTGGATCCGCCCGGGAGAGAATGAGCCGTTTGCCCAGCCACTGATTGTAATGACCTGGTATCGGGAGCCAGATTATGCGCCAAATTACCGTCAGTTGTGGGAACTTGAACAGGAATTGAGCGATGAGGGGACTGCTGTTCGGTTTGACCTTCTCAGCATTTGGCGATTGGCCCGTGATCAAGGTTATGCCCGGTGGGCGCGTGACGTCGGTTCAGACGTATGTCAAATCAGCTTTTTTGGCCTGCAAGAAAACACCGATTACTTTACCCGCCGGCGCGGTTCTTTCCATGACAGTCTGCGAGCGACCGAACGGCTTTTGGAAGCAGGCATAAGACCCCGGTGGCAGTTGTTTTTGACCGAGCGTGTGATGCCTGAATTGGAGGAATTTGTGGCCCTCATCCATGCCCTGGCCCTGGACCAGCGCGTGCGCGAATTAGGGCATGAGTTCGAGGTTTTTGTTCACCCTATTGCTCCTGATGGCGAGGCGTTCCACATTGAGCATCTGCGCCCTACCGCTGGTGTCTTATCCGTCATCCCCGGCTACCTGGCGGAAAAGACCAAGCAATGTCATGGTGCGTCAACCCTTGAAGAGTGTTTGGGCAAAGCAGAGAAAGAGTGGCTAACCGAATTATCGGGGGAGAACGAGCCTTTTGCCACACACCCCGACACGTTGGCTTTCATGGTCACCCCAGAACTGGACGTGTTTTCCAACCTGGGTGAACCAATGCCCTGGTGGAAACTGGGCAATCTGCGCGTGGACGGTGTGGAGGCAATCATGCGCTGCTTTGAAAACGATGAAGCCCCCGGCTTGTATGGCAATTTCCATCTGCCTGTGGCCCAATTGGCTCAAACATACGGGCGAAAAGATAGCCAGTACCTTTACACGCGAGAGGATCTGATTCTACGCTGGCTAAGGCTGTGGGGAGAGGAGTATTGGCTAAGTAGCGACAGCCAACGGCTAAAACCGTCCGGCTAACCCAGCCATAGGGCGCTATCACAACGAGAGTAACGCAGCTATGAAATTTGGTTTGGCTTTACCCTATAACAGTACCAGACTGGTTGCCGAAGCAGCGCCCCTGGCCGAAGAGATGGGGTGGGATGGCTGCTTCTTGGGCGATGCGATCTGGTGCGAAGATCCGCTGATTGGGCTGGCAGCGGCGGCGATGACCACCAGCCGGATACGCCTGGGTACGATGCTGATCCCAGTCCCGCTCACCCGTCCGTGGAAAATTGCCAGCCTGTCGCTCGCGCTCGATCAGTTGTCAAACGGCCGTTTAATTTTAGGCCTGGGCACAGGTGCGACGTGGATGGGCTGGCATGGCTTTCCTGATGAAGTAACCGTACCCAGGGCGCGGGCGGAGATGCTGGATGAAACCATTGATATTTTGAGCCAAATGTATCAGCGCCAGCCCTTTGACTATGACGGCAAACATTATCAGGTGAAACTGACCTTGCTCGACCAGCAATATTACCCACCGCAACCCGTTCAACAACCGCGCATCCCCCTTTGGGCACCGCTGATATGGCCGCGCCGGCAATCAATGGCGCGAATTCTCAAGTGTGACGGCCTCTTTGCGGAGAAATGGGGCGCCGATGGAAAACCCGAAGCAGTTACCCCACAAGACATCGGTGAAATGAAAGCCTACGTCGAAGCCCATCGCACCTTAACGACCCCCTTCGATATTGTAATTGGCAGCAACACGGCCGAATTGAATCCTGCTCAACCAGAAGACAGCTTGCTGCCCTGGTTGGAGGCCGGTGTTACCTGGTGGATCAAAGAATTGTGGGATGCATCGCCAGAGACGGTACTCGACTGCATTCGGCAAGGGCCGCCACGGGTTGCCTAAAGTGCCTGACTCCGCGAGCAGCCGGAGCGATCCACATAGATCGGCTCGCTGCCGTGCCGTATTCGGCAAGGTAACGAATGTTGGGTTACACTGTGCTAGATGAGGCTGAGAAACGGCCGTTGGCAGCCCAAACAAAGTGTTACGATTACGGCCAGACCCAGTTTCAAGGCTAGATGTGTAACCGCTGTTGCCAATGCCGCAGGCAAGGCAAACAGGCGGTTGCGAGTCTCATAGCAGAGGAGGAAAAAAATGACTCTCGGATCAATCCTATACCTATCCCGGCAAGAGGTGGAAGCCACCCAGCTCTCCATGCTGGAGATCATCCAGGCGCTGGAGGCTATGTTTGTGGAAAAGGGGCATGGCAGGGTGGAGATGCCTCCCAAGCCCGGTATCCATACCCGCCCGGACGCCTTTATTCACGCCATGCCCGCCTACATTCCCAGCCTCGAATCGGCCGGCGTCAAGTGGGTCTCCGGCTATCCCGCCAACCAGGCCAAGGGCTTGCCCTACATTACCGGCCTGCTCATCCTCAACGATCCCGATACGGGCATACCGCTGGCGGTGATGGACTGCACCTGGATTACGGCGCAACGCACGGGCGCGGCCACGGCCGTTGCCGCCAAATATCTGGCCCGGCCGGAGAGCGCCACCGTGGGCATTGTCGCCTGCGGCGTGCAGGGGCGCAGTAACCTGGAGGCGTTGGCCTGCCTCTTCGACATCCAAAAAGTCAAGGCGTTTGACCTCTACCCGGAAATTGCCGCCCGCTACGCCCGCGAGATGAGTGAGCAGTTTCAGATCGAGGTAGAGCCGGTAAAGAGCTTAGCGGCGGCGGTAAAAGGGCTGGATATGGTGGTTACCAGCGGGCCTATTTTGCTGAACCCCACGCCAGAAATTGAGGCGGGCTGGCTGGCCCCCGGCGCGTTTGCTTCGCTGGTGGACTTTGATTCGGCCTGGCAGGGCGCCGCCCTGCGCGAAGCGGATAAGCTGGCTACTGACGACCTGGCCCAGTTGGGTTACTATCGCCAGGCGGGCTACTTCCGCGCAACGCCAGAAGCCTACGCCGATCTGGGCGAAATAGCGGCCGGGCTGAAACCAGGGCGTGAATCTGACAATGAACGCACCATGGCCATCAACCTGGGCCTGGCCCTCGACGACATGGCCACCGCCATCAAGGTGTATCAGCGCGCCAAAGCGATGGGCATTGGGACGGAACTGCCGTTGTAGCTTCGCGGGCCAATGGCTGGGAAAATCGTTTCGCGGAGTGACGCCTGAAGGGTTTCTTCATAAATCCATTCACCACTGGCCTTGGTCTGTTTACTTCCTTAGAATCGGCGCGTTCCTCGCAGACGGCCGGAAGGAGAAATGGAAAATATGACCCCTTCTTTGGGCGCGATCATCATCTATGCGCGAGACATGAAGAAAACCGCCGCGTTTTATGCCCGCCATTTCGGGTTTGAAACGACGGGTGAAGTCAACGAAGGCCTGATCGAACTCGTTCCGTGCAATGGCGGCGCGAGTATATTGATTCATCAGGCGGCAAAGTCGGTTAAACTGGGACAGGCCGGGGTGAAACTCTCGTTTGACGTGCCAGACGTGCGCGGCTTTATCGCGGAAGCAGCGCGGAACGGTCTGGAATTTGGGCCGGTGCATGTGGCCAATGGGTATAAGTTTGCCAACACGAAAGACCCAGACAAGAACTCGGTCTCTGTTTCCAGCAGAGCATTTCGCTAGTTGAGCCGGCGGCAAGCCGCTGCGGTAAACGGCCGTAGGCGACAAGGTTACGAAAGTTGGGCTACACTGTACAGGATTAGAAACGGCTGTTGACGACCTAAACAGACCGTTAGGCGGCATGAAGTCAACGGCTAGAGAATTGTGAGTCGATTATGATTCGATTGGGTGCCTGGCAAACAGAGACCGCTGAAGAAGTGAAGACCTTGCTGATGGAAAGCAATGATGTATTGGCATTGGCTCTTTTCGGCTCAGCTCTGAAATCTGACGACCAGTTTGACCTTTGGAGCGACCTGGACTGCTTGTTGGTGGCCACAGATGAGGCATTCTCGCGCTACTTTCCTGCCAGCGAATGGCTAGATGGTTTGGGCACGCTATTCGCTTGTGAACAATCCGAGAACGAATTTTTTGGCACAACACGAGCCTGCTTTCTCGACTTTAGGCGGCTCGACTTTGTCATCACCTCCCAATCCAACTTGGAGCAACTGAACAAGTGGCCTCGTATTCCCTTCTATCCAGGTGTTCGTTTGCTCTTCTCACGCTCAGACCAAATCTCGGACATTCTTTCCCAAACTTGGCCAACACCGAAGCTGATGCGGCCGTCACAGGCCGAATTTGATGAACTGGTTAATCACTTCTGGTTCAAATCAATGGTGGCCAGCTATAAAGTCATCCGCAACGATCACCTGATCGCGCTACATCTCACGCTGGATTTGATCCGAGATTGCTGCGTTCTGGGTATGATGCTGCGAGATAGAGCGAAAGGAACAAATATCCATCGAGACGGTAGTATGGGGAATGCTATCGTCGAGAGGTTGCAACGAGATGTTTCGGACTACTCTGCTGCCGGCATTTTAGGCATCATCGAGCACACTGCTGTCCAGTTCGATCAATTGGCCAGGCAATGGTCTGATACATATTTGGAGAAACGCCATCCACTTCTCGAATGGATAGAGCAAATCAAACACGGGATTGCTTATATGCCGTAGGGTGGACTTTCTCCAAGATTAGTGAGGGTATGAGCGGCTGTATGAGGCGCATGCCCGGCGGCATGGCCTATTGATCAGCGCCGGGTCTGACTCGCATAGCCCGGAGCAGCCGCCGATCAAGTACCGGGCTGAATTGTGCCGCGCCTTGTTGGAACGGGTCGGCGTCCGGGTTGCGTAATTGGCCTGTGAACTTTGGTTACGGCCGTTGTGCCGCCAAAGAGAGAAGCCCGTTGAGGCGTATGAACTGGCTGGTTGGAAAGTAAGCATGTCACAAGAACAGGCTGTTGATATTAAACAGGCGCGGGCATTTCTTACCCGTCACCTGGGTATAGAGCCCGCAGAGGTTGCGCTCTTGGGAGCGGGGGCCTGGTCGCAATGTTTTGGCTTTGTGTACGAAGAGCGCGATCTGGTGATTCGCTTTGGCAAGTACGTCAGCGACTTTGAGAAGGATCAACTCGCTCACCGGTACGCCAGCCCGGATTTGCCCATTCCTGAACTCCTGGAGATTGGCGCGGCCCTGGATGGCTACTATGCCATCTCGACCCGCGCCTATGGCGTTCCGCTGGAGAGCGTGTCGGCGGCGCAGTGGTGGGCATTGGTTCCGGCCGTCGCGGCGGCGCTGGAAGCGATGCGCCTGACCGATCTATCCGCTACAGTGGGGTTTGGCGGTTGGGGAGAGGAAGGTAAGGCGCCGCACGCCAGTTGGCCCGACCACTTGTTAACGGTTGGCGATGACGCGCCAACGCAACGCACTCATGGCTGGCGCGAACGGCTGGCGGCGTCGCCCCAGGCTGAGGCGATGTTTACGCAGGGCTTTGCTTTGCTCAAGAGTCTGGCCGTCAATTCAGTCCCCCGCTGCCTGGTACACGGCGATTTGATCAACGGCAATGCCCTGGTCCACGAAGGGACAATTTCCGGAATTTTTGATTGGGGCTGCTCCCTGTACGGCGATCACCTGTATGACCTGGCCTGGTTCGAGTTTTGGGCGCCGTGGCATCCGGCGCTAAATGTGGCATACTTGCGCTCGGAACTTGAGCGGCGCTGGCGTGCAGTGGGCTATGCGCCCGCAGACAAAGAAGCGCGGCTCATGGCCTGTTATCTGCATATTGGCCTGGACCATCTGGCCTACAATGCCTACCGGGGAGATTGGTCTGCCCTGGCGGCAACCGCGGCGCGCCTGCGAACGTTGGTGGGCTGAGTGAGAATCAATGATGGCATCCCTTACGGCCGTTGGCCCGCGAGTATGGATTTACGGATATTGACGGCACACAGCCACCATTAGACAAGGGTCTATAACCAACGGCCGTTTCCCATTCAGCCACAACCTCAAGCAGAGATTCGTTATGAGCATACAAATCCACAATTTATCCCGCGTCTACGCCACAACGACAGGCATCTTCAAAAAGATGAAAAAAGAAATCCAAGTGTTAGTTTGACGAGATTGAACACCCTACGCCAAAAGAAGCGGGGTTGGACGTGTTAAGTGGGTATACCTACCCGATTCTGGCCGAGGTTGATTTCGGCCATCGGCAGACGATGGTGCCATTACCTATCGGGGTCACGGTTCGTATGGACAGCGCGAAACATTTGCTAGAGCTTACTGAATCAGCGGTAAGCGGCGGCTAGCGCCCCGTCAGGCAAAAGCGTTTGGCCGGAGGAAAAGATGAGTGACTTTTATTGTGATGAAGTATTGAGCGGGCGCACGGCCGTTGACAAAGTGGTCGAGACGGCTAATGTCCTGGCGTTCCACCACACGCGCCCTTTTTACCCGGTGCATGTCGTGGTTATCCCCAAACGCCACGTCAGTTCACTGCTCACCCTCGGCGAAGCGGATAATGACCTTTTGCTTGAACTGATGGCAGTCATTAAACAAGTCGCGGCGCAGGTCGTGGAAGAGCATGGGGCTTGCAGAGTGATAACGAACCTGGGCGAGTACCAGGAGTCTAAACACCTCCATTGGCACGTTGTCTGTGGACGGCCGTTGGCGTGAAAGCATTGAAATTGAGAGCGGCCGCTGCCATCTGGTCTGGCAATAACGGCCTAGTTGAATACACAAGGAAAAAAGCATGAAATTAGCGATATTTGGCGCAACGGGCGCAACCGGCCTGGAACTGGTCAGGCAGGCAGTTGAACGCGGACACGCCGTCACTGCATTTGTGCGTAATCCAGCGCCGCTGGCGGACAGCGGGGACGGCCTCACCATCATAACCGGAGATATTTATGACAAGGCTGCCGTCGCCCGCTGCCTACAGGGGCAAGATGCTGTAGTCTGCGCTCTGGGCGCGCGAGATTTGCGGAAAACAACAATCCGTAGGGACGGCACAGTCAACATCATAAACGGCATGAAACAGGCAGCCGTTAACCGCCTGATCGTTGTCTCGGCCATGGGTATTGGTGAAAGTTGGCACACCCTGTCGCTCTTCAACAAACTGTTTTTTGCCACCTTGCTGCGACATTCCCGTACCGATCATGAGGCGCAGGAAACGGCCGTTAAAGCCAGCAGCCTGGATTGGACGATTGTCCGCCCTAGCGGGCTGATGGATACGCCGGGTACGGGCGTCTACAGCGTGGGCGAAAACATCCGCGCCAAAACTTCTAAAATCCCTCGCGCCGATGTAGCCGACTTGATTTTGAATGAACTGGCTGAGGGCGCATTGATTCACAAAACGGTCACGATTACCAATTGAGTGTTTCATTGTAACTACTAAGCCCCAGAGTGGTGCGAGGCACTGGCCGAACGGTTTTAGTCAATCGCAACTCCTGTGGCCAGTGCCTTGCACCTGAGTAGTTACCCCGAAACTAAAAAGGTGCTATGCTTATCCAAATTGTTATCATCACATTCATTTTGCTTGAGTTGTCGAATGTTCTAGCCCTTTATTTCGCACCCGGATCAAAGTATGCCAATGCCGTTGGCGTTTTCAAGGCCTGGGAGCAGTCGCAGCAATACCCGGAAATTCACGAGTTTGTCAAATACTTGGTGAACTGGGTTGCCGGGGCCAAGTTGATCTTCTTGTCGTTGTTGGCAATTATTGTCTTGTATGGTGATGTTGAGCAGCAGCGGTTGAGTCTGCTGGCGCTGGCGTTGACAACGGCTTCCTTTTACTGGCGATTATTCCCGCTTATCCGCAAAATGGGCCAAAAGGGACAAGTTGAACCTGAAAACTACGCCACAGTTTTGGGTGTTTTGATTCTGGTATTCATCGCCGCCTTTGTCGGCGCTGCAATTTTTTAACCTGCAAGTCGCGGCACAGGTCGTGGCGGAGCATGGGACTTGCAGAGTGATTACGAACCTGGGCGAATACCAGGAGTCTAAACAACTCCATTGGCGCGGTGTCTGCGGACGGCCGTTGGCGTGAAAACATTGAATCCGATGTTAAGTGACCAGAAAGAAGTAACGCGCATTACCCGTTATCTGGATATTCAAGCAACGCCAGAACAGGCCGATGTGGCCTTCGTCTTTGGTTCCATGTCCAATATGCCGGCCCAAATTGCGGCCTCGCTCTATCAGGAAGGGATCGTTGATCAGATTATTCTGACCGGCGGCATCAACCGGGAAAGTGGCAAACCAGAGGCAGAGAACCACTTGCGGATTTTACTCGCGCAAGGCATTCCAGATAACCAGATAACAAGATTATTTTCGAGAGCCAGTCAACCAATACGATGGAAAATGTGTACTTGGCGCGCGAGGTGATGGCAGAGAAACTGGATTTGGCGCGGATTAAATCAGTGGTGGCTGTGGCGAAATGGTATCATTCACGCCGGGCCGTCATGACGCTTAAACGTTTTCTGCCGGCGGGCATCCGCTATTTCACCGTAACTTATGAATTACACTACATCCGGCGCGATAACTGGTGGCTTAACGACGTTGGCCGTCATTACTCATTACGTTCTAAAAGAATGGAACTGCATACCTCGTTATCTTGAGCAAGGCGACCTGGCTCTCATTCAGCCAGAAAATGGCGCTTTTGTTTGGCTGGATACGGCCGTTTGGAGATGTTGTTTGTGAGGCGTGGTAAGGATGGCGGAAACGGCCGTTGGCAGCGCAGCGCAGGTCGGCGTTTTGGATTCCCTGTGGTGGCGGTCAAAGACGGCCGTTGGCAGCCTAAGCTAAACTGCATACCGCTTGACGGTATTACTGCTTTGCGCTAATATCCCCGGATGATCAAGTCCTTCAAATCGAAAGAAACCGAAAAGGTATTTCGGCGTTACTTTTCGCGTAAACTTCCCCAGAACATTCAAAAAATCGCGTACCGAAGATTGGCCTTTTTACATTCTGCCAAAGAACTAAAGGATTTATTGATTCCGCCATCAAATCGATTGGAAAAGCTATCTGGTGACCGAAAGGGTCAGCACAGTATACGGATAAATGATCAATGGCGAATCTGTTTCAAATGGCAAGATGGTGATGCTTATGAAGTCGAGATTGTGGACTATCATTGAGTGAAGAGGAACTATGAAAGAAACAAGAATTCCCCCAGTTCATCCAGGCGAAGTTTTGCTCGAAGATTTTCTGAAACCGCTGGGTATCAGTCAATATCGTTTGGCGAAAGAGATGAAAGTTTACCCACGCAAGATCAATGAGATCGTCCTCGGGCAACGAAGTGTTACGGCCGATACGGCGCTGAGGTTAAGCCGTTATTTGGGCACGTCGGCAGAGTTGTGGATGAATCTGCAAGCGTTATATGATCTGGAAAAGACAAGAGATGAAATAGAGGAGCAAGTAGCCAAAGAGATTTCACCACTCGCTCAAGAAAGCCTCAATGCTGCTCTGGCATAAATGAACAGAAGTTATCTTGAGCAAGGCGACCTGGCGCTCATTCAGCCAGAAAATGGCGCTTTTGTTTAGCTGGTTACGGCCGTTTGGAGAGGTTGTTTGTGAGGCGTGGTAAGGATGGCGGTAACGGCCGTTGGCGGCCTAAACAGACTGTTGGGCTGCGCTCATGTTATTTCCGAAAACGGCCACCGTCGAAGGTCATTAGCGATCATTAGAGAGATGTGAATGCTTAGTTGGAAACTGATTCTACGGTTTGTTGCCATCGTTGTGACGGTCATCGCCCTAAGCTTTGTGATCGTCTTTGCGAGATGGGTCAGCGTGGCAGGCTCTCACGGCGCATTGGATGCGATGTCACGCCTCCTACGGCATGGAACCACAAAGATCGATGACTTCAAGCGCTATCCTGCCAGGCATCTATCGGCCAGTGAGTCACCCTATCGTTTTGCAGAGCAGGCGAATGGTTGGCGCGTGCCTGAAGTGGTCGAACTCGGAGCTGATAGGCAGGCGAGACTGGAGGATGTGCTTTCTGCCAGCGAGACGATTGCTTTCTTGATCGTCAAGGACGACACGCTCCTGTTCGAGCGATACGATGGGGGCCACACGGCAGCATCGCTGTCCCAGTACTTTTCCGTTTCAAAGTCCGTCACCTCCGTTCTCATCGGGGCGGCCATCGACGACGGGATCATCCGCTCCATCGATCAACCGGTTGTCGATTTCATTCCAGAGTTTGCCGGTCGTGGATTTGAACGTATGACGATCAGGCACCTCATCACGATGACATCGGGAATCGGCTACGTGGAGAACGACAACCCATTCGGGCTACATGTGCCCTTCAATTACACGTCGGACATCGAGCGAATGATGCTGGGCTTCCGGATGCAAGGTGAACCTGGAATGGAGTACCGGTATAAGTCGGGAGATACGGCTCTGCTTTCGCTCATTCTGAATCGGGCTCTCGCTCCGAAGACGATCACCGCCTACGCACAGGAGCGCCTTTGGTCGCCTTTGGGTATGGAGCATGACGGCGTGTGGTCGCTGGATCGGGACGATGGCTTGGAGAAGGTGTGGTGCTGCCTCGCAGGGACGGCCCGGGACCTCGCCAAGATAGGGCGTTTGTATCTAGCCGAAGGAGAATGGGACGGCAAGCGGATACTCTCCGCCGAGTGGATTGAACGCTCAGTCTGGTTAGAAGCTGTCGATGATGCCGTGTGGCCAGCAGACTTCAGAGCCGCTGGCTTCTGGAGCTATGGGTATTCGTGGTGGCTGTTGTCGCAAGTCGAGGGAGACTATCTGGCCCAGGGAAAGGACGGTCAATTTCTCTACGTGAATCCGACGCGAGGGACGATCATCGTACGATTGGGCCGGAGCACGGGCGATCTTCGAACAAGCCAGTGGGTTTCGATGTTCAGGTTCTTGAGCCGTGAGATCGAGTGATCAGGGACAAGTCAGAATATTCAGGCAAGTTCAATCTCCGCCTGCCGACTGAACTACACGCCGAACTAGCCATCAGAGCCGCGTCTTCGGGCAAAAGCCTGAATCAATTGGTGACCGATTTGCTGACCCATTCGCTGCAAGCGGAGTCAAGCATAAGGATATAGTGGCCTGGGAGAAACGGCTGTATACCTTCTTTCTAGCAGTTGTTGGGACAGGCAAAAACGGCCGTTGTCTGACCGGTCGATTTTCCGGCTTTTGCTGATGACGGCGGATTGGAAACGGCCGTTCGGAGAAGTCGTTTGTAAGCCATGATACCTGGTCGGCTTCAAGGATTCACCTGACCAAAAAAATGTCCTGAAGACGGCCGTTAACTCAAGTTGCCTCTGGCAATTCAACGCCCTATACTTGCACAGAAAGAGTGGTCGGATAGGCGGTGGACGGCCGTTCATTGCCAATCAATTGATGATCCTGGCGCTAAAGATGCTGTGGACCATCATGAGTTGAGTGGTTAGCTTACGGTGATTCGTTGTCTAATGAATCAACTGAATAAGAGTTGTTCAGTGTATCGAATGTACAAATGAAACTTTTTGAGATTGTCGCTCATCGGGGTATTCCAATAGAAGCCCCAGAAAACACAATTGCTTCATTCCAGAGAGCCATAGAACTTGGAGCAGATGCGGTTGAACTTGATGTCAGGTTGACCGCCGATAAAGTCCCAGTTGTTTATCACTATTACTATCTTCAAGAGAATACGTCCGCTTCAGGTACGATTTTTGATTTTACGTTAGAACAATTGCGTAACGTGAAGGTGTTTTGCAGAGGCAATCCAGCGGTTAAAGAGGGACGCATTTCTACACTTGCGGAAATTTTAGAGCTATTCTGTGGCAAAATTGGGTTTGAGATAGAAATCAAAGGGCCAGAACCTGAAGCGCCAGAAATCATTGGCGGCGTACTGAACCAATTCAAAGACTATTGGAACACCTTTGAAATCACTTCATACGAACCCGCTTTGCTCTTAGAAATGCAAAAGGTGTGCTCAGGAATAACTGTTGATCTGCTACTTCCCCGTTCAGAAAGTTGGATGAAGTTAGATGTAGTTCAATATCAAGCAATGCAGCGTTCCCGTCTTGCTCGTGCCAGAGCGGTGCATTTACATCCAAGTCAATTATCCCAAGAAGTAGTTACTGCTTTGCGTGATCAAGGCATTGAAGTCCATGCTTGGGATGTAAATGATGAAGAATCACTGGAAATCGTTACGAAGTTTGGCATACCTCGAATTTGCACAGATCATTTCCAGCAGGCTCTTGCCTTTCGGGATGAAATGGGGGGGCGTCTTCATTTCGACAATACAGCGCCATTCCTCCCCTCGCGGAAATAACGGGGCAATGTTGGGTGAAAAATCTGCGCCATCGCCGCCAAAGCGATTATTCAGGATACGAAAGGTAGTAACAGATGGCGCAACAATTCGTTTATCACCTGGTTCCCGAACAGGTGCATGGGAATGTGCTTTATCCCTTGAATCGCTTGCGCGAAGTGGCGCCGGCGAGCAGTAGCGTTAGCCAGCAAGCTAAATCATGAACATACGCCTCGTGTTCCTGGCCGACCACCCTGAACACCTGACATTGCTGGCCGAGTGGCATCACGAGGCATTTGCCAGCCTCAATCCGAACGCATCGGTCGCACAACGTGTGGCAAAGTTGAAGTCCCGCCTGGGGCGAGGCACAATTCCCACGACGGTGATTGCCCTTATGGAGGCAACCCTGGTTGGCTCGGCCAGCCTGGTTGAGCATGACATGGCCGGCCGGGAGGACCTCTCGCCCTGGATAGCATCGGTCTACGTCCGGCCCGAATATCGCCGCCAGGGAATCGGGTCACAGCTAATGCAACAACTGGAAAGCATCGCCAAAGAGTTGGGAATTGGCCGCCTTTATCTTTTTACGCCAGACATGCAGCCCTTTTACGAGACGATTGGCTGGTCCTGGAACAGGCTGATTATTGAGGCCGGCCAACGACTATCATGGCGAAGGATCTGCGTCATCTGCGTTAATCTGCGTACTATTTGCAGAGAGTCCACATGAACGAAGCCAGGAAAATTGCAGAAGAAGAGGACGCGGCGGCGCGGGACGGGATCGAAGCCGCTTACCGCGCCTGGTTTGCGGCCATGGAATCCGGTGACGTCGCCCTGGCGCTGTCCGTCGTCACCGACGACATCGTGCAACAGGGGATGTCCGGCACGGCGCGCGCCGGCAAGGACGCGCTGGCCGCGGCGCTTCACGCCTTCCATGCGGCCTACGTAGAGCGCGTGCAATGGGCTGTCACCCAGGTCGTACTCGACGGCGACCGCGCGCGGGTACGCCTGCGGGAGGTGGCGACGGTGCGTCCACGTGACGGCGGCCCGAGTGTGCGCGTATCCGGTTGGCACGCGGCGGAACTGGTGCGTGACGGCGAGGGCAGATGGCGCATCGCGCGCGACGTGAGCACGCTCGACGGCGCGCCGCAACCGATTGAGCACACGTTCGATCTGCCGGACGAGTAGCGCGCGAGGAGATAAAAAACTATGAATTCATCACCTGGCGAACATAAATCCTCAGCGCAGCCCATTATCAATTTTGCCGGAGAGCGTGTGGCGCTAGGCCCTCTCCAACAAGAAATGATTCCCCTGTACAATCGGTGGAGTAACGACTTTAGCGTCAACTACACAACCAGAAGTATGCGCCCGGTCACCCTGGAAGAAGAAGCAGAAGTTTATGCCCGGTTTAGCAAAGATAAAAGTTTCGTGTTTTTCACCATCTATGAAAAAGACACCTTGCGTCCAATTGGCTTTACCTACCTGAGCGACATCGCCGAGCAAAAAGCGGAGTTTGGTATAGTCATTGGTGAAAGAGCGTGCCAGGGCAAAGGGTATGGCACGGAGGCAACGCGGTTGATGTTGGATTATGCCTTCAACATTCTAAACCTGCACAATGTCATGCTTAAAGTGGTGGCCTACAACGAAGCAGGGGTCCGCGCCTATGAAAAAGCCGGCTTTCAGGTGATTGGGCGGCGGCGTGAAGTAAAAATGATCAACGGGAAGCGGTGGGATATGATCTACATGGATTGTTTGGCCACAGAGTTTAAGAGTCCCGTATTGCGCTCTCTGTTCGGAGAATAACGGGGCAGTTTGGTCCTCGCCACCGGCTGCATTCGCGAAGTCACGGCGCTGCGTGTGCAAAGGCGCAAAGTTCTGCCAGGAAGCTAAGGCGCCGCGTCATTAAGCCAGCGCGTATAAACCTCATGTTCCAGGCTATCCTGTTCGATTTTGATGGCACGCTGGTTGACTTTGTCGCCGCCGATATCCGGAGCTTGCGGTGGCTGTATGCCCACACAGGGGCAGCGGTTGCGTTTGAGGATTTTTTGGAAACGGCCGTTGCCGAGATTATGAAGTTCCACGATCTGGTCGCCCAAAATGAGATCGATCCCTTGCAGATGCACCCCTTCAGGTTGCGAAACAGCTTTGCCAGGCACCAGATAACGTGGCATGATGATTATCTGGCGCTCTACCGCGGCAAACTGCTCGAATTGTGCGTCCCGTTTGCCGGCGTTGAGGAACTTCTGACGGCCGTTAAACGAAAAACAAAGACGGGACTGATTACCAACGCCTACGACGCGGCAGAACAAAAGGAACGCATCAGAAGTTCCGGTCTCGACAGCTATTTTGATACGATTATAATCGCCGGCGAAATTGGCATATACAAACCGGACCCGGCGATATTTTTGCACGCCCTGGCCCGCGTGGACGCGCAGCCAGACAAATCCCTTTACGTGGGCGATTCCCTTACCCACGACGTAATCGGCGCCAAATCGGCCGGTATGAAGACGGTTCTACTGAGCCAGAAGCCCAAGAAAGGCGGCGACATTGCCGATTACGAGGTCAGCGGCATTGGCGAGCTGCAACGGCTGCTTGAACTGGAAGTTTGGGCTTAATAAACTGAGTACAAGACAATGAGAAATGGAAAACACAAAAATCCGTTTAGAACCAGTGACCGCTAACAATTGGAAAGCTTGTATCGCCCTGGAACTAGCCCTGGATCAAGAAGGCTTTGTTCCCAGTAACTTGTATTCAATCGCTGAATCCCAATTTTATCCGGACGCGAGATCAACCGCGATTTATAATGAACGCGACCAGTTGGTCGGCTATGTGCTTTGGGGACGCGACATTTTCGCCAATAAATGGAAAATATTCCGCGTAATGATAGATAAATCCCACCAGCGTCAAGGTTATGGGAAAAGCGCCATAAGCGCGATCATTGCCCGAATTGCGCAAGAACCAGACGGACACGAGATACTGATTTCCTACCAGAATGACAATGAAATTGCCCGCAGGCTGTACGCTAAACTGGGATTCATTGAACAAGAGATCGATCCGGAGGGCAAAGTGACTGCCCTGTGGCAACAAGTTGTGTAATACGCCTGCTCAATCCGCTCGGTGGGGCAAAAAGTTATGCACAAAAACGTTCTGCGCAAAATCTGCATTTCCCTGCAAGATTGCCGCAGCCCGTGGGCCATCACCGGCAGTTTGGGCATGTCGTTGCAAGGCATGGCGATTACCGTAAACGACATTGACATTCAGACTGATCGAGATGGCGCATTCGAGATTGAAGGCCGTTTGTCCGCTTACCTTGTTGAGCCTGTGCGCTACCTGGTCTCTGAGCGGATACGCTCTTACCTGGGCCGGCTGGAAATGGATGGTGTCCGGGTAGAGATCATGGGCGACGTTGCCAAACGGCTGGACGACCAGACGTGGGAAGCGCCCATCCAGGTGGCGCAACACCGGCGCTGGCTTGAAATTGATGGCTTGCAAATTCCCGTTCTGTCGTTGGCCTACGAGTATGGAGCGTATCTGAAGTTGGGCCGCCCGGAAAAGGCAGGCATGATTCGGCAATTTTTGCAGCAGAACAGATGCCGGTAAAGGCGTACCGCTGTAGCCCGATTTTTCAAATCGGGCGGCGATTTGGAAAATCGCCCTACATTTACGCGAGGAGACAACACACGCCACGAGGCACCAGCAAATGGGCTAATTAGCGAATGAAAACGTAACGCAGGTTGCCAACCTGCTGCATTTCCAGGTTAACGACCTGGGTTACATTTTCAGAGGACAACTCTATTGTCAACAGATTATCATCAATCCTATCTGGGGCAATTGCGCCAGCTTATCGGCCAGCGAAAAATCTTCGCCATTGCCGCCAGAGCGATTATTCAAGATGAAAACGGCCGTATCCTGCTCGTTCGCCGCAGCGACAATGGAGCCTGGGTCATGCCCGCCGGCAGCATCGAACTGGAAGAATCTATTTTCGACTGCCTTAAGCGGGAAGTGCTGGAAGAAACCGGACTTACCGTTCTCTCCGCCTATCCTATTGCTATCTACTCGGAACAGCGCTTTTCTTTCGTTGCTTCCTATGGCGACCCCTATCAAATGTTTAGCCTTGTTTTTGTCGTTGATGAATGGTCAGGCGATTTGCAGACACAAACGGATGAAACAATCAACGCCCGTTTTTTTGCCTTAGACAGCCTGCCTGATATTTCCGACCTCTACCGTGAAACTTTAGCCGACCTGCAATCCTATCGAGAGAACGGACAATTCATTCTCAAGTAAGAATGGAGAGTAACGCAATGACTACCCTAAGAGAAGAAATCCCTGACTGCTCAAGTGCAGGCTATCAACAAGGAGCGATGCCGGATGAGTAACAATTATTGGCAGGGCGAACTGGTCACACTACGGGCTGTTGCAGCAGAGGATTGGGTCCACTTCTTTGAATGGGGCCAGGATACCTACTTCGCACAAACCACAGATAACATTACCTTTCCCCAGTCCCAAGAAGCTGTGAAGAAATGGACGGCCGATCTGGCCCTGGCGCAGCCTAAAAACGACGAGTACCGCTGGGTCATCGAAAACCGGGAGGGCGAGTTTGTGGGAACGCTCAATACCCATACCTGCGACCCGCGTAACGGCTCATTTCAATATGGGCTGGGCATTCGTCGCGCGTATTGGCGCAAAGGCTATGCCACAGAAGCCATCCGGATTGTCCTGCACTACTTTTTTGATGAACTGCGCTACCAGAAGGTAAACGTGCATATCTATGACTTCAACAGCGGTTCGGTTGAACTGCACCGGCGGCTCGGCTTCCAGGAAGAGGGACGGCTGCGGCGCATGGGTTACACGCAAGGGAAACATTACGATTGGCTGCTGCTGGGCATGACCCGTGAGGAGTTTGCGGCCGTCCATGCTTGAAAAACCGGACATCCCCGTGGCCAGGATTGCTGCCTGTTTGCAGGCTGCCTATGGCATAACGGCCGTTCAGATCATCTTTCTCCCACTGGGTGCAGACCAGAACACGGCCGTTTACCGCATCGAAACCGCCAACGAGACCGCTTACTTTCTAAAGTTGAGAAGCGGCGCTTTTAACGAAACAGCCGTTACCCTCCCCCACTTTCTCCACGACCAGGGAATTCAGCAAATCATCACCCCCCTGACAACAAAAACCGGGCAGCTTTGGGCAAGGCTGGACGCCTTCACGGCGATTTTATACCCATTTGTAAACGGCCGTAACGGCCGTGAAGTCAAGCTGTCGGCGGCGCAGTGGATAACGTTCGGCGCGGCGCTCAACAAACTACACACGCTGACCGTGCCGCCGGCCATAAGAGCCCATCTCCGGCAAGAAGCGTATGCGCCTCGCTGGCGTGAGATGGTCAGGATGTTTTTAGAGCGCGTCCAGAGCGACGTTTACGACGACCCGGTCGCCCTGGAATTGGCTGCCTTTCTGCTCAGCCGGCGCGTCGAGATTCTCGACCTGGTGCGGCGGGCGGAACAGTTGGCCGAGTCGTTAGCGCGGGAACCGCTGGAACTTGTCCTGTGCCACGCCGACGTCCACGCCAGCAACGTCCTGGTTGACGGCCGTGATACCCTCTACATCGTGGACTGGGACGACCCGGCGCTGACCCCCAAGGAGCGGGATTTGATGTTCATCGGCGGCGCGCAGGGATTTGTGGGTTATAATGCTCAAGAAGAGGAAGCGCTGTTTTATCAGGGGTATGGGTCGGTCACGATCAACCCGCGGGCGCTGGCCTATTACCGCTACGAACGAATCATCGAAGACATTGCCCTGTTCTGTGAGCAGTTGCTCTCATCCAACGAAGGCGGCCAGGATCGGGCGCAATCTCTGCGCTACCTGGTCTCCAACTTTCTGCCCGATGGTACGATAGACGCGGCTCGCAGGGCAGACAATGCTGGAAAAAGAATAACTTATTGTTGAACTGTTGAATTGCTGAATTGTTAATGAGCGCCTCCGGTAATGTCATTAACAATTCACAAATTCACAAATTCACGAATTCACCAATTAATTATTATCGACAATTTTTTGTCGATGTTGGCGCGTAAGCGCCTATACACGCTTCAAGATATTCATAATCAAATCCCCATGAGATTGTAGTTCTCTGGCATGGAGATCAGCGATGCTTATCCATTGTGGCGACTCTACTTCGCCGTCTTCTATGGCCTCATTTGCCAACAGATCAAGTGAAAGAGGGCGGCAGAGATAAAAGAAGAGAAAGCTATGATAGGCTTCATCCCAGGGCTCGTAATAGAAAAAATGCTCTTTGAAGCCGGCATAACGATCAATGGCAATCCGCAAGCCGGTTTCCTCTCGCACCTCTCGATGCAGCGCGTCTTCCATACGCTCGCCCAAATCAACCCCGCCGCCGGGCAAAGAGTATTTACCGGTGCTGCGCGTGTTTAGAAGCAATACTTTATCTTCACGAAGAACAATCGCATACACAGCCGGGCGAAAAGCCAACCGCTCGCGAGGTAATGTGACGAAATCTCCAAGAAGGGTTTCGCATTTGACCGTTAGGGGAAGTTGGTTACGATTATCCATGCAGGTGATTATAGCGCATTAGGAATTGGTCGAAACGCTCCATTTGTCAGGAGATGAATCATGAAACCCGCCTTGCTCATCCTCGATCCACAAAACGATTTTTTTGGCGATGACAACCCCAATTTGGCTGAATTCCAGACGGCCGTACCCACCATCAATGCCGCCATTGCCCTCTTTCGCCAGCGCAGGTGGCCGCTCGTTTTTGTGCAGCACAGTTCCACCAAGAAACCGGCCGGTTCATACGCCTGGGCCATTCACGAGCAGTTCGACTGCCGGCCAGACGATACGCGCCTGTCCAAGCGACATTACAACGCCTTTTGGGAGACCGAATTGGACGCGCTGCTGCAAGCAGACGGGGTTGACCTGGTTGCCGTCTCCGGCTATGTCGCCGAGTTCTGCGTGCTGTCCACCGCACGCGGGGCGCAGGAGCGCGGTTTTCGCAGCGCGATTTTGGCAGAGGGCATTGCCGGGATGAACGGCCGTTACACCCAATTCACCCTGGAGCTATCGCCGCGCATAACCCTGGCGGAACTAGAGGCATCTTCCCGATGAGCGTACAGGCACATTATGATCGCAACGCCGAGAGAGAATGGGAGCGGCTGGAGCGCCATCGCACCGAGTTTGCCGTTACGCTGCGGGCGCTGCGCCAATTTCTGCCACCGCCCCCGGCCGCTATTCTGGACGTGGGCGGCGGCCCCGGCCGTTACGCCATCGCTCTGGCGGCCGCCGGCTACCGCGTGACCCTGACCGACCTGTCTGAGGCGAATCTGGCGCTGGCTGCGGAGAAAGCGCAGGCCGCCGGCGTCACCCTGGCGCAAATCCTGCCGGTTAACGCGCTGGACTTGTCACCGCTGGGGACGGCCGTTTACGACAGCGTTTTGCTGTTAGGTCCGCTCTACCATCTGCTAACGGCCGTTGAACGCCAGCAAGCCGTCGCCGAAGCGCGGCGCGTCCTGAAACCCAACGGCATCCTCTTTGCCGCTTTTATCACCCGGTTCGAGCCCCTCCGCAATGCCGCCCAGGGCTACCCCGAATGGATCGTGGAGAACCGGGAATACGTGGCGCAATTGTTACAAACCGGTGTCCACGACCAGGCCCACGGCTTCACCAACGCCTACTTTGCCCATCCTGACGAGATCATACCGTTTATGGAAGCGGCCGGCTTCACCACCCTGGGGCTGATTGGCTGCGAGGGCATTGTCGCCGGGCACGAAGAGAAAATCAACGCCCTGCAAGGCGAAGCCTGGGAGTTATGGGTTGATCTCAATTATCGTTTAGGCCAGGACCCCACTCTACGCGGCGCGGCTGATCACCTGCTATACGTTGGTCGCAACCATGCAGAACAAGGCCGGAAAAATTGACCAAAATCGTTGCATTAACTAACGATTTCTGTCATAATCTACACATGCGCTGGCAACAGTTCCAAAGGATCATCCAAGATCAACCGCTATTTGAAACGTCGTTACTCCTGACGGGCGACGTGACGCCACATCAAGTCCAACGGCAATTGAGCGATTGGACGAGAGCCAGGAAGATTGTCCAGTTACGGCGCGGCATCTATACGCTGCCGCACCACAACCCCCACCCCTTTGTCGTGGCCAACTGCCTCGTGCCCGGTTCTTACGTGAGTCTACAAATGGCGTTGGCTTACTACCATCTCATCCCGGAACACGTGGCCGTTGTCACCAGCGTCACCACCCAGCGGCCAGGGAAGTACGAAAACAAATTCGGTCGTTTTACTTACCGTCATATTCATCCATCCTTATTCTATGGCATCGAGTACCGTCTTCTGGTTGATAAAGAATATGCCTATGTAGCCATGCCAGAAAAAGCGCTGCTCGATCTCATCCATTTCCGCCCCCAGGGAGACTCAAAAGAATACATCGAATCCTTGCGGCTGCAAAATCTTGAACTGCTTGATATTGGGCGACTTCATCGCCTGGCGGAACGTTCTAGTAAGCCCAAACTTAAACGCGCTGCCGGCGTGATTGAGGCGATTGCCCGACGCGAAGCAGAAGAATACGAACCGTTATGAAAGCCTATCTGCGCACACTGATTGCCTCTGCGCCAACCAGGCTTCTGGCGATCCACACCGTGCGTGAATACCTGCAGGCACGCGCGCTACAAAGCTTGCAGCGCGCCGGCGCGCTGCAAACGCTGGCCTTTCATGGCGACACAAGTCTGCGGTTTCTTTACGACATTCCCCGTTACTCCGAAGACCTTGATTTTGCCCTTGAATTGCATCCGGAAGCCTATGGTTTTCGCGCCTATTTGCAGCAAATCGCGCGTGATTTCGCTGCCGAAGCCTATGCGGTTGATGTTAAGCTAAACGAGAAACAGGTGGTTCATAAAGCCTTTGTGCGTTTTCGTGGCCTGCTTTACGAACTTGGCTTGTCCGGGCATGTGGATGAAGTCCTGGCGATCAAAGTCGAAGTAGATACCAATCCACCAGCAAATGCCGGGTTAATGACGACGCCATTGCACAAGCATGTGCCCTTAAATTTACAACACCATGATCCGGCCACGCTTCTGGCCGGAAAACTAAGCGCTCTCTTGCAGCGCAATTATCTTAAAGGGCGCGACATTTATGATTTGTGGTGGTATTTGCATCAACCTGATTGGCCTGAGCCTAACCTGGAATACCTGAATCACTGTTTGCTGCAGGGAGGTTGGGACGATGACGTTCTGACGCCGGCCAATTGGCGAATGATTGTGCGGGAGCAACTATTGCCTTTGAACTGGTCGCTCGTAATGGAAGACGTTGGTTCATTTATTATTGACCTGGACCGGCAACCGGGCTTTTCCAAACAGCAGTTGTTGGCTCTGCTGTAGGTGTTAAGTTGTCTTGCCGAAAGGTGTGGTAGCGTAGCGCCGCCAGGGGCGATAGCAAGGCTGGATCAACCGGGGCCGGTAAGGAGGCATTCAATTATGGGTAACTGCAAAACTTGCCAGATGTTAGCCTTGCGCGATTCAAGAGAGGCGCCGTTGTGGGACAACATCTACCGAACGCCTTATTGGGACCTGGTTCACAGCTACAATACAGTTTTACGCGGCTGGCTGGTCCTGGTGGCACGCAGACATATAGCGACCATCGCTGAATTGACCCCGGATGAAGCGGCGGAACTAGGCAGGCTATTACCGGTTGTGTCGCAGGCGCTGCAAAAGGTTGTCGGCTGCCAAAAGACCTACGTGGTTCAATTTGCGGAGCATCCAGAGCATCCGCATGTCCATTTTCACGTAATTCCTATGACTACCGATCTGCCCGCGGAAAAACGCGGCCCAGGCGTCTTTAGCTATCTTGGCGTCCCAGAGGAAGAAAGAGTAAGCGAGATGACCATGAACGAGATCGCCGCGAGAGTGCGCGATTTTGTCCGCTAAGCTAGGGGCGGATTGACCATGATTTCCATCAGCGTGGATAAAGCCTGGCTGTACGAGAAATACCGGCTGCCCTATGCCGGTGAGGCGGTTAATGAGCTATTGCAGCACATTGGCGACGCGCCGGTGGTGGCCGATGTCGGCGCGGGCACAGGACAACTGGCCAGGCTGTTTGCCGAGAAGAGCGAAACCGTCTATCTCATCGAGCCGGAGCCGGCCATGCGGCAAGTGGCAACGGCCGTTTTGTCCAACTTCCCTACCATTGACATCCGGGCCGGATTGGCCGAGGCGATACCCCTGGCCGACAATGCCGTTGACCTCATCGTCATCGGCAATGCCTTTCACCGCTTCCAGCCGCAAGCGTGCGCCGAACTGCGGCGCATTCTCAAGCCGCAGGGATGGATTGCCCTGTTTGCCTACTCCTTCGTGAACAAAGCGTTCGCCGATATGCTGTTTTCCGGGCTGGCTGCCTTGAACGACGTGGCCGGTAAGATTGAGAAAAGGTGGCACAAAACGCCGCTGTCAGCGTTGTTTGGTCACGACCAGCTTCAAACCCTGCGTTACCGCCAGGCGCGCAGCGAAGATTGGCCCGCCTTCTGGGGCGCAGCCCGCGCCGGGATTGAGGCGCCAGAGCCGGATGAGCCGGCCTTTGCCCCATTTGCGGCGCTCAATCGGGAAGTTTTCGCTGCCTTTGCCGTGAACGGGTTGATTCAGATTGATTATGAAACGGTTGTGACCTTTGCCCGGCCGTTCCCAAAACATGCGTTGCCGTGAGGAATCACGCACACGGCACACACACCGGCAAATGAACGCCGCGAATTTCACGAATGAACACGAATTAGTCAAATTGGTGTAAATTGTGGCTACCTGCAAGGAGCAAACCAATGCCATCCACAAACTATTTCAACACCCTGATCGAAGTCGCCCCGGATTGCCCGGCGACGGCCGGCCAAATCCCGCCCGTCAGGGGTAGCCAGAAGTCCGCAGCCAACTTGCAGTTTGAGATGCTGCACGGCCGTCCCTACGAATTCAGTTCCGACGACGTGTTGTTCGCCGTCTTTGCCGCCAGAAAGCAAATTCCCCAGGATGAGTTGGCCGAACAAAGGGCGCTGTTTTTCACCAAAGGGCAACCCTGCTTTCGCGCTTCGCCTTTGACCAAACGGTACGGATGGGGCGTTCATAGCAATGGCGAAGGCAAAATTGCCCTTTATGGCGTTGAATCAGAGGCATACAGGCAATTGGTGGCAGATGAGTCGGTTGTCAAGAAGAAGGCAATGCGTTCCAAAAGAGCTTGAGCGCTGCTCGGCCCATCCTTCGCCTGCCCGTTATCCTCAGTGGTAGTACAATCATTTCCCCCATTCGCTGAGCTGAGCTTTTCGAAGGAAACCGGGCTTCGACAGGCTCAACCGGCGGGGCTGTGGACGCCCATAGCAGTGGCCTTGTTAGAGATGCCTTCGAGATAGATTATGACCCCACCACCAACGCCAACAAAAAAAGAGTCGCTGGCGGCAGTATTGGAGCGCCTGTCCCTCAACCAGAGCGTAACCGGCGTGCTTGTGATTGGCTCGCTGGCCGCGGGGACGATAAACGCGGCCAGCGACTATGACCTGGTCATTCTGTTAAATACCGCGCCTCGACCCTGGTTTGTCGGGGTTACAACCATTGACAATCGCCCCACCGATCTCATTTTTGTGGCGGCAACGGCCGTGCAGGCGGTAGCGGCGCTGGCAGCCCCGGTCTCCCAAAATCACGAATTGGCCCCCGTCATTCGCTGGCTGTCTGCGGGCGCTATCCGGTTTGATCGGCAAGGCGATTTGGGTCGCCTGCAACAGAAGCTCAAGCAGGGTGAATGGATAGAGGCCATTGATGATAAGGCTGGCTACGATGCCTGGTTTGCCATTAACTACAACCTGGCCGTTGCCGAGCGATTGGCGAAATCAGAGGACGATCTGTACCGGCACGCGGCGCTGATTCGGATGGGCGTCTATGGTCACACCGATATCTGGTTTGGTTATTTCGCCATTCGTAAGCAGCCCTGGGCCGGGGATAAGGCGGCCGTCAGTTACCTACTGGCGCACGACGAGATATTTTTGGCGACCTTTCAGCGCTTTCTGGCAGCGTCAACGATAACTGAGAAGCTCAGGCTGTATCGCCAGGCGGCAGAACTGGCCACTGCGCCCCACGGCGGTTTGTGGTCGCCAGGGGTGGCTGTGATGAATGATGACCGGGCAAAAACGCTTTGGCAAGAGTTGATGGGGAGTTTAAACTCTGCTGGCTAATTACCGCTTTGTGACTCGTTTGGTTCTTGATAGCAAACCAATCCCGCCTCGCCTGTCACCAACAGCCAGTCAATCGTCAAAACGGCGCCGCCAGCATTCGCTGTTGAAGACTTTGTAAAAGCCAAACGATTGATAAAAGGGCTGATCAGAACCGACGTAGGCGATGGTTGCACCCAGCAGCCCGCAGCGACGGATGCCTTCCAGCACCGCGGCGCGCCCCAGTCCCAGGCGGCGATAGCGCGGGTCGGTAGCGACCGGTTCGACGTAGGCGAATTGGCTCGCCTCGTCGCAGAACATGCCGCAGAAGGCGGCGAACTCTCCATTGGGGGCAACGACTGCGATTTTTAGATCGCGGCGGGCTTTGGGCGTGTCGAACATCTTGCGCCGGTCGTCAAACTCGTCTTCCGTCATGGGCACATCGTCGCCGTGACCAAACCCGCGCCACATGACCTGATGGACTTTGGCCCAGTCGCACGCCTCGGCCAGGCTGGTCAGGCGAAAGCCGTCCGCCAGTGGAATGGCCGGAAAGGGATCGGGGATGTCGAAGCGATAGAGCGGGCGGGTGGCGTTGGCATCTTTTCTGTAACCGCGTGCCTGCACCAGTTCCAGAAAAGGAAGGTCGTTGTCGTTGACGAAGGCGCACAGGTAGGGCCTGTTATTCTGTGGGGAAAAGCCGCGCAGATGTGCCTCGGCGTAAGCCAGCATCTTGGCACGCAGGTGGCGGTAAGCGGGATGAAACTGGAAATAGGCCTCGCCGAGGGTCCATTCGTAATGGACAGCGGCCACAATCTGGCCATCTTCTTCCCAAATCCCGTTTTTTGCCAGGTGTTCGGGCTGCAAGGCCGGGTGAAAGTGCATGTATTCCCAGGCCGGCTCGAGCCAGTTGCCATCGAGGTTGCCGGTCTGGTGATTGGCAATCAGAAAGTCGCTGATGCGCTGATAGTCTGTGTCGTGTTGATAATGGCGAAAGGTGACGCTCATGTGGTTCTCCAGATTTTGAATGATAATGGTAGCGATAGTTTAGCAGTTTGCGTACCGCCTGAGATTACCCATTCGGCCAGATTTTGACCTGGTCAACCGACCAGGGCCAATCCCCACCACCCGACCAGGATAAAAACTCGACGGTTGCCCGATGCGGACAGCCCTTTTTTGTTTTAGAGTAGATAGTGATCGTAGGGTTCTTAGGTGTCTACTGAGCCCATTGTAGATGAATTCAATATTGGGAGGTAATCAGATGCAAAACAGAACGAGAACTATCATTATTCTAATCGTCGGCCTGCTGGCTCTGGGCAGTATCTTTAACTTCGCAGATTTTAGTATCACCCGCAGCCAAACAACCAGCGAACATCGTCTGGCAACGTATCGCCTGGGTGACGACATACCTGCGCCTGCACCTACCGCCCAAAGCAGGACGCTGGCCGTGGCTGGCGAAGGGGCTTTGGTTGAACAGCTACGCCGGGCACTGTTGGCCGAGTTAGCTACCAGTAGTCTATTGACTAATAGTGACTGGGTGGTGGAAACGAATGCCGGCAACAACAATTTGGACCTGTTAGTAACAATCGAAAGCAACAGGACTTTCTGGACACCTGTTTATGGGCAGTCCACGCTGGCTACCAGCCTGGTCTACGCCTCTGACGGCGATATTTCCTGGTACGGCACTGTGCCGGTCATCATGGAAACCGATGACGGCTCGCCTGTTCTCTGGGCCGATGGCGATTTTGAACTCAGCGACAGGTGCAGTGGTTTGCTCTCGAAGCCGGCCTACCAGCGACTCCTGGCAGAAAGAATGGCTGCTGAAATTGTGAGCGCGCTGGTCTCCGCTTACGCACAATAACGTTGGACGACTGTGAACCAATGGAGCATAACATGGTAACTGATTTCGTCATTGAAACAGAAGGCTTGACCAAACAATACGGCAACATTACGGCCGTTGACAACCTGAGCCTCCACGTCCCCCGCCACGCCATTTTTGGCTTCTTGGGGCCAAACGGGGCCGGCAAGACGACGCTGATGCGGCTGCTGTTGGGTTTGATACGGCCGTCGGCGGGGCGCGGTTCCGTTTTTGGCCATGATATTGTTGACGACAATCTGGCCATTCGCGCCCGCGTCGGTTATCTGCCCCAGCAGCCCAACTTCTACCAGGAAATGACCCCTCGCCAGACGCTGCGCTTTACGGCCGATTTCTTCTACACCGGCCCGCAAAAGCTGGTCGAGGAACGCATTGAGGAAACGCTGCACCTGGTCGGCCTGCAAGACAAAGCCGACCGCCGTATCAAGGGTTTTTCTGGCGGCGAGCGGCAGCGGTTGGGCATTGCCCAGGCCCAAATCAACTATCCCGACCTGCTGATTCTGGACGAACCGGCCGCTGCCCTGGATCCGCTGGGCCGGCGCGACGTGCTAAATATAATGGAACGGCTGCGGAAATACGCCACCATTTTTTACTCCACCCACATCCTCGACGACGTGCAGCAGGTAAGCGACACGGTGGCCATTTTGAATCACGGCCGTTTAGTCACCCAGGGACCAATTGAGCACCTGCTGGGTGGCGGCCAGACCATCTTCTCGGCCACGCTCAAAGGCAACACGGAGCCGCTTTACGCCACCCTGAACAACCAGCCCTGGGTAGATCAGGTGGAACTGGTTTACCAAAACGGCGTTACCCAATGGCAAATTGAGGTCAGCGACGAAGCGGCCGCTGAAGCCCACCTGTTCCGGCTGCTGGCGCAGGATGACCATGTGCGGGTGCTGGAATACGGCCGTAAACGGTACGAATTGGAAGAGATATTCATGCAGTTAGTTGAAGGAGACAGCCATGGCCGCTGATACGACATTAAAGGTACGCGCCGGCAACCAATGGTGGCGCGGTTTAGGCCCGCTGCTGCGACGCGAAAATCGTCTTTGGTGGGCCAGCCGTCGCTGGCTGGTACAGACGGTGCTGTGGACGCTGCTGCTTAACGGTCTGCTCCTGGGCGGCCTCTACCTGCTGCCGCCCATCGCCGCCACCGACGGCCTGGCCATGAGCCACGACGACGTACTCGAATTGGGCCGGCAGATATTTTTCGGCCTGGGCATTCTGGCCCTGAGCCTGGGGGCGATTGTGCTGCTGCAAGACAGTATCATTGAGGAGAAGAACAACGGCACGGCCGAATGGGTCCTTTCCAAACCGGTCTCCCGGCCGGCCTACGTGCTGGCCAAACTGCTGCCCAATCTACTGGGCATGGCCGTCACCATGCTGCTCGTGCCCGGCATTTTTGGCCTGTTCATTTTGCGGGGGTTCGATCCGGCCGCCTTTAGCCTGAACGGTTTCCTCATGGCCCAGGGCATGGTGGCCTTGCACCTCCTCTTTTATATCACCCTGACCATCATGCTGGGCGTTTTGCTCAACTCTCGCGCCCCGCTGCTGGGCATCGCCATTGCCTCGCTGGTGGGTGGCTCCATGATTCCCGTGGTGGAGATTGTACAGTTCACCCCCTGGATATTGGGCGAACTGGTAATCCTCCCCCTGATGGGCGTGCCCTTGCCGCCCCTTGCCATCACGATGCTGGTCAGTACGGCCGTTTGGAGTCTCGTCTTCATCGCCATTGCCATCTGGCGGTTCAACCGGCACGAGTTTTAATCAGGAGTTCATCATTTTCGACAGTGAGTGAATCAGCCCCTGCGCGAGGGCAAATCGCACCAGCGCCGCCCGACTGCGCAAGTTCAACTTCTCCATCCCCCGTGCCCGGTAGGTTTCCACCGTTTTGGCGCTGACGCCCATCTGGTCGGCTATTTCCTTGCTGGTGTGACCCAGGGCCACCAGCCGCAGCGTTTCCTGCTCCCGCTCGCTGAGGCTGTCCCATTCATTTGTGTCACTTTTGGCAGACACGGCCGTTGCCAACCCATCATCCAACAATGCCTTCGTCAGCGACGAGTGGACGTATAGCTCGCCCCGCATGACCGCTTGAATAGCGGCGATCAGTTCCACGTCGGCCGCCTTTTTCAGGACGTAACCACTGGCCCCGGCCTTGAGCGCCTGGCGCAGATAGCTCTCCTCGTCGTGCATGGTCAAAACCAGGATGCGTGCTGCCGGGACGCGTCGGCGCAGCAGGGGCAGGGTTGTGACCAATTCCAAAAAATAGCATTAAATATGGCTAGATGTACCCTTTTCCGCTGCAAAAGTGTGAGAAAAACATTCCATTGTATACACAGCTTGCTACAGAACGCACGTTCTGATACAATAGTCTTGGTTCTTGAACAAGTGAAGATTCACCCGGTTCTTACAAGAAATTCGTTTGTAAGGTAAAATTTTCGGCGTACTCAGTGGCGAAAACCAAACCTAT
>SLGK01000034.1 GCA_007123775.1 Anaerolineae bacterium | reverse complement strand
CTCCGCCACTCCGCACAAAAAAAACGAGGCCGTCACTGGGTGTTGTGACGGCCTCGCTCCAGAGGAGAGGCTACGAATATTTGTGTATGTCCGCTGCTTACTTGCTGGCGCAAGGTTTTTTTAGGGGGATAGATGGTGATCTAATTTGCAGCGTTATGGCCATAGGCTTGGCCTTACACGAATACGTTTCCCCGATTGCCCTTATTGTATGACACTTCTGGTTTGACAATTAGTTATCTTTGTCAAGTATAAATTGTGACATTTATCACAATCGCCATTTTCGAGCCATGTGTCACCTGCTTCTCTCGTTACGCTGATGGGTGGCACCTTTTTCTATTCCCCAGGTACGGTCGATGAGGTACAACGGCCGTTTCTTCACCTCGTCATAAATGCGGCCGAGGTACTCGCCGATAATGCCCAGCGAGATAAGCTGTACGCCCCCCAAAAAGAGGACGGCCACCAGCGTTGTTGCCTGGCCGGCCAGCTCTACATTGGTGCTAAAGAGACGCAGATAGATGACGGCCAGGATAGCCAATCCGCTCAACGCCGCCATAACAAAACCCATATAAGTTGCTAACTGCAAAGGGACGTAGGAGAAGCTGGTGATGGCATCAATGGCGAAGGGAAGCATTCGGCGCACGCTGTTGAATTTGGATTCACCATCGTAGCGGGCAGCCCGCTCGTAGCTCACCCCTGTCTGGCGGTAGCCCACCCAGGGAACCATGCCACGCAAAAAGCGGTTGCGCTCTGGCATCTGACGAATGGCTTCGACGACGCGCCGGTCCATCAGGCGAAAATCACCCGTATCCAGGGGAATGTCAATGTCGGTTATGCGCCGAATGAGCCGGTAAAAGGCGAGGGCGGTTGCCTTCTTGAACCAGGTTTCCCCCTTACGACTGTCGCGCACGCCATAAACCACATCATACCCTTCCCGCCACTTCTCGATCATGGCCGGGTATAGTTCCGGCGGGTCTTGCAGGTCAGCGTCGGTCAGAATAATAGCCTCACCCTGGGCGTGGTCCAGCCCGGCCGTGACGGCGATCTGAAAGCCGAAATTGCGCGAGAAGCTGATGCCTCTGACCCGCTCGTCCTCAGCGTGTAACTGAGCAATTACCGCGGCCGACTGGTCACGGCTGCCATCGTTGATAAGCAGCAGTTCCCAGCTTTCGCTGGTCTGCTCCATCACCTGGCGCACGCGCCGATGCAGTTCGGCCAGCACGGGTTCTTCATTATAAACGGGAGCGATAATGGAAATAGTTGGTTTCATAGTCAGAAAAGAGACAGATTGCCATGTCTGGCAGGTTCAAGTTTTCAAGCATTCATGATAGTTTATACACACCCTAGATGATACATCTATCACCGGCAGCGGCCAAAAATGGAGAGGGTAGAATTAACCATATACGGCCGTTTTCCAACGACGGTGGCTGACTATGGCAAACGCAAGCTAGTAATCAGGCCCACGTGGTCGGAAGGGTAAAGGGTGTCGTCTTCCGGGTGGGGCTGGTCGCAGAAAATGCGGGCCTGCATGACTTCAATGGGTGGGGAAAGAAATATGTAGTCTACGCAGCCGGCCCAATCGAGAAACGGCCGTATCAGCGCTGTTGGAAAGGTGGCCAGTGGCTCATAGCCGTTTGCCAGTTCATAAGCGGAGTTGAACGATTGCTTAATGTAGCCAATAGCCAGCCCTTTGGGTAACTCGTTGAAGTCACCGGCAACAATCTGGTAGGGCACCGGCCGGCTCGTTCGCAGCCAGCCGGTGAGCCACATCGCCTGCTCCAGTCTGGCTTCTTGAGCATGGGGCAAATGGTGAAAATGAGTAGCTACAAAATCAGCGCCCTGCCGAAAAGATAACTCTACGTGGGCACGAAGCGCCAGCCGGCCGCCATAGCCCAGTCCGCATACGTCGTGATACAACACAGGTAAACGGCTGAGAATACCGATGCCTTCATAATAACCTTTGATGAGATGGCGTTTCCGCTTTTGGATAAGCCGGTAGGGGTGGTCGGCCTGGCCACTGAGGCGCATATTGATCTGTCGCCGCAGCCATTGGCCCTGACCAATGGGGAAGCTGATCTCTTGCAGGCTGATCAGGTCGGGTTGGGCATCAACCAGTTGAGCTACCAGCAGATGACGCCGGTGACGCCAGCGGTCAAGGCTGAGGCGCAGATTGATGGTGGCTACGGTTAGCTTGCTCATTGACACTGTCTACCACAGCACAGCGTACTCACGTCAGGTCGATCGTGCTGGTTCCTATGGCAACGGCCGTTTGCAGACTCTGTTCCGCATCTTTGACGGTTAAGGTAAAGGGAACAGTCGTGGTGATGGTTATGATTTCGGCCGTGCCCTCAATATCCAGGCGGCCTTCCTCGCCCAACGGATAATGGTGGACACCGTAAGGCTGGTCGGTAGCTAGTCGCCGGTCCCAGATGACGCGCCGTAGCGGCCAATCGACGCTGAGACCGATCACGTCCTCCAGCAGAATGTTGATGGCGCTGAGTGCGCTGGTGCCAACGGCGTTGGGCCGGGCCGGGTCGCCGGGTGCGGTCGTTTCGGGGGCATAGTTCTCCCAGAGCGTGTCGGTGTGCTGGTAAACGGCCGTTACCTGTTCCAGATGATTGCGGGCGATTTCGTGAGCCAGAGTTGCCTGCCCCACGCCGCGCAGCCCTTTGAGTACCATGTAGTTCATTGCCGGCCAGACCGCCCCGCGCCATTGGTTGCCGGTCTGGCTGTTGTAACCCTCGCTATCGGCCGACTGGGCCGGAATGCGGTGGTGGAGGTCAAAAGCCCAGGTATCACGCAGGTGCTGGATAAACGGCGTCAGCCGGTCAGTGGGTACGATGTTAGGGTATAACAAACCCCAATAGGCGGCGACACTTTTCACGGGACTGAAACGGCCGTTATAGGTTACATCCTGATAAAATTGTGACTCTTCATTCCACATCAATTCGTTGATCAGTGCCACCAGTCGCAGCCGCTCCTCAGCCATTTCGCGCCCAATTTCATCTTCGTCCAACAGTGAACTCATCTGCTCCAGAACAAGGCAGTTGAGCGTAGCCTGCATGGTTGCATCCACCCAGGACCAGTGGCGGTGGTGGTACATGCTGTCAGGGACACGGGGCTGATTGGTCAGCCCGCTGGCGTAGCCGGTTGTCCAGTGGAGTCCGTTAGGCCAGGTACGGTAAGAACGACACCAACGATGATAGGCTACTAGCGCCGGAAAAACTTGTGCCAGGCGTGCATCATGCCCGGTATGGCGAAAGTAATGCCACTCGGCCCAGGCCAAAATATTAGGTCCACTGCTGTTGGGGTCGAAGGGGTAATGAGCATCTTCTCCTGTCTCCATATCAAGCTGGCGACAGATAAAGCCATCATCGTGCTGGTTGGCGTAAAAATTGTTCAACATCCCCATAAAGTCAAAGAGGCGTCGGCTGTACAGACCATATTGACTCATGAAGGCTGTGTCCGCCATGAACAGATGATTGTGGCCGGGTGTGGCAATAAAAGGGGTACAAAGCCTGGACTTAGGCGACGGTGGCGTTAAATGAGACCAGATCATTTCCCAGGCTCGCCAATACACTTCCAGCCATTCCGGGAATTGGGGCAACAGGGGTTGGGGTAGGCGCAGCCGAGCTTCGGCAAAAGGGATCGGGCTGCTGCTGTGAATGTTTGTTTCCGTGCGAAACGGATTTTGCTCTGTGAGCGGTTCAGGCAAACGGGTACTACCAAAGGTTTGCGGCATAATTTCTCTTTACTGTCACTACTGGAATTGTCGCCGTGCCTCATCAAACGACATGCGCCAGACCCATAACTCTGCTTCACCTGTTAGCCGGATACCCCGCTCATCCAGAGCGATTGTTTCCAGGTTGTAGCGCAGGTATACATTATCGCGCAGTTTACCTGTCCAAAAAAAGGCGTCTCCCTGTGCCAAAAGGGGATATTCGGTCAGGCCACTGAGCCGGCCCTGTGGGACGCCAAGAACAGACTGGCTAATGCCTTCGTAAGTGAGGTCAGTACCGGGAATCGTGTAACCTGGGGGGACAGTGTAGTCGATACTGATTCGGGGATAGTTGACCGCATTGGCTGCCTGTGGTGGCAGCTCGCGGACCATCTGTGGTTGTGGGTTAAGCACATAGACAACGACCTGACCCTGGACTGGCAGTTCTGTGGGTCTCGCGCTAGACCCCAGGCGCAGATTGTATTCGGCAAAAACCGCCTGCGCCACAACGCCTCGCCAGATAAAAGAATCACCGGCTCGTTTGATGGCTCGCAGACCGTCAATGCTAACCTCATAATTGCCACCGCTGGGGTTCAAGTAGCGCATAAAAGTGCCGGGTACGCTACCGCTGGCTTGCAGGGTGACGTTGTAGTTGGGTACGTTGAACGAAATGACATCCGTCTCTGGGGTGGGTTCGGGCCAGGACTCTTGCGGCCAGCCTATGCCCGTGCCAGGGATAGTGCAGGCCAGGGTGGCGAACAGAAAAAGGAGAATCAGGCTCAAAAAGGGTCGATGGGCTTGTCGTTTCATCTAACCAAACCTTTGCGTACCGTCATTACTTATCAATGAAACTTGATGGTCAGGGCAATGGTTGGCCGCCTGCTTTGGGCACAGGCCAACTCATTCACATGAGCATTCTACCACGATACCGCTTATCGCGGTAAAATTTGACCCGTAAACATGGTGGCAGGGTGGCCAAGAGTCAGCGTAGCAGGCATGCATATTAGCCGCGCAACGCAATCATGTTACAACTTTGCTACTCTGCGGCTCTGCTATAAGGAGATGATTGTCATGAAACGTTTGTTGATGCTCTTAGTGGTTGTCATGTTGTTTGGCCTGGCTTGTGCTGACACGGCCGTGCCCCCCACTGAAATTCCCGCTGATAGTGAGACACAATCGGCACCCGAAACGGAAGAAGAGGGTATTTTCCCACGCCCAACTGTGACCAATGAACGCCCTGCTGAAGAGAGCTATCCGGTGCCGGCCCTGCCCACGCCGGACACTGACGCTGATTATCCTGCGCCCGAAGCGATGCCCACACGCGATGCTTATCCCGTTGTCGAAGGGTACGTCTGGGTAGTTCACCCTGTTGGCG
>SLGK01000095.1 GCA_007123775.1 Anaerolineae bacterium | reverse complement strand
TTGATACCAGTCATGATGACCAGGGGGGAACGCGCCGGCGGCGGGAGTGTGGTAGCTGTGGGGAGCGGTTTAGTTCATATGAACGGCCGTTGCTGGCTACTCCCATGCTTATCAAAAAAGACAAGACCCGCGAAACCTTCTCCCGCGACAAACTGATTGCCGGTTTGCAGGTCGCCTGCGCCAAACGTCCCATTGGGGCGGCCGATATTGAGCGTATGGCCGGCGAAGTCGAAGCCGACTTGCAGCAAATGGGTCGTTCTGAAGTGGCCAGTCGAACCGTAGGTGATCTGGCCATCAAAAAGCTCAAAGAGCTGGACGAAGTGGCTTACATCCGCTACGCCATAGTCTACCTTGGCCTGCACGATCTGGAGTCAATTCGCAGCGAGATTGACCGGTTGCTGGGGGAGTAGTTAACAGTCAGTTTGAAGATGGGGAAGTTTCATCCTTTATCTTTACTAATTCATAATTTAATCAGAGGAGCGTACCGTATGTCGGAAAAAGAACAGGTTCAGAGTTTGGTGTTAGAACAGACACCCACCCCCAAAAAGAACGGCAATAATGGTCAGAACGGCAAGCCGGGACTGACGGCCGATAGCGTCTATTTTAAGGTTAAAGAACCGAAGACGATTGTGAAGCGAGACGGCCGTATTGTTCCCTTTGACGGCAAGCGCATCGAGAACGCTATGGCTCGCTGCTTTGACCGTATTGAGGTGGAACCTAAGACTAGCGTTGAAGAGCTAACCCGTCGCGCTGTCAACGTGGTGGCCGCCAAATACGATTTGCCCACCGTGGAAAAGGTGCAAGACATTGTGGAAATGGTCTTGCAGGCCGCCGGGGAATACGAGGCGGCCAAAGCCTACATCCTATACCGGGCCGAACATGCCAAACTGCGCGTCGAACGTCCCGTCCCCCCCGAAGTAACGCAGGCTTTCGCTGAATCGGACGTTTATTTCCCTACCCAACTGCAAAAATTCCAGTTTTACGACAAATATTCCCGTTTCAACTATGATTTGGGCCGTCGTGAAACCTGGCTAGAGACGGTCAACCGGGCCGTCGATTACCTGAAAGACTTGTCCGAGTACCGGCTGCCGGCCGACGATTATGAGCGCATTCGTCAGGGCATTTTACACATGAAGGTGATGCCCTCTATGCGCCTGCTGGCCATGGCCGGTCCCGCCGCCCGCCGCAACAACATTGCCATCTACAACTGCTCGTATATGCCGGTAGACAGCATTGATTCATTCGTCGAAGCCCTCATCATTTCCATGAGCGGCTGTGGGGTGGGTTATTCCGTAGAGCGGCAGTACGTGGAGCAGTTCCCTCGCATTGCCCGCCAGAGCGGTCGGCCGGCTGAAACGTTCGTCGTGCCTGATTCCAGCGAAGGCTGGGCTGAAGCGGTGCGCGTGGGCCTGACCGCCTGGTTCAATGGGGAAGACATCAAATTTGACTATTCCGAAGTGCGGCCTGCCGGTGCGCCGCTGCGCGTCAAAGGGGGGCGGGCCTCCGGACCGGCACCGCTGCAAAAGATGCTTGACTTTGCTCGCGGCCGGATTCTGGCCCGCCAGGGCAGCTTCTTGCGTACCATAGACGCTCACGACATCATGTGCGCGGTGGGGGATGCGGCCGTTTCCGGTGGTGTGCGCCGTACCGCCATGATCTCCCTCTTTGATTACGACGACCTGGATATGCGCCACGCCAAGGATGGCGACTTCTGGCGCAACAACAGCCAGCGCTGGAACGCCAACAATTCGGCCGTCTGGCCCGAACGTGAGCTGACCCAGACGGAAGTGACCCGCTTTGTGCTGGATATGGTGGAGTCGGAGCGGGGCGAGCCGGGCATTTTCAACCGGAAAGCGGCCGTTGAGAACCGGCCCGAACGGCGGCAGGTGGCGGCTTTTGGTACCAATCCCTGCGTAACAGGCGATACACTGGTGGCTGTGGCCGACGGACGGGGTCAGGTACCCATTGCCCAATTGGCCCAGAACGATGAGGATGTTCCCGTATATTGCCTGGATGATCGCGGAAAAATCACTGTGCGCTGGCTGCGTCATCCACGCCTCACCGGTCAGCAGCTTCCGATCTATAAAGTAACTCTGGATGATGGCGCCACGATCCGTGTAACCGGCAATCACAAATTCCGCCTTAAATCTGGTGAATATGTTACTGTGGAGAACCTGAACCCTGGTGATAGATTGCACGTGATGACCCGGTTCGAGGCTTCTATTAAGGATATTTTTGAAGATGCTAATTCTCGTTCACAAGATTATTTATGGATCAACAACGGTTCCCGCCAAAATCAGGCTGAACATCGCTTGATTGCCGCTTTTTACCACAACGATGGCCTACAAATTCCTCGTGGTTATGTTGTTCACCATAAAGATTTTGAGGCAGCCAATAACGCGCCTGAGAATCTAGAGATCATGCGTAAAAAAGATCATGATGCTTTACATGGTGAGCAAATGCGGGGTGAAAATAACCCGATGGTACGGGCCGCTGAGGAATGGACAGAAGATCAATGGGCCACTTACCGCCAAAATTTGTCCGAGGCAGTTAGTGGAAAACGAAACGGCCGTTATTCAGGCGTCACCCATGAAGAGTTGAAACAACATGCGTTACGTTTAACACAGCGATTACAACGCCGCTACTCTACCAGTGATTGGATTACCTACGCACAGGAAAATGGCCTGCCCCAAGCATTTAGTGCCTGGCGTGAGGCGCACCTGGGTGGTGTCTTGGGATTGGCAAAGTGGGCTGCTTTAGAGCTGGGCTTTGATTATATTGAAGCCGATCCGCGTGTCGTACACTCTTACCAGCATTACACAGAAATGGGTTATGATTGTGAGATTGTCGAGGGGCAGCTTTACTTCAGAAAACGGTGCGAGGTGTGTGGTGAGCCTTTCCTGGCCCCGCGTAAACAACGTGAAGCGGGCGTGTGTAGTCATAGCTGTGCTACTACCCAACAATGGCAGCGCAATCGTAGCCTTATGCTCAGCCGTATTCAAGAATCCCATGCCACACGCCAGGAAGAAATTCGTCAACAGCAGCTTGAGGTTTACAGCCAACTGGGGTTTGAGTTAGGCCGTCAACCCCTTAAAAATGAATGGGTAGCCGCTTGCCGGGCCAGGGGAATTAGTGCTGAGATTTCTCGTTCCAGTTCACCCTTCCGTACTTATGGCCAATTGCAAGAGTCGGCCACTATGTTTAATCATCGTGTTGTTTCCGTAGAGCCAGATGGTTACGAAGATGTTTATAATGGCACAGTAGATGAGTTTCATAACTTTTTTGTCGGTGGCTGGGAAAGCCAGACACGTAATGGTAAGCGTAAATGGACTTATCTCAACAATTTGCAGTGCGGGGAGATCATCTTGCGCCCCTACCAATTCTGCAACCTGACCAGCGCCATCGCCCGCGCTGATGATGACTACGACAGCCTGCGTGAGAAGGTGGAACTGGCGACCATTCTCGGCACGATTCAGTCAATGGCCACCTACTTTCCCGGCTTGCGTGAAGAATGGCGTAAGAATTGCACCGAGGAACGGCTGCTGGGCGTGGACCTGAACGGCCAGATGGACAGCCCGGCCGCACAGGACCCGGAGATTCAACAGAAGCTGCGCCAGGTGGCCGTGGAGACCAACCGGACGTATGCCCAAACCTTGGGGATCAACCAGTCGGCATCGGTGACTTGTGTCAAGCCTTCGGGTAACTCTTCTCAGTTGGTCAACTCTTCGTCGGGGCTGCACGCACGCTGGGCACCCTATTACATTCGCAACGTGCGCGTGGGGGCGCACAGCCCGGTCTTCAAGGTGCTACGTGACGCCGGGGCGCCGCTGGACCCGGAAAACGGCCAGACGCGGGAGAATGCCACGACCTGGGTCGTCCATTTCCCGGTGAAGTCGCCAGAAACGGCCGTTACCCGTACCCAACGCACCGCCCTGGAACAGTGTGAATTCTGGCTGCAAAACAAAATCAACTACACTGAACACAATCCCAGCGTCACCATTACCTACCAGCCCCATGAGGTGTTGGACCTGATCAAATGGATTTGGGAGCATCAGGACAAGATTGGCGGTATGGCCTTTTTGCCCGCTTTTGACGCCCAGTATGATCAGATGCCCTACGTCGAGATTGATCGGGATACCTATGAGCAGTTGGCAAGTAAATTCCCCGACATCGACTTTGCCAAAATCTACCGTTATGAAGAGGAAGATCTGACAACGGCCGCTCAAGAACTGGCCTGTATGGCTGGTGGTTGTGATACGTAACCACTGCTGCTTGGCCCAACCCCGGCGGTTGGGCCAAGCGGCGGAAACACTAGCGAAATAGCTTGATTTATCTTTTGTAATCTAAATTGTAATGTTTGCGATCCTATAATAGGGGAGTTATTGACACATGGTATAAGATAAGTCATAATTGCAAAGGTTACTTACTCTAGGTTAGGAGTTGCAGATGAGAACAACGATACAAAACCAGTCCACAAAACGTCGTGATACAGATAAGCGTGAAGCTTACGAAACGCCTGCTATCATACACGAGAGTTTAATTACAACGCGTGCTGGTACACCAATTGAGCCTGGCAGTAATCCCGGTGTGGACCCCGCCGATTTGTTTGGTGGTTAGTTAATCACAGCCAGGTAATTCCTCCAAAAGACTTTTTGAGATAACATCGCCCACCGGTCAAATCAACTGACCGGTGGGCTTTGCTGTGTTTCATGGCAGACTGCCTGGGTTGGGGAAAGGCCACTCGCGGAAATCGGTGGGGCAGTGGCCGGTAGTACGCCAGTAGGGGTAGCGTTCCAGGCTGCGGCCGGGAGAAGCTACCAGTGGACAAGGTTCGACGCCCGGATAGTAGCCGTTGCCATATACCAATATATCGACCAGTTGGTTGTTCGGATCCAGTAATAAAACCTCATCACCGTGGTTGCCCAATTGAATAAAGGTGTCGGGGTGGCCCCAATAGGGGTCTTTGGGTAGTAATGGCACATTGGGATGGGTTTCGACCACTTCATAATCGGGATAGAAGCCGAAGTAGTCGAAGAAGCCGGTGGCGGTGGTGGCGATCACAATGGTTTGCTGTGGCCCCAGAATGGTTCCCGGCGGGAAGCGGCGCATATCTTCGTAATCGTCGGGATGGGCTGCATCACCAATGCCATAACCACTGATGTCAATTGGCGTACCGGTGGGATTAACTATCTCGATGAATTCAGCCACATCAGGACCAAAGGGGTCGTAAAGGACTTCGCTGATCAGGACATGGTTAGTTGGGCCAATGTAACCGTTAAAGGTCAGGGGTAGATAAAGCCGGTAGGGCCAGTCGCGCCAGAACATGGCAGCCAGATAAGCATAGGCTTCGTTTGACTGGAACTGAATAGCTAACTCCCGGTTGCCTTTGTTTGACTGTTCAGTGCCGTTAAGGCTGCCCAGGTGGACGTAACCATGACCATCCGTCTGGACCAGTACCATTTTGTTATGCAAGCCCTGGCCGGTGGGGTTGACGGTGGCGCAGTCCAGGTCTAGTTGTTCGGCCTGGGCAATGGCTCTAACACGGACACAGGTGGCGTGGTTACTGTTGGGCACGTGGGTGCTGTCGAAGTAGCTATCGAGCATTAGATGGACGGAGGCCCCGCGCCGGGCGGCGGCCAGGTAGGCTTCGAGGCGGGGGTTGGGGTCGTCTTGGGGATTGCTGTTGGAAGTACCCCAATACGGCCGTTCCGTCAACTGTTGTACTAAAACCACATCCCCCATACCGGCCCGGTTGACCAGCCCCAGCAGCCCATCCATGTCCCGTAGGGCGTTCTCTGGTCCCTGGATTAGCTCAAAGGGGAAGGTGCCGTGGAAAACGGCCGTTTCCGTATGCAGAAACCGGTAGCGGCTGCGAACCCGGTTTTCCTGGTCGCTGGCCATGTAGTAGCAGGCCCCGCCTGCCAGCTCGACTTGCTGACAAACATAGCGGCCCTGGTTGGTATAGCCACCGGGCGGTGTGCCGTCTAGCAGCAAGGTAACGCTGACCCCTTGCTGGCTGGCCTGTACCAGTGCATTGGCCAGCCCCAGATGCTCAAAGGTCATGCTTTCGATAGTGATGGTTTGCTGCGCGCTGGCGATGAAGTTGACCAGGGTGTCGTAGCTGTTGTCGGGGGCAATAGAGAGGGTGATAACGGCCGTTTCTGTGACCACATACGGAAAGAAAAAGCGATCCATTTCCCAACCGGCGTACTGAATTTTACGGCCGTTTATCACGTCCCAGGTTGATTGGGCCCAATCAGCCGCGCTGTCCGTATCGGGCACGGGCAGGCCGGTCGTCTGATCGCGCATCCGGTACAAAATTTGCCCCTCCTCACCAAACAGTGTGCCCACCCGGTAAGGCTCCACGGACGGGCCGACCCAGCCTTCATGGGTGATGTCCCCCTGTTTGTAGACCATCACGTCGATAATGTTGTTGGCCGCATCACGCAACACGACCGTGCCGCCGTTGTTGCCCAGGATGGGCCAGCCGCTCAGCACCAGGTCGGGAGCGAAGCCAAACTGCCGTTCAAAGGCGGGGCCGTTGCGGGCCAGCCAAAAAACGGCGTGGGGCGGCAGGGTGGTCCCATCGGGGATGATGGCGACGCGGTTACCGGTGGCGTTGATTAACCGCCACTGGCTCAGGTCAACCGGGTAATCGGCTAAATTACGTAGGGCCACACCTTCGTCCATGTCGTTGAGTTCGTAGCCGTCGTACAGCACCGCATCTATCAGGACGAGCGGGGGGCGATTGTCAACAATCAGAGTGGCCGCGCTGCTCTGGTTGTTGCTGAGGTTGGTTTCGGTAACGGCCGTTGTTACCCAGGCGGTATTGGTCAGCCAGCCGGTCGCAGCGGGGGCGATGGTGGTGGTGAAGTGGAGGGATACGGCCGTATCGGTCCCTAGCGTGCCAATCTCCCACACAATCAGGTTGGGTGCCGGTTGGGTGTACGGGAACTGGCCATCATCGGCTAGCAGCGCCAGGGGAGCGGGTAAGGTGTCGGTGAGGATGACGTCCGTGGCCATCAACGTCCCCAGGTTGGTTAACGTCAGGGTATAGGTTAGGGTGCCGGTAATGGGCACAGCGGCCGGGGCTGTTTTGACCAGTTCCAGGTCCGCTTCCAGGATTGGTGTTGGTGTGGGTGAGGGCGTGGGCGATGGCGTAGGTGACGGCGATGGTGTGGGGGACCATGTTGCCGTTGGTGTGGGCGAGGGTCCCGGCGTGGGCGTGGGCGGCGGATCATGGAGCTGGCACAGGCCATCGACCCATTCGCTGTTGATGCCGCCGTTGCCCTGCCCCGGACTGGCGTTGGCCGCCGGTTCGACGCTCCACAGGCCCGTATCGCTGACTCCGGGCGCGGTATTGCCGTTGAACTGGACGCTCTGATGGGCGCCCGGCCGGCTGCCGGTGCCGGGGTCTGTGGAAAAGTCATGAATCACGTTGCCCTGCCCATCCCGGATAATCGGGTTGTCGGTTTCTCTGGTGTTATGGAAGGCCGGCCAGCCGCCGCTGAAGTAGGAGGCGTTGTTGTGGGGCAGCACCAGGCGACAGTCGGTGAGGTCATTGTCGTCCGGGGGCAAAATATCATCAGGTTGGCTGCCGTTGTAAATGAGGATGAGTGTCCCCGTTGGCACGTTGTTCCAGAGAGCGTGAGGGGCAAAGGTAACGGATGAGGGGGATTGATCATCTCCGGCCAGGTTCCAGCCGCGCAGGTCGAGTGGGCCGCTGACCACCAGCAGCTCAACCCATTCTTTGGTACCGCCGTTGCCCTGGGACCATTCGTTGATGATGAGGGCCAGGGGGTCTGATGTGGGGTGGGTCGATAGACGGGCGGGAAGGTAAACGGCCGTTTCTGCCGCCTGTATCCCATTACTCAACTGTACAAATGATAACAACACCAATACAGGCAGGCCAAAGGCCGCCAGCAGCCAGACAAGACGGTTCATAAAACCCTCCTTACAGCTTTATATCTGATATATTGCTTAACCTAACTGCTGGTTGGGTGTTGGCTTTGCGCCAATACTGTACAATAACAGGCGAACTGTCGTCAAGTAATCTGCTTGACAGGGTACGCTGCATTAGATAGCATCCGATCCCACTTGATAATAATCTGCCTTTGGATAACGATTTATGAACCAATCTGAAAACCCTTCCGCACCGGGCAAGGTAACATTTACCGACTTCTTGCGGGCGCGGACGAAATTCATCATCGACCCCATCGTCACCTTTATGGCCCGTTATCGCCTCTCCCCCGATTTGTTGACGGTGTTGGGCGTGGTGGCCCATTTCTTTTTTGCCTGGCTGCTGGCTATCGGTCAGATGCAGTGGGCGGCGGTCGCCATGTTCTTTATCGCCCCCCTTGATGCGCTGGATGGGGCGTTGGCCCGCAAACTGGGACGCAAACAGGGGGGATTCGGCGCGTTCCTCGATTCTACGTTGGACCGCGTGGCCGAAATTGTGCTGTTTGCCGGGTTTATTCTTTACTACGTGGCGCAGGAAGATACGGTGATGCTGGGGGTGGCGTATGTGGCTATTACTGGCTCGCTGATGGTGAGCTACACGCGGGCGCGAGCGGAGGCGCTGGGCTATTCTTGCAAAATCGGTATCATGAGCCGGGTAGAACGGTACGCCGTCATGATGTTCTTCCTGGTGCTGAATTTGCCCCAGGTGGCGCTGATTATTCTGGCCGTTCTTACATATTTTACGATGGGGCAGCGTATGTTCCACGTCTGGCAGCAAAGCAGGCATAGAGCTGAAGCGTAATGGCTTTTGGGGTTGATGATCTGTGTTGCGTATTCCGTATTGCGTATTGCGTAACCAGTAAGTGCTACGCAATACGGCGTTACTCCGCAAAGTTTGCGCCATGTGCGTTAACTTTGTCAAAGATTCCGCAGATTACGCAGATGGAAAAATAAAATCTGCGAAATCTGTGCAATCTTTGATGACTTTGGTTGCGGCTTCGCCGCGTTATGGAATACGTTGATCTGACCTTATTTTCCGACACAATTATGGCAAAACGATATTGGTCCCGCTTAGCGACATGGCCTCGATACTGGTTTTTGATTGGCGTTGCGGCAGTTGGACTGCTGATGCTGTACGGGGTGCATCTGGCGACCGGTTTTGTGCCGAATCGAGTGGCGTTTGACCTCTTTGGTTTGCCGGTATACTGGTATGGCGTGGTGATTGCGGCCAGTATTGGGCTGGGTTGTTATGTGGTGGCCACGCTGGCTGCGGCACGGGCGCGGCAGGTTTTTACAGAGACGGTGCCGAGGGCTGTGGCCAAACGGCCGTTATCCTCCTTCCCTCTCCCTGACGACCTGCAAACCCACCTCCAGCGGCGTGGCCTGACCACGATGGGCAAGCTGCTCTGGGCCTGGGGCAGCAATCCTGCCGAGATTTCACTGCCCACGGCCGATCGGGAGCGGCTGGCGGCGGCCCTGAAAGCTGATCCCGCGCTGGCGGTCGATTGGCTAGATGACCCGGCCTGGCGGCAGTGGAATGCAGAGCATGTGTGGAGCGGGCTGCTGGTTTGCCTTATTCTGGGAGTAATCGGTGCGCGTCTGTACCATGTGTTGACCCCATCGCCCAGTATGACCGCCTTTAGCTCGTTTCAGGATTATCTGGACAATCCGGGCGAGATTTTTAACCTGCGTCGGGGCGGGCTGGGTATTTATGGGGGTATTATTGGCGGTGCGCTGGGCGTTTGGTGGTACACGCGCCGGGCGCGGCTGCCGTTTTGGGGCTGGCTGGATTTGGCCGTAATCGGCCTGGCGTTGGGGCAGGCGTTTGGTCGCTGGGCTAACTTTTTCAATCAGGAGCTATACGGCCGTCCCACCGATCTCCCCTGGGCTGTTCAGATTGACCCTGCTTTTCGCCTGCCCGCTTTTGCCGACTTTAGCACCTTCCACCCCGCCTTTTTGTATGAGTCGCTCTGGAGCCTGGGCACGTTTTTGCTGCTGCTCTGGCTCTATCAAAATCGCCGCCACCTGCTGCAAACGGGGGAGTTGGCGGCTCTCTATTTTGTGGCGTATGGTATCGGCCGTTCCCTGGTAGAATTGGTCCGCTTAGACAGCCGCACGACGGTTCTGGCTACGATTGAACTGCCGGTGGCAACGGTTGTTTCGCTGACGATTATCTTGCTGATGATGATCTTGGTTGGCGGCCGGCGCTGGCTCAAGCGTCAGGTCTAGCGGTCTGCATTACCGTTCGCTGAATAGCCGATTGTAGCCATTGTCCTGGGCCAATCAATCATTTATACTCAAAAGGTGATGAACATGTCTATGATGATTGAAGCGGAACAACTTAACAAACGATTTGACGATTTTACGGCCGTTTACAACATCAGTCTCAAGGTGCGGGCGGGCGAACTGCTGGCGTTACTTGGCCCCAACGGGGCCGGCAAGACGACCACCGTCCGTATGCTGGGGGCCATCTTGCGCCCCACGCAGGGCTGGGCACGGATCAACGGCTTTGACGTGGTGACGCAGGCGGATCAGGTGCGCCGCTCCATTGGCATGTTGACTGAGCAGCCGGGCTTATACGGCCGTATGAGCGGGCTGGAATATTTGCTGTTTTACGGCCGTTTATACAACCTCAGCGACGACGAAATCTTGCGACGCGGCCGGGCCGCCTTTGCCCGTTTTGGCATGGCCGGGGCCGAAGAACGCCGCCTCGGTGAGTACTCCAAAGGGATGCGCCAAAAGGTGGGGCTAATTCGGGCTATGCTGCACCGGCCGGCCGTGCTGCTGCTCGACGAACCCACCTCCGCTATGGACCCCCACAGTGCCAAGCTGGTCCGCGATGCTATCCGCGAGGTCCGTGCCGATAAGAACGCCGTCATCCTGTGTACCCACAACCTGGCCGAAGCCGAGAGTCTGGCCGACCGCATTGCCATCGTCAAGCAAGGGCGCATTGTGGCCGAAGGCACGCCTATCTCGCTCAAGGCCCAACTGTTGGGCAACCCCCAACTGGAGTTACAACTAGACCGCAGCCCCAACGGCGAGCTAACCGAACTGGCCGACCTGGTCACAATTGAGTGGGTCCGGGGCAACTGCCTCCGCTACCGCACCCCCGACCCCGTGCGGACCAACCCCCACCTGGTACGCCGCCTGACCGGCCTGGGGCTGGGCGTCGTCTCCCTCAAGGAGGTCAGCCAAAGCCTGGAAGAAGTTTACCTGCGGGTTGTAGAAAAATAAAAGCCAGTACGCGGAGATGCGCGGAGGACACGCGGAGATGCACAGAGAAAAACAGACCGCAGACCACTGACTACCCGACTACCCGACTACCCGACTACTTGACCACCCGACCACCCGACTACTTGACCACCCGACCACCCGACTAACAATGACTACCCTAAACCCATCCCCCCCCTCCATACCCTTCACCCGCCACGACCTGCGCATGGCCCTGGTTGTTACCCGGCGCGAGGTTCAAGACGCCTTTCGGGATTGGCGCATTATGATCCCCATTGTGCTGCTAACACTCTTCTTCCCAGCGTTGATGAACTTTACCGCCCAACGGCTGGTTGGTTTTGTTTCCGACTACGGCGCCGAGATTATTGCCAACCAATTGATCCCCTTCTTACTGTTGGTGGTAGGTTTCTTCCCCATGTCGTTTTCGCTGGTGATTGCTCTGGAAGCGTTCGTGGGCGAAAAGGAGCGCAAGAGCCTGGAGCCGCTGCTGTCTACACCGTTGACCAACTTGCAGCTTTACCTGGGCAAGATGCTGGCCTCGCTTATTCCCCCCTTGCTGGCGGCTTATCTGGGCATTGGCGTTTACCTGACCGGGCTGTGGCTTACGATTGGCTGGGTGGCTACGCCGCAGCTTTTTGTACAAACGATTCTGTTGACCACGCTGCAAGGGATGATTATGGTAGCGGGCGCGGTCATTATTTCCAGTCAGGCAACCACTGTGCGGGCCTCTAATCTGCTGGCCAGCTTTATCATAGTGCCCATGGCGCTGCTGATTCAGGCCGAGGCTGCGGCCCTGTTTTGGGGGAATCATGTGGGTATATGGTGGCTGATTGTAGCGTTGGCCATTACCGTGCTGGTCCTGATGCGCATGGGCCTGGCTATTTTTAACCGGGAGGAGCTGCTGGGGCGAGAGTTTGATCAGCTTGATCTGGGCTGGATTGGGCGGCAGTGGTGGCGTCGTTTTAGTGGCAAGGGAGAAAACGGCCGTTATCCCAACCCCATTACCTGGTACCGCCAAACATTGTCCGTTTTGCCCCAACTGCGGTTGCCTGGGGGAACTTTGCTGGTCGCTATGGCCGGCGCTTTAGGGATGGGCGTTTTTATGGCCTACACTTATCCTTTTCCGGCCGACTTTCAGGCACAACTAAGTGGCGAGGTGCTGGCTACCAATCTGGCCGGGCTGTCCATATTTACGCCAGCCTTTCCGCTTGTCGTGTTCCTCCACAATTTGCGCGTGATCGCCCTGGCGGCCCTGGTGGGCGTTTTTACCTTTGGCGTGTTGGGGGTTCTGATTTTTGCCTTACCCTGGGGGGTAGTTGGCTATCTGGCGGCCCAGTTCAGCCTGGCGGGTGAAAATCCGCTCACCTTTCTGCTGGCGACCATTTTACCCCATGCCTCGCTCGAGCTGCCGGCTTTGCTGTTGGTCTTTGCGGCCGGGCTGCGCTGGCACGCGGCTACCATTGCCCCGCCGCCAGAGCGCACCCTGAGCGAAGCCTTTCTGCTCCATGCGGCTGATTTTGCCCGCGTTTTGGTGGGGTTAGCGCTGCCCTTGCTGCTGCTGGCGGCTCTTATAGAGGCGTATGTAACGCCCATGGTCCTGTTGGCTATTTATGGGTAATGGTATGCCAGTTTCATTCGGCTGTTTGGGGAATGCCAGCCATTTGACGCGCTTTGTGGCGCACGGCCGTTAACGCCTGCGAAATCTTCTCCTTCAAGGTTGTTTCATCATCATCTTTCGTAGCGAAAATTGGCTCGCCAAAAGCGATGTAAATCTTGGCAAAAGGGAGCGGAATCAAATATTGGTCCCAACGGGGCAGTTTAACGACCGGCCAGGCCCAGGTTCCTACCGGCATTACCACCCCTTCTGTTTTACGGGCCAGAAAGGTCACGCCCGGCTTGGGTATAAAGGCCGGGCCGTCTGGCCCGTCAGGAGCCAGCATCGACTGCTTACCCTTTTTCATGGCTTTGATAACGCGCAGCACGGCCCGACCGGCGGCCATGGGATTGCCCTGCATATCGACGGCGTAGGTGCTGGCTTCGATGCGTTCGGCCAGTTGTTGCAGCACGTCAGAGCGTTCGTCGCCCACCACCACCACACAAAAATCGTGCGGATTCATAAAACGGTAGCCATACATGATAAAAGGGAGAGACAGCCCGTGCCATAAGCTCCACAGAAACGGCCGTTTGCTGGCCTGCGCCAATGTTAAATTCTGTCGTCCCTCAATTTGCCAGCGCACTGTCCTGCCTACCAATTTCTGGTACCAGTAAATGGCGTCCCCTTCAAACTGACGCCAACGCCTGCCCCAATTTGACATAATTATCTCCAGGTTTTGTATCCGGCTCGCAGCAGCGAAAAGCCCAGATAGACATTTTGCCAGAAAAACCAGGCAGTAAAAAACGTTGTCACCAGCAGCGACAAAACAAACAAAACAACTAGGGCCGCACTCTGCCGGACGCTGGCAAATATCCAGAAGAAAGACGGAAATGGAATTTTGCTGACCATCAAAACAAAAAGCAGCCCCATCAAAAAGATAAAGAGAACGTCTGGCAGATATTCGGCTTCAATGGAAATATCGGCCAATACGGCCAGGGCCAGCGTAGCCCCAGCCGAGGTAATGGTTAACCCCATCGAATCCCGTTCGCCACCTTCTTTGGGCGGCAACAGGTTGAAGCGGGCCAGGCGGAAGGCGCCGCCCAGCGGTACGAGTACGACAAACAGCCAGACCCAGCCGCTGTTAATGCCATTGGCTTGCAGGTGCATAAAGACGAGAATGGCTGGGGCTGTGCCCAGGCTGACCATATCGACCAGTGAATCAAGCTGTAGGCCAAAGGCCGAACTGGCTTGCAATCGCCGCGCTGTGGCCCCGTCCAGCAAGTCAAGGACGTAACTAACCAGAATCAACATACCGGCAACTTCTAGCTGGTAGGTAGCGGCCAGCATGATTGACAAAATGCCGCACGTTAGTGAGATAAAGGTAATCCCGTTGGGGACGATGTAGCGGTATTTGCTCTTCATAGATAGTCAGGTAGTCGAGTAGTCAGGTAGTCGAGTAGTCACATAGTCAGGTGGTCGGGTAGTGAAAGGTCTATGGTTTATTTGAGCCGAGCGATGGGGGTTAGCCCGCCGTGTACCTTGTCGCCGACTGTAATGAGTAGCTCGGCGCTGGGCGGCAGAAAAATATCGACGCGGGAGCTAAATTTGATCAGGCCAAGACGCTGTCCGCGAGCAACCTGCTGGCCGGGTCGCAAATAGTTGACGCAGCGGCGGGCCAGGATGCCAGCGATTTGTTTGATCATGACCGGTCCATAATCGGTTTCCATCAGCATGGCAATAAATTCGTTGACTTCAGAAGCTTCTGGTTTGAAGGCTTGTAGGAATTGGCCGGGCCGTTGGTCAACGGCCGTTACTCGTCCGGCAATGGGTACGCGTTGTACATGCACATCAAAAATGGAGAGAAAGATGCTGATTCGCACCGCGTCACTTTGCAGATAGCGCTCTTCCCGCTCATAAACGATGTCCACAATTTCCCCATCGCCGGGGCTAAGGAAGAGAGCCGGATCGCCGCTGAAGTGGCGGTTGGGGTCGCGGAAGAAGTAGAGGATAAGCAGCCACAGGCCGGTGACCAGCCAGTGCAGCCCGCGTGTCAGAGGGGAGGGGTAGCGTTGGTAGAGCAGGTAAACGGCCGTACACACCGCCGACACCACCAGAATAGTTGAACCGCCCCCTTCAGCAAACGGCCACCAGCGATCCGCACCATAATTTTTCATAAAGTATCCTTTTTCGGCATGGTTCACTGCTCCCTGGCAGCCAACTTTACAAATTTTGACGGAAGACCGAAGACGAAGAGCTTGCACTGAGCTTGTCGAAGTGACGGAATTGCTCTAGCTATTGGTCTTTCGTCCTCCGTCCTCGGTCAGTGAATTGTCAAGCTGACTTGAACCATACCCCTTTTTCATCGTCCATTGTCCTAACAGCGGCATTGTAGCATTGCCCACTCGGTGCGACAAGCCAACTGAGCGACAGGTAAACGTGGGCCAATCGACGTTAGCCCCAGGACCTTCCCTTTGGTAAACTAGCCTCATGTTAGAAAAACAACCACATGCTCTGAAAATTATCGTTGTCGTGGCGCTGCTGGTAGTGGTAACGGCCGTTCTGATTGGCTGGCGGTTGGTGCGTGGTGATGATAGCCTGCTGCGTCATGTCTCTTTTCAGCACACTGAGATTCGTCCCAATGCCGACGGCGATACCGATATTACGCTGATCCGCTATATGCTGGCCCGCAATGCCCACGTCTCCATCTATTTTGAAAATGAAGCTGGCGACCGATTCCACTTTAGAAATAACCTGCCACGCGGTGCCGGAGAGTATCAGGTCTATTTTGGCGGCATCGTTGACGGTTACCGCTTATCCGGTGAGCAAATCGATGGTGATATTTTGTTCCGCGTGCTGCAAAATGGCCTTTACACCTGGACCATAGAGGCTGTAGATGATAACGGCCGTGTCGAACAAGCCACCGGTCAACTCACCATTGCCGACGCCGACACCCAACTGCCCGAAATCCGCGACTTTTCTCTTGACAAGTCCATCTTCACCCCCAACAGAGACGGCATCGACGACCGACTGCTTATTCAGCTTTACCTGGCTAAAGAAGTCGAAAGTCTGCGCGTCTTTTTGCAAATGCCCGACGGCCGTGAAGTTCCCATTGCCGAGCAGGAGCGGGCCACCCCGGCCAACATGCCCGGTCGCCACTACTTTGACTACGAAGGGGGTGTAGACCGGGGGGCCACCCCACCCCCTGACGGCACCTATCCCATCATCGCTGTGGCCCAGGACCGCGTGGGCCAGCAAGTGCGCGTGGCCGATGAAGTGACCATCCAGTTTGGCGGCGTCCCGCGCGGCCTCATCTTCCCGCCACCCACCGATCGCACCGTTGAATTTAACACGCGCTCGGTGCCTCTGTGCCATACCTTAACTTTTACGCTCACCGTTGAAAACTACGGCACCACACCCCTCCGCACCACCGGGCCGGCCCCCGGCACTGTGTATGATTCAGACTGGAACTACAACACGCTGGGCTGGCACACCGAATCAGGCGCGTTCCGGGTGGGCATTGGTTTTGAGAATGAACTTACCAACTATCCCTATCGCTGGGCCATTGGCGGGCCAGATGACCTGGAGAAAATTGGTGACTATTATTACCTGATGCCTGGCACACGGGCTGTTGTCACCGGCAGTATTCGTATCGTAGGTCCGCTGGGTGAACGCAATCCTCAGCCGATGTGGGCTGGCCTGATCCATGAGGACGTACAGGTCGTCAATACCCGCGTGGACGTACAGGATATTTTGATTGATTTACCGGCTGATTTTGCTTCGCAGTCGTGTGATGATTAGACTTGTTCCGTAGTGCGAAGTGCGTAGTGCGTAGCCATTGGCTACGCACTATTTTCATTAAGCATCGGTAAGTGTCATTGGCTACATTACCCCCATCCCGTTACACTTAAAAATCGAGCAAAGTTGAGGTTTAATTATAGGTTTTAGAGTGTAACAGGTGTGGTGTAAACGTGGCTGGCATTGACATAGCAGTAATCGTTGTAAGCTGGAATGTACGTGCGTATTTGGCGAACTGTCTGCGTTCGGTTTGTACCGATATGCGACGGTCTGGACTAAACGGCCGTATCTGGGTAGTTGACAATGATTCCACCGATGGCACTGTCGATTTGCTGGAAAACCTTTTCCCCCACGTTCGCATCATTTCCAACAAGCGTAACGTTGGCTTTGGTGCCGCGAACAATCAAGGCATGAAGGCCGCCGCGGCTGACCAACCCCGTTTTTACTTTTTGCTTAATCCTGATACCCTGGTCCGACCGGGCGCGACGCGCCATCTGGTTGATTGTCTGGACAGCCGACCGAACGCTGGCATGGCCGGAGCGCGGCTGGTTTATGGCGACGGCCG